>CAZKXG010000206.1:0-6046 GCA_964556465.1 uncultured Cryomorphaceae bacterium | reverse complement strand
CTTCAGTAATTACGTCATCTGTAGTTAACGGATCTCCGTCATCACATGGATCGCCAAAGTCAGCTTCCAAATCAGGACAGTCAAATCCGGCAATATTGATGTTCAACTGGTAGTCTGTATTCTGAGGCGCAGGCCAAGTAGAAACTACCACGTAGTACGTTACACCCGCCGAAACCGGAAGGTTTTCGATTTCTCGACCTAAGTTATCAGAAGCAGTGTGTGATCCGATAGTCGATTCGAAAGGACAACCCTCAATAACAAATAAACCTGTCCATGTACCGTGATTACTTAAGGTTACATCGATAAATTGATCTTCAGTTGGGGTGTAGGCATAAACAACATCATCACCACCAAAGTATAACGTACTGTATCCATTGCTGATCGCATCAGGAGCCAATGGCGGAAGATCTGTTGTTTCATAGTCATCGCCATAGTTAGAAGTGTTGTCAATATCTTGGTAAGGCAATTCAGTCACATCGATTGGAATACCACAAACCTGACCCGGAGGTGGAGGTGTACCTAGACATTCGCAATCCTCAGTAATCACGTCATTCACTGTAGCAGGATCACCGTCATCACATGGATCGCCGATATTACCCAAACCGGGACAGTCGAGTACCACTTCCTCACAAGCTACGGATAGCGTAAAGTTTCCACCGGCAGCGCCGAACTGGTGAACAAGGACGAAATAAGTCTGACCTGCAAAAACATCTACATCTCCTAAAAGCGTGGAATTGCCTGTACATGGGAACGAGTCATCCAATCCGGCAACACATACTAAGTTGGCTTCGCAGTCTGCTGCAGTGAAAACCGAGATTTTCGTGTCAAAATCTGCCTGATCACAAGTAGAAAAACTAGCAATTGCGTCAATATCTGGTGTAAACTCATACCAAACGCCTGGTTGGGTGTTTGAGGTACCACAAGTACCAACCTCATCAAATGTAGATCCCAAGGTAGTTCCTTCGGCATCTTCACCACATGAAATAGGCTCAGCGTTGCAGATAGCATCATTTGCAGGTGGAGTAGCACAGTTCAATTCAATCGTGAAAGTCTGCTCAGCATTTGCCGGACGAATTCTCACAAAGTAATTTCCGGCATCGTAAACACCGTTAAAGCTTTCCGGGAAATCCTGACAAGCAATTACTTCTTCCAGTTCTCCATCGCATTCACTCGCCGTGTAAAGAGCGATCACCACATTGCTAAAAGAGGTTTCTTCAATGCTGTATGCCGTTTCTCCATCTGCAACGAAGCTGTACCATACATCTCCTGTACCTGTTCCGAAACACTCATCGTCAATGGTAGAAGTAGCTCCGAGGAAAGATCCATTCAAGCCTTCAGCGTTGCACTCAAGTGCAATCGCTCCACAAGGTTCATCGTTGTCAGGTGCTCCGTCTACACAAGTCAAACTTACGTCGTAAGCGTTGTTAAAAGTTGAGCCGCTCCAAGGTCGTACCAAGAAGTAATACGTTCCTGCTTCGTAGGTTCCTGTGAAGGACTCAGGAAAGTCTGAACAACCTTCCACTTCTACTAAGTTTCCGCAGTCATCGCCCGTAAAAAGAGCAACGACCATGTCAGGTCCGTTTTCAGCTGAGATCAAGTATGTGCTTGTTCCGTTAGCTTCGAATTGGAACCAAAGGTCACCCGTAGGAGGTGTGAATGTACTTCCACATCCCGCGATCGGTAAAATATCACTGATGCTTGCCGCATCGAAGTTTCCAGTTAAAGAAGGACCATTGCATTCCAGAACAACTGCTCCACATGCCTCATCATTTTCTGCAGGATAAATACAAGAACCATCATCTACCGTAGCTTCCGGTGAAAAGTTCAATGCTTCAGGATCGATGCAACCCGGGATATCAAAATCTCCACAGCCAACGATCCAAGACCATCCATTCTCATAAGTTGTGCTACTTGCACAACTCACAGAGCCATCCGTATCAAGCTCCATGTAAAGAGCTCCTGAGTTTGCAGTAACAGAAACACCGGTTAGATCACCGCCATTGTTTCCGCTAAATAGAAGTTCACCTGTATTATCCAATCCATCGTAGATAAACACATCATCACAACAAGATTCAATTAATCCCGATTGGAAAAACAAAATTACGGGCTCGCCTTCAGGGCTTTCGTAAACAAATAAAGCGTCGTCATTATTGTCGTAGCAATAGTCTACTTCTACACCATCACCGCAAGTAAGCGGAACAGGACAACCTATTGAAGAAATGTTGGCAACTTCCGTAACTGTGCAAGAAGAACCCAGCACATCTACTGTTATAACTACTCCTGCATCCAAAGGAAGATCATCGAGTTCAACCGTTTGACCAGCCAAATTCGGAACTGTTCCTCCGCCAATTTGAATATCATCTAACGTTGCAGTTACAACAAGTAGCGGGGCTCCTCCCGGAGAAGGAGCATCTATGGTAACAACAGCATCAAAATTAAAATCTTCACAGCTACGTTCAGTAGTAACTGAAACTTCCGGAGCTACACAATCCGGTGGAGGACCGCAAGAAACAAGTGCCTCCCATCCTGTTTCCTGAACAGATCCATCAGAATCAAAAACTACAGTCAAGCACCCGTCCGCATTGGTTGCGGTAAATGCGTCACCAATACTCAGAAGTGCATCGGGGTTAGATGGAACTCCTCCATCTCCGCTTTCTTCACCACAAAAAACACCTAGAGAAGGCGAATCTGTATCAGGTCCATCGAAAATTTCAATAAAATCCCAACAACCTTGCTGAACACCTGTTCCAGCGGTCGTTTCAATATCAACGTAATTGAATGTCAGGGTAACAATTTCACCATCTACATCAGGACAAAAAGTTGTTGTCGTGAGTTCGTTGGCAGAATAGATCCCTGTTGCTCCTCCGGAGTCGAACCATTGGTCTCCGCACCCTACGTCTTGGCCCATTGTACCCAAGTAGGTGAAGAAAGTTAGAAGCACTGCTAGTAGTGTGTACTTTCGATTTGTAAGCATCTTAAATTTGGTTTAAAAATGAACTTCAAAGATCAACATGTTTGATGAAGAAGTCAATTTAACTGATGAATTAAAGCATATATCCGATGAAACGATTTGAATCAAAGACTCACCAATACTAGGGCTCAAGCAATCAATAGCCTACAAATAATTTATTCTTGTAAGGTTTCAATTTTACCATTATTTATGAAATCGAAATGTACACGAGGGTTAAATAATTTGAAGTGAAAATCATTCTTTGACTATTCTACTTTTGCAATCCGACTTCGAAGGATTCAATTGACCAAAAGAAATGACAAAATCTCAAAAAGCAGCATACGTGATTAAAGAGTTGGAAAAGCTTTATCCAACTATGGATATCCCTCTTGACCATAAAGATCCTTACACCTTGCTGATTGCTGTACTTCTAAGCGCTCAGTGCACCGATGCACGTGTAAATATCGTCACTCCTCATCTTTTTGAAAAAGCAGACAATCCATTGAGCATGTCCAAATTGCCGGTTGAGGATATAAGGAGTATCATCAAACCTTGTGGCCTCTCTCCGCGAAAAAGCAAGGCGATTTCAGAGCTGTCTAAAAGACTGATCAGCGAGAAAGACGGTCTGGTTCCGGCAGATATGGAGTATCTGGAAACATTACCTGGAGTTGGACACAAAACAGCCTCTGTCGTGATGTCACAAGCCTTTGGAGTTCCCGCTTTTCCTGTAGACACTCACATCCACAGACTCATGTTTAGATGGGGGCTCTCAACCGGGAAAAATGTAGAGGTGACCGAACGAGATGCTAAAAGACTCTTTCCAAAAGATTTTTGGAATAAGCTGCATTTGCAAATCATATACTACGGAAGAGAATATTCTCCTGCACGTGGTTTTGATCTAAGAAAAGATTACATCACTAGAAATATCGGAAGGAAAAAGGTAATCAATGAATGGATGAAGAAAAATCCGGGAGTTGAATTACCTAATTTTTCACTCGATTAAATCGGAAGCAATTCAATAACCACTTGGGCAGAGACTTACCTTGATCTCCCCTCTTCTTAAGATTGAGGTACCAGCCCCATTTTTCGACTATTGGAAGCTTATGGGTCTCAACGAACTCAATCAAGGCGCCATCAGGATCTTCGACATAAGCAAATCGACCCGCTGCTTTTCCCATATCAAAACTATTGGCGCTATCTACTGTAAACGGATGATTCTGAGCTTCTGCTCTAGCACGCAATCCATCCATATCTTGAACATCGAAGCAAAGGTGAATGAACCCTAAATCACCCCAGAATCTATTTTCAAAAATCTTCTTACCCTTTTTTTCAAGCGGCTCGATCAATTCAATTTGATTCGTTCCAAGCAATGGGGCAAAAGGCCCGATTGGCATCTTGCTCTTTTCCAGAATTACTCGTCTGAATTTTTGATTGGACCCGGGTAGTCCCGAAAAATCTTCGGACATACCTTTCTCATCAGATTTGATCAAATCAAAGTCCAGAACATTTTTGTAAAAAGCAATGGATTTATCCATGTCTGAAACGCCAATCAAACAGCCATAGACACCTCCAACAGGGCTATTGATGTCTTTGAAAAACTCACTCGCCTCTAAAACCTCAAAGAGGTTTCCAGATTTGTCATGGAGATAGAAGTGCTTTTGGCCAATAGGGTTCACTCTAACCTCAGTTAACAGTGAAGAACCGTTCTTTTTCAAATGCTGATATGCCTTCTCGGCATCTCGAGTTTTCATCTTGCAGGCCAAAAAACCTACTTCAGCAAGGGTAATCGGAAAATCAGCGGGCTTGGGAGTACGCGAAGTGTACTGCCATATTTCGAAACCTCCGCCTCCTTCAAGGTTCATAGCTAAGGCAGCTACTCTTTTTTGAACTGCCCCTCCCGTGTAAGGAGTCATTAGTGGAGCTTCTGCAGCATCTTCAAAGATTCGGATGTCCATACCGAAATTCTTTCTGTACCAAGACCATTCTTTATGCACGTCTACCGTACCTATTCCTATCTGCTGAATTCCGCCGATGTTTTTGCTCATGATTTAAAGCTTAACTGATCCTCGTGGGTTTTGCTTTGCTGCAATTTTAAAGAAAATACCCGGGAAGTACTTGTACATAAAAACACCAAGCTTTTCCTTCCCGCTTCCTATGACTAACAAATGTTTTTTTCGTTTGACTCCAGCCAGCATCTTTTCCACTGCTACTTCTACGGGCATTCCTGCACTCTGCATTTCATCCATTACACCTGTTTTGGAACCATCTCCCTGAAGCGCATTGAGTGAAATATTTGTTTGAACTCCACCCGGACAAATCAAGGTTGAACTGATTCCTTGGTTTCCCAACTCCACATCGAGAGACTCAAAAAATCCGTGTAATGCATGTTTTGAGGCTGAATATGCAGAACGCACCCCATATCCGAAAAGACCCACCAGACTTGAAACGACAGCAAAACTTCCTCCGCCATTTTTTATCATGGCTGGCAGGAGCGCTTTTGTCAACTCTATTGTACCGAAATAATTTACCTCCATAATTCGACGATCTACATCCATCGAGGTTTCAAGAGCATACGAGCGTTGACTAATGCCTCCTGCATGAAACACCAAGTTCGGGATTATCCCTTCTGCCAAGACCTTATCAACAGCAGTTTGTATGGAAGTGGAATCGGATAAATCAAGGGCAGCAATCGTGATCCTATCAGGATTTGGCAACCTTCGCTTTAGCGCTTCCAGCTTATCCGAACTTCGAGCACTTAGAATCAGCCTGCTATCCCCTTTTGAATATTGCCTGGCAACTTCAGCGCCGATGCCCGAGCTTGCTCCCGTAATCCAAATGCAGTCAAAAATTTCACCCATAACTTAGGACGGTGAAGATAAGGGATAATGGCGCAACTGGTAATTGAAGCTCGAAATTTGATCAAGGTCAATTAAAATTGCGGCTTTCTCGGGATTATAAACTCTAAACCAATCCGTTTGGATTATTGAACCTGTACGTCCATGTTTGGAATTACAACTTGCTTTGATCAAAATATTCTAAAACCGCTCAACTTTAACAAGTCAGAATTAACTCAGATACCACATTTACTCTTATTTC
>CAZKXG010000205.1:0-6083 GCA_964556465.1 uncultured Cryomorphaceae bacterium | reverse complement strand
AACCACATCATCCGCAGGTGCAAGCAGCTTTTCAACACCGTCCAGGACATCTTCAATTTGAATCAACTGCATACAAACATTCACTCCTTTGCATGGTGGCTCCTGAAACTCGTGAACACAAGGACTACAGTAAACCCGTTTATAGATGGTATAGGCATTCTTGAAATTCCCATACTGACTAGGAGAGCATGGCCCAAAAAGGCAAACGACAGGGGTATTGGTACTAAACGCGATATGCATCGGCCCTGTATCATTGCTGATCATAAACTTAGCTTTATCTATTATGGCAATAAGCTCAGAGAGGCTCGTTTCTCCCGCCAGGTTTACAACATTCGAAACATCGTACAATGCTTCCACGATCTCTCCGACATACCCTCTCTCAGACCTGCTTCCGATAAGCAGTATAGGATGGTCCGGCATTTTCTGCGATAAAATCCGAATAAGCCCACAGAAATTCTCTTTGCCCCACCTGCGCTCCAATCTCAGGTCGGATGCATTTGGGTTAATAACAATGTAATTCTCTGCGTCGAAGCCTTCAGGAAGCTCTCCTGAAAGTCGGTACAGCTCAGTGGTGGATTCCTCGCACCCAAGCAGGTGCGCCAGCTGCAAGTAAACCTTTGAGATCGGCACCAAAGGATTGTAAAACATCATATGTGTGTAGATACCCATACGATAAGAACTGGCTCGCAGGTAGAACCCGATTCGATTTTGCGAAAGGGTTAAAGCCGTAAATATCACGCTGTAATGGGAGTATATCTCAAGGTCAAAATAAACATCAGGGCGCCTCTTGATAATAGAGCGCAGGGCGATAACATTTGATCGAATAAGTCTCCAAAAACTTGAATCATCGATAACGACAACACGGTCGATTAATTCAATTTTATCGAGTACGGCTTTATTAGAAAGAGTAGATACAAAGGTAAGTTCGGCTTCGGGATACCGCTCGCGCAAAGCCGCTAACATGGGCGTAGCTTGAATGATACTGCCCATGCCTTTAAATTTACAAACCGCTATTTTCCTAAAGTCTTTTTCCAAAGAATGGTCCAAGGAAAGAATCTTCCCAACCAGACGAACCAAATAGTTCAAGATGGAAGCCGCGGGCCTCGCCAAGTACCTATCAATATTTAATTGATGCTTAGTTTGCACTTCTCAAGTCTTTATAAAAGGCGATGCTCTTCATCTTATCGAGTAGCTGGGACTCGAAACGAATGGAGTCAGGCGACAATTCATGCCAAGATAAATGATTGGAGATCGGGATCATGTAGTTTCGGCATTTTTCGTTGGTTTCTATACTCACTGAACCTACCTCCTTCCCAGCGTCGATCAGCTTGCACGTGACTACCTGTGAACTCACTCCTTCATTGAGAGTAATTGACATAAAATGAGAAGGCTGTCCAACCACTTCGGATGATAACTTAACATACTGGTCTTCGAATTGCTGCTCATAAATTTTTTCCAAGTCCTCTCCCCTTTCATCAAAATGCTTGTATATGACCCAAGCTGAGTTTCCGTAATCATAGGATTGGTTGAGCAATGCGTCATCATAAGGAGCATAAGCACCGGATAGGTGAGATTTTAACATCCAAACACGGAACCCACTGATTACTTCAAACGGACGGTAATATCTGTAGATATAATCTGCGATTAAATACTGTCGCATTGCATTGGGGACTCCATCAGTTGCGTCAAACCAATTTGGTGGATCGTGAGAGTAAACGACCATCGGAACCATGGCAGTATCTACTCGGCTCAGCATGTTGAATTGGGTGTAGTCATCGATTGTATTTTGCAAACTCTGTGCAAAGTATGAAGGAACTCTTCGCCCTGTATAGTAGTAAAGCATCGGTTCATTGGAGAAATCCAAAAAGGTTTGTTGCTCAGCCAAGTTAGCGTCGACAAAATCACAAAATTCTGAGTACCCATCCATGAACATCTCGTAACCCACTACCCTTTCATTTGCCGCAGTCAGCTGTCTATCCAAATCCACTAGGGTAGAATTTGAAAAATAGCTTTCAATTGGGGCATCCCCTTTAGGCAGCGCGATGTACTTAACAGACAACAGGGACAAGAAAGCAGAACAACAGAATACAACATAACGCGAAGGGACACTACGAATTCGAGCCAACGAAAGAATGAAGAGTGCCAATGCAAGAAAAAATGTTGCAGTATAATACCTGTCTTGGTTTTCTAAAAATCCATGTCGTACGAGTCCTCTCGGAAAGTTTGTCAAAAAAATGAGAAAAAAGAAGATGGCCCCTTTCATAGTGAACTGCTGCTCTTTAGATACCATGTGGGATAAGCGCTTGACTCCAAATACCACAGCCATCAAAGCAACTAACGGGAGAAGGAAAAGGATGACGTACAGATGGTGATCGAAGCCTGTTGCAATTTCTGAGTAGCCATGGGCTTGATTGGCCGAGATATAGTGGTAGGCTGTCAAAAAATTTCCGAACACATGATCCACTGAGCGAATTGAGCTTGCTATGATCAAAAGAAAAATAACGATGAGACTCACAATCCCTGTGGCTTTCAACAAAACTCGTGGCTGGGGAAAACGCCGCTCAACATAATACATCGATGGGATAAAAAATGCAGCAGTAAATAAAGTAGCTACTCCTGTTTCTAACCGCCATACGACCAGTGCAATTAAGGCAGCCAAAAGAAGCACGTAGCTTTTAACAGTAGAATTTTTGACAGCATAAAGGCAAGCTCCAAACCCAACTACCGAATAGAATAAGTCTCTCGGAAATATTTGATCAAAAAATGGAAAAAGAACAACCAAGAGCAGAGCTGGTATCCAGCTTTGAAAAAGCTTTTTTCCGAAAGCAAAAGCCAACAGAAACAAAACGATGAAGTACAGAAATGTATAAACTTGAAAGTCGAGATTACCATCATAACCATAAATGAGGTGGTATATGATTCCATAGAATTGCTCCGAAAACATATGGGAAGTCATAAAGTCGACAAAGGGAAGTTCACCAAACTGAAAAATATTCAACTGAGCATTGGCAGGATTGGCCAATTCGAACAACAAATAGGAAGCGGTGGGTTGTTCAATTAAAGGCTTGTAAAAGACGAGCAGTAAAAACGTGACTAGAGCAGCAGGTGCAAAAAATCGCCCCGAAATGGTGTTCACGTTCAAGCGGTATTTCTTTTGTAGAAAGAGCCAAATCACTCCAAGAATCAAAAAAAGGATAACGAACACCTTTTTGTAAGAAAGAAGGGAGGTTCCATCCTCAAAAAGAAAATGACTTTCGACAGAAACAAATATCAGCAATGGGTTTAAAGACAGGGGAATCAAAATACCAAAGAACTCTCTTGACAAGAAGTTTAATTTGACTGTGAAGGCATAGTGAGTTGCCATAACGACTACGACCAGAAGAAGAAATATCGTTTCAAACTGGGCTGTAACGACACGACTAGAGTTAAAGAAAAACAGTAGAATGGATGAAGAAATAAATGCAACCAATATAACTGTAGGAAACACTTTGACCGTACTTTTCGGTGCTCGAAAACCGTGCAGCAAACAAAAGAATCCCAGTAAAATAGCGATTGATTTTGTCGCCTGACCCGACTCATACCCCATAGCATCAGCCATGAGGAGAATCACCCCAGAAGAAGCCAAATAAATCAGTCCCGAAGAAGCTTTGGAATACCTACGAACGAACCTTTTGGAAAGAATTAATAGTAGCGGAAAAACGGCCAATACGAAAACACAGATTTGGTAAAAAAGAGACACTCGATTTCCTACAGAAGCTCCGTCAATGGTAGCCTTGCTGATAAATATCCGCGATGAATCCAATAGCGGGAAATCCGTTTCTTCAAAGAGCAGCTTTACCGAGATGAGAAGAATAAACAAGGACAATGACCAAGTAGCGATGGACGTGTCAACGGTCGTTCGGAATTTGCTTATGGTCATATCAACTATTGCAGTGGCCAAGAATCGTAAAACGGAAACGGATTACCGAAAATCTGCCTGCCAAATGTAAGACCTTTTGCTAAAGTCAAGGTACGTTGAGATCGCAGTTCAAAAGGTGAATAACCTTTATGGTTCTCCTTTGATTTGGGAAACGTTGAGCTAAAAAAATGACTCCTGTATTCGTCAATTCACAACGGCCTATGAACAACCCGATGTAAATGAATTACCGGTCGCATTCTTTTCGCTTTCAGAAAATATCACCTATCTTCGATTACCAACTACTATTTTAACCATATGACTTTAGATGAACTTACCACTGAACTAAAGACTATTGCTTCAAACGACATTAAGAACGGTTGGTCGGAAAAGATCACAAACGGTGATGAGACCTTCGGATTAAACATCACTACCGTTCAAAAAATCGCTAAACCGCTGAATACTGACGCCGTTCTAGCCGATGAGCTCTACGCGAGTCGCAACCACGATCTCAAAGTACTGGGAACCTACATTGATGATGGCGAGAGCTACACCATTGACGAAATGTCTGACAGAATTGAGCAGGTATACCCCTCCCCTTTTTCGGATAAGTTTTGCGAAAATGTTGTGGCTAAATCCCCATATGCCGTTCACTTTATAGACGTATGGAAAAAGAGCAAAAATGCTGATAAACGCTGCTATGCCTATTCTACATTGGCATCTGTAGCCAAGCAAAAGAATACTTTAGGCGAGGACTTTTTTATCGATCACATCAACGCGATTTCCGGATGCATTAAAGATGAGCCCCGACATGTTCGAAAGGCGATGTATAAGGCAATGATCAATATCGGATGTCGAGACAATTTTTTGAAAGAAGCGAGCATGGCTGCCGCCAGAAGAGTAGGTTTAATCAGATTGAACGGGAATTCATCCGTTGATCTTCTCCTTAAGATTCAAAGAGCGGCAGAATCGAGAAAACCCGTTTTTGCCTAACGGATCATTACCACATGACCTCTTAGAGTCATTGGCCCTCTATCTTCTACCGATTTAATTTTCAGGATGTAAATAAACATAGAAGTGCCTGAAGAAAAAGAACTTCCTTTGATGGTTCCATCCCAATTTTCATTGGGGTCTGTCGTGTAGAATACCTCTTTACCATTTCGATCCAACACCATAAACTCATACAACTCGAGTTCGGGTCCGTTGATTTGGGTTCTAAAAGAATCATTCAATCCATCACCATTGGGTGTAAATGCATTGGGGATGAAAATATCCAAAGGGCTATCGGGCAATGCATCGTCGCCTGACGATTTCTGGGCATTTGTAGTAACCGAGAAGCACACAAATAAAAAGGCGAGTAGGAATATTTTTTTTGTTGCCATAACTTATAGCTTGTAATGTAATTAATTCACTTCAAACTCAGGAGATATCTCCTAAGAAACTTCATCAACTATAAGGCGGTCTGAATGGAAAAAAGGGTGAACGATTGGTCGCTCACCCATAATGACGTTAGAAGAACGTACAAGGTTGCATCAGGCGTCTTCTCGCTTTCGCTTGGGGCCCAAAAAAATCACCCCGGCCATCACTGCCAGCGGAAATAACCACTTGGCCCATGATCCACTTTCATCATCTCCTCCGGGCAAAATCGCTGAGGGTAAGAATGAATTTCTCTGTGGCGCATACTTGTCGGGCTTAAAGCGTTTTGAGTATTCGGTTACATAGTCAGCGTAATTGGGATTCGTCCATCCGGCCAAAGCTGCAAGCTCCTTTACTTCTAAGCTTCTTCTATTTTCCAAATCCCGAACGTATCTATCTCCGGCCTCACAATTCAAATCACCTTTAGCAGGATGAGTGATGATGTAACGGGCTTGGAAATGTTCAGCATTTGGGGTAACCTGAAATTGCAAATCTTGTGGGAATCGATCTTTCGTATAGCGCACATGTAGACGGGTAAAAAACACATGGCTTTCGTAATTCATCCCAGTTACCCAATTGACTCCTGCGGTGGCAAAATCGCCAAATACCGGCGGTGGCGATACGCAAGGGTCACACTTTACCCCTTGCATAGGGCTTACATTCCAAGCGTATTCCAAAAACACGGCACTCCTACCCTCCTTGTGGTATGCTCGGTGAAAAAGGTCTTGGTAGAACTCGCCGAAGTATCGGTTTACAAAAAGCGGAACTTTGT
>CAZKXG010000204.1:0-6112 GCA_964556465.1 uncultured Cryomorphaceae bacterium | reverse complement strand
GAAATACGCTGAGGTGCTTGATCGTCAATTGCTTATTTACGAAGTAGTCAATAGTCAGTTGGGAGTAGAGTGATAGTTAGGAAGTGTTTTCTCAAATTACAAGTCACAGGCAGTCATATCTCACTTTTTGCGGCGAAAGCTCAGGAGCTTCAGTGAGACTTTGAGATAAAAAGATGAAATGCCCAAAATGCTCTATTTTATTGACTTAGGTCAAAATATGAAGCTCTATTTTTGCCTTTCTTGAAAATATTTTCAGCTCTTGTAGCAAAACTCCATCTTTACTCGTCAAACTCGTGAAGCCTTTAACCAGCGGATGGAAATCAGCCTGATCAAAAAACAGTTAAAAAGTGACCGCAAAGTGCAGACTGAGGTGTACAACTCATGCTGCCGTAGAGTTTACGCGTCATGCCTCAGAATTTTGAACGATGCCCACGAGGCAGAGGATTTTATGCAAGAAGCATTTATTCAAGCGTTTGATCGGATTGACTCTTTTCGCGGAGATTCTCAGCTGGCCAGTTGGATTTGTAGAATTGCAATAAACAAATGCCTCGATCACTTAAAGAAGCGCAAAGTTTCTTTTGACAGGGATGCAGATATCGATGCTGGTCATCAAGGCTATGATCACAATGGTGAAGGAAATTACGATGTCGATCGAATAAAAAGGGCGATGAAAGATTTGCCGGAAGGATGCAGAGTGGTTTTCTCTCTTCATCTCTTTGAAGATATGGATCATAAATCCATCTCAAAGCAGCTGGGGATTAAGGAAGCTTCATCTCGGGCACAGTATGCGCGAGCTAAGAATAAAATTATTGAATTGGTAAACGAAACATATGTCTGATTTTGAAAATTTCATAAATGAAGAGCGGGATTCCTTTGATGAGGAGCAGATGCCCTTGGGGCATGAGAACCGCTTTGCGATGAAGCTCGAAAAAAGGAAACACGACAATGAGAATCGGCAAGGGTTCTGGCGTGTTGCCGCGGCTATCATTGTCTTGCTAGTAGCAGGTGGAAGTTTACTACTTCCTCGATTTAATAGTCCCGTTGATGTTCAATATGGATCAATGGCTTTGAGCGATGTCTCATCTGATATGGCCGACATCGAATTGTATTACACATCCCAATTGGAAGAAAAGTACGCTGAACTTCAAGAATTGTCAGAAACAGATATTGAGGTAAAAATCCTCTTTCAGGAATTGGCTTCATTAAATGAGGAATACGAATATTTGGAAAGGGAACTCTACCGAAGCGGTACAGACGATAGAGTGGTCTTAGCCATGATCGAAAACTTCAGGCTGAGGTTGAAAATAGTAGAAGAGTTAGAAAAAATTAAACTAGAACAATTAAGCTGATCATCATGAAAACAATACTATCTATTAGCTTATTTCTCCTCCTGTTCATTGGGGTAAATGCCCAGATCGATCAGAAAGTGGAGAGATCATTCAAAAAGGGAAGTAACCCTGAGTTGAGTATAAAGAATTCTTTTGGAGACATAAAGATTAACACGCACAATAGCGAGATCATCGAAGTATTAGTAGAGATTAATGTTGTTCCATCTAATAAACGGAACTACGAGAAAGTAAGAGATAAAGTCCGAATCGACGTAAAAGAAATTGGAAATAGAGTGGAGTTGATAACCATAAGCGACTTGGATGGAATTTCTACAGAAGAGATGTCGATAGACTATACCGTTCTAATTCCGGAAAATACTTTGATTGAAGTTGTCAATCAGTTTGGAGATGTGTGGATTGAGGGTACCGGTAGTAAGGTTAATGCACGAGTTCAACATGGAGATATGTATGCGGGCGTGGTAAAAGGCAAAGACAGCCAAATTAAAATACAGTTTGGTGATCTTCGATTGGAGTCAGTTCAAAAAGCTGAATTGGACATACAGCATGGTGATTTGAGAGCGGAAAATTTAACTGATGTAAAATTGGATCTCCAATTTTCAGATGCTAGGATCAATGAGTTAAACGGAGAGTTAATTGTGAAGTCTCAGCATTCTGATTTGAAAATAGAAAATGTGAGTAAGAGTGTAACACTTATAGAAATTGACGGTCAATTCTCTGATATCACTTTTGAATCAGGTCCTTGGAGTGAGTTTCGAATGGATATGGAAGGTGGATTTACGGATATCTCAATTCCACATTCAGTCAAAAGTTTGGTGAATTACCACTCAGAAGAGATGCATACCGAAGAATACCGCATTAATGAAAAAGAGATAGGTAAACGAATTATTATCAACGCCAATCACAGTGATGTGGACTTTGATTAAACGAAAACTGCGCTTACAAGAGTAAGCGCAGTTCACTAATCACCCGACTGTAAAAGAAGATAGCATTCGTCGCAATTTCTTTCAGGTATCGCAACACTATCATTTTTTCTACACATCAAAGTTAAATTATTTATTCGTTCGGATATATTCAATATATTTATGATTCATATAAGGGAATCTTATGAATTTTACTCTTCACCAATTGAAGGTGTTTTTGAAAGTAGCCGAGCGAGACAGTGTGACTGAAGCCGCGGCAGACCTTCATCTCACACAACCAGCGGTTTCATCTCAGTTGAAGCTGCTTCAAACACAAGTTGGATTGCCCCTTACAGAAGTAATCGGACGAAAAATTCACATTACTGAAACAGGTAGAGAATTTGCAGAGCTGGCAAAAGAAATCTTGAAAAAGACGGAAGAGCTCGATGAGCGAATGACCACTAAAAAAGGAAAAGTGAGCGGAAAGCTTAAGCTTTCCGTTGTCAGCACAGGTAAGTACTTTGTTCCCCCTATTTTGGCCGAGTTCAAGAAGGCTTATCCCGAGGTAAAGATTTCGCTGGATGTATCCAAAAGAGAAGAAAGTGAGGCCGCGCTTTTAGACTACCAAGCAGACTTTATGATTGCTACTTCAAGTACCTCTCTTGATGCCTATAGCAAAATTGATTTTTTACCAAATCCATTGATCTTGGCAGGTCCGGCCAACCCAGTAGACTTTGAGTTACCAAAAGGAAAATTGACTGCGAAACATCTGAAAAAACTACCATTCATTTATCGAGAAAGAGGGTCGGGTACGAGAAAGAGAATGGATAGATTTCTCGAACAAGAAGGTATAGATCCTGATATTAGCATGGAGTTGGTAACCAATGAAGCGGTAAAGCAGCTCATTCTCGCAGGGTTTGGGGTTTCATTTCTTTCTATTTACAGCACACGATTAGAACTTCAACACAATGAGCTTCAAATTATCAACCATTCTAAGCTTCCGCTAAAAGGACAGTGGAGTCTGGTGTGGCTTAGAGGAAAAAAGCATATGCCTGCTACCCAGGCATTTTTAAATTTTCTGGTTGAAAATTCAGACGAATGGATTGATCGACTATTCCCTTGGGTAAAAGAGTACGTTTAAGCGCAAGGTCATTACCTTTGCAGCCATGTTAAATAAAGTTGATCCCGCAGAGCTCAAAAACCTTTTAGAACGGAAACCAAAAGTGCTTATCACAATGCACAAGGGCCCTGATGGGGACGCAATAGGCTCTTCGCTTGGGTTTTATCACTTTCTAAAAGAGAAAGGCGTGGAAGCCGTCGTGGTTGCTCCCGATAATTTCCCGAAATTCTTGAAGTGGCTGCCTGCTTGCGATCAAATCGTGCTAAGAAAGCCATTCAAGAATGCGACTTCATTTTTTGCCTTGATTTTAACCACCCGTCCCGCATGGGTGCTTTTGAGGAAATGGTGATGAAATCAGATAAGCCGAAATACGTGATTGATCACCATCAAGATCCTGACGACTTTGCTGATCAGTACTTTGTAGATAGTGATGCTAGTTCTACCGCAGAGCTGATCTATAGACTGGCAGCTGAAATGAATGATGATAATCTAATCAATCCCGACGCTGCCATTTGTTTGTATACCGGATTGGTAACTGATACGGGTTCATTTCGCTTTTCTTCCGTTACGCCTGAAGTAATGAGGATAGCGGCGAATCTGATGTCTACCGGAATTGATCACGTGAGGGTTTACAACGAAGTTTATGACAATTCTTCCTTAGATCAATTAAGGCTTAGGGGTTACGCATTAAGCGAAAAGACAGTAGTAATCGGGGAAACAGGTGCTGCTTATATCTCGCTAAGCGAAGATGAATTGGAACGCTTTAATTACCATAGTGGCGACACAGAAGGACTGGTAAATTATGCCCTTTCCATCGAGGGTATTCATGTAGCGGGATTTTTCTACGAAAGAGATGGCTACATCAAACTTTCATTGAGAAGCAAAGGAAAGGTAGAAGTGAATAAAATTGCATCAGCGCTTTTTCAAGGTGGTGGCCATAAAATGGCTGCAGGTGGACGTAGCGATCTCAGTCTGGAGGAGACCATCGCAAAATTTGAAGCTGTTGCCAAAGCAGGGTTTCAGCTAGAAGCCATTGACTTATGAGAGTAGCGACTATCCTAATCTTGTGGATTCTGCTTTTTGCGGCGTCGTGCAAAGATTCTCGTCAGGGTTCTCAGCAACGAATGCCTACACAAGACGAGTTAATCGAAGCCAATAAACGCAAGGTCAGCAAAGAAGCGGATCTCATCAATCAGTTCATTGCGCAATCCGGTTGGGAAATGAAAGAAACCAAAACGGGAATATCTATCATCTGGAGGATGATACGGTGGACGCCAAATCGGGTGATGTCGTATCAATCGTTTACAGTCTGCACCTCCTTGACGGTACCAGAGTCACGGATACTGACTTGAGCGGATCGATTACCTTTGTGGTAGGGCAAGGCAATGTGGTTTCAGGCCTACACGAAGCCGTAACGCTTTTATCAGTAGGAGATAGTGCAAGACTTATATTGCCTTCTTACCTCGGCTACGGTCTCACAGGCGATCAAAACAAAATACCTTCCAATGCAGCGCTTTTCTACGATTTGTCATTGGTTAGTCTGGACTAGCCTTATTCTCTTATTCCTCTCCTGTGAATCGCCTCCTAAATACAATGTAACGGATAAAGGTCTGCAGTGGAAGTTGTTGTCGTTTTCGGACAACGAGCAATCCTTGGATTCAGCAGAGCAATACTTCGTAGAGGTTTTAGTCACTCATCTTCACAGCTCAGATACGCTCATCTACGTTTATGATCAATTCATTAAAAGAGGAGGTGATCCCTTGCGAGAATTCCTGCAAAGCCGAACAGTGGGCGATAGTCTGGAAATGGTCACCGCCTTGCGCGATACTTTAAATGCGGATCTTTCTTATTCGGATACGTTAATTTACCATTTACGCATCGATCGGATGCGAACAAAACGGCAGCTTGAGGATAGGCGGTTGCAAGAGTTAGTCGGACTCGATTCACTTTTGCGTACTGATACTGTGGCCTCTGAATATCAAGAAAAAGACGGAGCATACTTCAAGACAATCCTCCTCGGAGATACAGCTAGAGTAAGGAGAGGAAGGGAAATTGTCATTCACTATCAGGGGAGGAGCTTAGCCGGGGAAGTCTTTGATGACTCCAGAAGAATGTCTGCTCCATTGCGATTTGTTTATGGTAATGAGGATCAGGTATTGCAAGGGTTGGAAGTCGCGCTATCACAAATGCATCTTCATGAAAAGGCCGAAGTCATTCTTCCCTCATGGCTTGCCTTTGGAAGTGCAGGTAGTGCAGATGGCAGGGTGCCGCCATACACCACCGTGGTTTATCAAATCGAAGTACTGGAGTTGGCGAAGGATTGATCAGCGCAAGTTTCCAATGGCAAATATACATGGCTGCTTATGCAAAGCAGGTTTATTCTTTTTCCAGCCCTGAATAGGGAGGGTTCTTACCATTTCGTATTCGGTAGTAATATTTCGAGCGATGCACAGTAGTGTCTGAGGATGACAAACCTGAAGTAGTTCTTCAAAAAGCTTTTCATTGCGAAAAGGAGTTTCCATGAAAATCTGGGTATATCCCGTATCTCGATGTTGAGCTTCCATAGATCTGATAGCCTTTCTGCGTTCTGATTGGTCAATGGGCAAGTACCCGTGAAAGGTAAATTGCTGCCCGTTAAACCCTGATGCAATTAATGCCAAGATGATCGAAGAAGCACCCGTGTGCGGGATCACTTGAATTCCTTTTTTGTGACAAAGTTCTACCACGGCGGCCCCCGGATCGGC
>CAZKXG010000203.1:3699-6124 GCA_964556465.1 uncultured Cryomorphaceae bacterium | reverse complement strand
CGCAAAGTGTTTCTACAAAATCGAGACCTAATCCCTTGGCGTATTTGTAAACTTCCAGGTGTTGTTCGTCTGAGAGCTCAAGGACCTCGCGGTGCTCACCGTAAGTCTTTCCGAACGAATTGGGCGTGTTGTATGGTCTCCGCATTTGGGAGTCGCTTAACTCGTAATTCAAGTCTCGCTTCGTGAGCTTCACAGCGTCCATTCCTTTTAGGGTAAGACCAAAGAGCTGCTCTTCCACTTCTCTGGCTGCTGCATCTACAATCAGCTTCGCAATATCAACTGAGCCATTGTGGTTTTGACCGATTTCGCCGATTAGGTATGTTTCGTTTTTGGTGTGTTTTACCATGGGGCACAAATGTATTAATGTTCTGTGAAGAGTTTTCAGTGAACAGTGCACAGTGAGCAGTTTTCAGTAAGATTTCCTTAAAAAAGACTGACTTATCTGATCCATACTTCATCTCAGGCTTCAATCACTTGGATTGACTTCGCAGTGTGCGAAGTGATGCACCCATCATTCGAAGTAATTCTTCCAAGTCGTTAAGCAGTTCTTGAGCTTGCTCCTTATCAAGCCAGCTGGTGTCTCGCAAGAGCTTTATCCAGTACCTGGCTTCTCGTCCTTCTTTGTAGGATATGCTGATTTTATGATGGAAGTCTTTTTTTGAATAGGCGCCGTTTGCTTCTTCGGCGTTTGCCCCAATGGATGTAGCGCTCCGAATGAGCTGTTTGGAAAGAATGAATTCTTTCTTCTCGATTAGTTGGTAACCGACCTTGACAACTTTAACAGCAAATGCGTAGCTCTTATCTTTAAGTGTTCCTGTTTTCATCGTGACACATGGAATTAGTATGGGTTTATTTGAATTGCCCTTCAAGATACAAATTCAGGGATTTCAACCTTTTATTCATTGCCCACTGAAAACTGCCCACTGAAAACTGTACACTCTAAACTGCCCACTGTAAACTGTAAACTGAAAATTGCTCACTAAAAACTGACCTACTGAATTCGTCCCGGTAGGTAAACAACCGCAGGCACATACCCCAGCGCATCACTCGCCTTTACTCTAAACTTTGTCCAATAGCGGTAAAGCCCGAGTAGGTTCCATTTTTTAAGGATCATGTCGCGCTGCTGGATAAATATGGTTACACTGTATTCACCATTGATGAAAATACAGTTTGGGATAATGGCTTCCAGTTGGTGAATGTCTTTATCGTTTTGGATGGGCTCTTGAAATTGGAAGCTGTCGTAGATTCCCACGATTTTAAGGTCCTTGTCAGTCAGTTGAACCTTCACGTGAAACCAATCGATCGACGGGGCCACTTTCACTCGGATACCTACTTTCAAGTCGTCTTGATAATCCACGGCTGGCATTCCTTCCAGGTCGCGGTATTTCTCGGAAGAGGCCACCGTCACTTCTTCAATTTGGGCAAACTCATTGTATTCCACCTTCGGATCATTGCCACCAAAGTGCTCGAAGTATTTATCAATTCCGGTAGAAACATCCTCTCCTTCGAATTCCATCTGGCCGTATTCCATCAGCAAGATCTTGTTGGAGATAATGGCCACATTGGGCATGGAATGGCTCACGAAAATGACAGCCGCATCCTTCATCATTTCGTTAATCTTATTGAACGATTTGATTTTGAATCCGGAATCGCCCACAGCTAGTACCTCGTCTAGGATCAATACGTCAGGCTTCATATGCACTGCGACAGAAAACCCCAAGCGCACCTTCATGCCTGAGCTGTAGTATTGTACGGGTGTGTCGATAAATTTTTCGATTTCTGAAAAGGCGATGATTTCGTCGATCACCTTGTCGATTTCCTTTTTGGAAATGCCCAAGACTGAACCATTGTTGTAAATGTTCTCCCTTCCGGTGAGTATGGGGTTGAAGCCCGACCCCAATTCAATTAGTGCTCCCACGCGGCCGTCCATAGTGATCGTACCCGTATCCGGTTTGATAAGGCCATTGAGCATTTTCAGTAGTGTACTCTTGCCTGCGCCGTTCCGTCCGATTAATCCCAGGCATTCTCCTCGTCTCAACTCGAAGCTCACGTCTTTAACCGCCCAGAACTCTTTCGGTCGCAGTTCCGACTGTCCTTCGCGCCCGCCAAAGAATTCGCCAGTAAGGTCCTTAACTCCGTACCACAGGCTGGTCTTCAGATCGCGACAAAACTTCTTCGAGACATTTTCAACTCTTACCAGAACTTCCTTTGACATACTAAGCGTTCATTCGTTCAATAAGGATTGGCATTGCCAACCGATAAGCTACAAGGACAAGGATCAATAATACGATCACGACTAGATTCATCCAGATAAATCCATTCAGAAATTCGGGCTGCATGCCCGTCAACCAATCACGGGTAGTCATAATAAGTGGTGTGATCGGGTTGTGGCGTACAATCTGTGATGAAAGACCGTCTTTTGGAA
>CAZKXG010000203.1:1399-3689 GCA_964556465.1 uncultured Cryomorphaceae bacterium | reverse complement strand
AGTTGTGTACATCAGGAATTGCATCACCAACGGAATGGCTTTGCTAATATCGGTGTAGAGCATTCCCAACGGTGTAAGCATAAGGCCTACCGCCGTACCTGCGAGAACCAAGGATACCACTCCAACAGGGAAGAGAAGCAAAGACCATCCGCTGAAATAGCCCATTACAGCCAGAGCGACTATCAGGATAATTGCTTTCACCGAGGCGTTGAAAAGCCCTTGATAGATTCCGGCAACGATGAGCGCTTCACGCGGGAAATTCACTTTGGAGAGAATGCTTTTGTTTTGGGTGGTCTTCTCAATCGGGGCTTGCATGCTTTCCATGAAAATGGCCCAGATCATGGTCCCTGAAAAAACGTAAATGGGGTAGGGAATGGCCGTTTCGCCCATCGATACAATTCCACTATTGTTCAAGAAAACCCAAACCAAGGTATTGGCCAAAGGCAAAATAAAAGCCCAGAGAATTCCCAGAAAACTTTGCCGATAAAGCGCTTTGATATCGCGGATGGTGAGCCGCTTTGCCAAGTCATTACCCTTGCGGATGTCTGCGATCATTTCGCGGACCATCACCCAAGGTTTGCGGATGTTTGAATGTGGTGTATAAACTCTTCTTTCCATTCGATGGCAAAGATAGTTTTTAGGTGATACCTGAACTTCGATTTTATCAGCTCAATATGTTGACCCTTTACGAAGAAAATAAAAATTGTTAACTTCATAGGGCCTCATTTCTAACCTAATAAGCACATGAAAAACTTTATTACAACCGTACTGCTCATATTCTCTTTCACCGCCTATTCTCAAAATGTGGCCATTAACTCTACAGGGTCACCTGCTGATGCATCGGCGATGCTGGATGTGCAATCCACCGACAAAGGTTTTTTAGTGCCTAGGCTCACCGAAACCGACAGAACTTCTATTGCATCGCCCGCAACGGGGCTGTTAGTCTACCAGAGCGATGGTGAAACCGGTTTTTACTATTTCGATGGCTCCGATTGGATTACCTTTCTGGATGGTAAGAAAGGTTGGAGTTTAGATGGTAATGCAGGGACAGATCCGGTCAATGATTTTGTGGGGACGAGTGATATTACCAGTTTGCGTCTAGGCACCAATGGGCTTGCAAATCATGTGTTATTTCCTGACGGAACTTCTTCTTTATCAGGGGGAGGTTTTTTCGCTATTTCAAACGTAACTGTGCTTACCGCTGGTTCGAATGATGCTTTAAGAGCTGGTACGACCTCTTCTGGTCCTGCATTAGTAGGTCAGTCAAGTTCTACGGGTGTTGGAGTCCTTGGCATATCTGCGGGCGCTGGTCCTGCTATCTTGGGGACTTCACTGGATACTGCAAGTGCTGGGGAATTTTTAAATACCGTTGCTAACACTACCCAAACCGTCTTTGCAAATCAGACTGCTGCCAATACTACATCTACAACAGCTGCTATCTGGGGTGAAAGCAGCTCTACATCTGGAGGAGTCTTTTTAGCTGATTTCCCAGATAATGTTACGACAGGAGCGACTGGTCAATACCTAGGAGGAGGAGACATTGACGCGGCAGGGCTCTATGGTTTTGCCAATTCGAATGCGAATTGGGGGTATGGAGTGATTGGAGAAGGTAATTGGTATGGCGTATACGCACAGGGCGACCTAGGCGCTTCAGGCGGAAAGTTTTTTATGATTGATCACCCTTTAGATCCTGAAAATAAAATATTGAAGCATGCGAGTATTGAATCCAATGAGGTTTTGAATATTTACCGTGGAAATGTAGAGCTAGATGATGAGGGCAATGCACAGGTTCAATTGCCTGAGTATTTCGAGAGTATAAACATCAACTTCTCATATCATTTGACTCCTATTGGCTCTGCCATGCCTCAATTGTTTGTAGGTAGTGAAGTAGAAGGTAATTCTTTCACTATATCAGGAGGGGAGCCTGGCGGTAAAGTTAGCTGGATGGTCCAAGCAGAGCGGAATGATAAATATTTTCAAGAAAATCCCGAAAAAAGAAGAATGGAGTTCGATAAAAAGCCAGGTCAGGTAGGACGATACATTGATACGGACTCATGGAATCAATCGGAAAGAAGTAGTTATTTCTACAAAATGAGAAAGCAACCTCTAGGTAAGTCAGATCGCCAGACTCAGGGAGTTGCTGAATTTGAACAGCTCGACAAGGATTCGACAAAAGTAAAGTCACGCCCATGATTGCGTTTCGATTCAATTCCGCTTTACTTTTTTTGATCGGGTTTGGTTTTACCTCATCTTCACTTTCCCAGAACCTCCAATCCGACGCTTCAATCGT
>CAZKXG010000203.1:0-1261 GCA_964556465.1 uncultured Cryomorphaceae bacterium | reverse complement strand
TCTCGATGATCCCATTGATGTCACAAACGGCCTCACCTTAACCGATGGAATTATTGATGCCAACACCAGTGACTTACGCTTTGGCACTTTAGCCACGGTAGCGGGAGGGAGCAACGCATCTCATATTGATGGTTTCGCGACCAAAGCAGGAACTGCCGATTTTAGTTATCCCGTGGGTGATAATGGTATTTATCAATCTATTGATGTTTTTGATCTTACTGCAAGTGCTACCATCAGAGCGAGCTACTTTGATGTGCCTCATCCAGACCCAGTAGGCCCTTATTTTGACGGCGATAATTGGCCTATCAGTACCTGCGACTATTGGAGCATAGAGCGAACATCTGGACCTGGCGAGGCACGAGTCAGGCTGACCTACGGAAACAATACCTGCAATGAAGTGAATGACTTCAATTTTTTACGTGTTGCCCGCTACAGTGGAGGGTTTTGGGAAGTTCCTACCGTTCTAGGAGATGCACCTGTTAGCGGAGCTGTTAGTACGATAGCAGTCACATCCATTTTTGGCGATTTTGCCCTAGCTTCTGATAACGGTTTTGCCAATGTTTTACCCATCGAATTATTAGAATTCAATGCGACAGCCAAGGCAAACTCGGTTTTTACCGAATGGATCACGGCCACCGAAGTCAACAACGATTACTTCACTCTCGAGAGATCGAAAGACGGGCATACGTTTTCATCCCTCAAAATAATCGATGGGGCAGGCAACTCAAGTGAGGCATTGTCTTATTCCTTTATTGACAAAAGTCCTTTAAGCGGAACTTCTTATTACCGTTTGCGCCAAACGGATTTCGACGGTGCTTCGACCATCAGCGATCCGGTAGCCGTGGAATTCAGAAAGGATCACGATGGGTTTTCTTTAGAAAATGCTTTCAATTGCCCCGAAGGTCTTTGTGTTGTCTATGAAACCAACTCCAAGCAGTTAGTATTGAGGCTATACAGCTCATCGGGTCAGCTGGTATATCAATCTCAAGTTTTTCCTGAATCCAATTTTACTACCATTTCTTTGGATCTCCCTCGTGGGATTTATTACGTGAGTTTATCTGACGGGCTGCGTCTGGAGAGTCGAAAAGTATTGTTGTAGACAAACAACTATTTCGATTATAGGTACGTCAAGACTTTAAAATAAACCAACCCCTAATTCACCAATCATTGCTGATTATGAAATCCAATAAACTTCCTTTCATTTATTTCCTGGCAGCCCTTGTGCTGTTCTCATGCAAAGACGACAAAGACGACATGGACA
>CAZKXG010000202.1:4583-6137 GCA_964556465.1 uncultured Cryomorphaceae bacterium | reverse complement strand
TGAGGTCCTTGACAATTTTGGTGCCGAGTTTTGCAAACACCCGATAAATCTCCTCCTGAATATTTGTACGGATATCCATCCTTGCCAATTTCTTATTCTCAGCGCTGGGATAAACCCGATTCGAAAGGAAAACGTAAACGATGTCTTCCACTGGATCGGCCCAAGCAATGGTGCCCGTAAAGCCTGAGTGACCAAATGAGTCGAAACTCACACATTTGCACGTCGGGCCAGGGCCATCGGGGATGACGGGTTTGTCAAACCCCGCTCCTCGCCTTTCCTCGTCGAGCTCGGAGTCGCAAAACTGGCAGCGCGTGTATTCCGCCACCACAGCTTCACTCAAGAAGCGCTCACCACCATATGTCCCTTCGTTGATCAGCATTTGCATGATGGCGGCTAGGTCCTCGGCGTTGCTAAATACTCCTGCGTGTCCACCAACGCCTCCTTGCATGGCCGCTCCGGGGTCGTGTACGTATCCGTGAACGAGCTGCCCTCGGAAATAGGTATCGTATTCCGTCGGTACGATTCTGTCTTTCGAGAATCGCTCCAAAGGCAAGTAGCCCATGGTCTGCAACCCCATCGGCTCATAGAAGTTGGCCGCTGCAAAACTGTCAATACGCAAACCACCTTGTCGCCTCACAATCTCTCTCATGAAATAGTAACCTAGATCGCTGTACTTATAATCTCGATTGGGACGAAGGGGACTATCCAATATTCGATACATCAACGAATCGCTCACAACTCGATTGATGTACATCTGCCTTGCCACCTCGCGCGAGTACAAGGCCGATTCGCTCCTTGAATAAACATCCCACTTAGGCTCACCCTCATTCATGGTTTCCACATAAAACGGAATCCACGCTTTTAAGCCCGCCACATGCGCCAGCATGCGCCTTGGCTGCATAGCGAAGTAAGGGCTGTTGGCTCTGATCTCAGGAAAGTAATTGCTCAAAGGAGCATCCAGATCAAACTTGCCCAAATCATCGAGTTTCATCAGACTGATGGTCGATGCCACCACCTTAGTGATGGACGCTAGATCGTATAGGTCGGTGCTCCTCACGGGGGTTTGGTCATCATACGTGTGAAATCCGTAATTCTGATTGAAGATGACTTTTCCCTTCTTAGCAATGAGAATCTGCGCACCCGGATAGGCTCTTTTCTGAATTCCATCCATGGCAATGGAGTCAATCTTGGCAAAAGCGTCAGGCGATAAGCCATACTCCATGGGTGATGAATGATGGAGGCGGGTGGTTTCCGCCAATTCAATTCCTTGGTTGGCCGTAAAGTAATCGCCGACTGAAACAGGGAGTTTTCCAGTCACGGGTATCGCACCCATAATAGCAGCGGCGGCCGCTCGGTTGAGATGAGCATCATCCTGATAGCCAACCAGAATAGCGCGATAACGATCGGGATTTTTGAGTTTGGCCAATGCATATGGATTTCCCATAAATACCAATATTACTTCGCGTTCAGCAGCTATGGTCTCAATCAAATTGATGGCATTGGCCGAAAGTCCAAAGTTCTTTGAAGGGGAGTTTGATGTTCCTTCAACATTTA
>CAZKXG010000202.1:0-4378 GCA_964556465.1 uncultured Cryomorphaceae bacterium | reverse complement strand
TCAAATCGTCATAGACATTTGCCTCCGAGATCTCTTCACCACGATGAATGCCCGCCCATTCCTTCGCCTTCAGAATCTTAGCCACACTCCGATTCAAATCGTCTTCAGAATAGGAACCATCGGCTATCGCATCTCTAATCTTATTGAGAGCTTTGGGCACGTCTTCAGCAAAAAGCAATACGTCGTTGCCAGCCTTCGCAGCAAGTAAATCCACTTCTCCAGGCTCGTAAAATTTGGAGACACCTTTCATATTGAGGGCATCGGTAAAGATCAATCCATCAAAACCCATTTCTTCTTGAAGAAGATTCGTCACAACATTTGGTGAAAGGGTACTGGCCCGATTTGGCGTAGAATCCAATGCAGGAATCGACAAGTGCGCTACCATGATCGAACCGAGGCCCTCTTTGAACATTTGAGAATACGGGTAGAGCTCTACACTCCTTAATCGATTGATGTCGTGCTTGATCACCGGCAGATTGTAATGCGAGTCAGTATCGGTGTCCCCGTGCCCGGGAAAGTGCTTGGCATTGGCCAATACGCCGTGGTCTTGCATTCCGTGCATATAAGCCAGCCCTTTGCGCTCAACATTTTCTTTGTCTTCGCCGAAAGAGCGGTTGTTGATCACGGGATTGTTGGCGTTGTTGTTCACATCCACTACCGGAGCAAAGTTGACATGTATGCCAATTCGTCTGCTTTGGCGGGCAATTTCTTTGCCCATGGCATAAATCAGCGAGTCGTCTTGAATGGCTCCCAAGGTCATTTGTCGGGGAAAGCTGATGGTGCTATCGAGCGCGATTGCTGTAGGCAGCCACCATGAAGAGTTGCCCGATTTTTTCTTCCACCGATAGTGTAGCCAACAAGCTGTCAGCCCACGGTGTTTCAGACTTATCGAATATCGGTTGGGCTTTCGCCGAAAAGGCAAATGCGACTAAAAAGAAGAAAAAGAGTGTCCTCAAGGCAATTCTCATCAATGGATATTTGTTAAACGAATGTAGTATGCTTGTAAACCATCGCCGAAGAAAGGCAGATTTTTTATTCACATCACTTTGCCAATCCTTTAGGTAGAACGAAATTTGGAATTGGAAAGTGTTATAAACTATGATCGATGAGACCACCGAGATTACCATCTGTATTTAAGCTAACGGAGCACAACCGCTACAAGACATTTAACTATGAGCCACGCACCTTCGATGAGCGCAAGGAGAGATTGGCAAAACGAAAGAAAGAGATTGAGAAGGAACTGGCGCTGGAACAAAAGCTTGGAAAGAAATACGAAGAGCACCTTCGGGAGCGAATCAGCGAATCTTGGTCTCGCAAAGAAACGAGACGTGTACAACGTAACTCAGGCTTGAGACTTTTACTAATTTTGGCGGCCCTTATGGCTGTCGTTTATTACTTCTTATTGGCTTAAAACTTTCCACTGCGCTAATGCCCGATATCATTCAACTTCTTCCGGATGCCGTTGCCAATCAAATAGCAGCAGGTGAGGTAGTACAACGACCCGCTTCGGCGGTGAAAGAACTGCTGGAAAATGCCGTGGATGCAGGTGCCGAAAATATTCAACTCATCATCAAGGATGCGGGCAAAACACTGATTCAGGTTATAGACGACGGCTGCGGCATGAGCGAAACGGATGCTCGATTGAGCTTGGAACGACATGCTACCTCAAAAATCAAAAAAGCTGAAGAGCTTTGGCAGATTCGCACCAAAGGCTTTCGCGGGGAAGCATTGGCGTCGATTGCAGCCATTTCTCACATGGAGATGAGATCTCGATTGCGCGAAAGTGAAATCGGAACAAAAATCACGATTGCGGGTAGCGAAATTGGAAATCAAGAACCCTGCGCCGCGGCACATGGCACTTCTATTTCAGTCAAAAACCTATTTTACAATACTCCCGCTCGTCGAAACTTCCTCAAGTCAGACGCGGTAGAAATGCGCCACATCGTTGAGGAATTTGAAAGAGTGGCATTGGCTCATCCCGATATCGGATTTTCACTTCACCACAACGACAATGAGCTTTTCAACTTGAAGTCATCGACTTTACGCCAAAGGATCGTGAATGTGTTCGGATCGAAATTCAACGAAAGATTGGTTCCCGTAAAGGAAGATACGGCCATTGTAAAGTTGGAGGGCTTTATCGGGAAACCCGAGTACGCCAAGAAAACGCGTGGGGAGCAGTATTTTTTTGTAAACGACCGTTTCATCAAGAACAGCTACCTCAATCATGCAGTAACCAGAGCTTTCGACGAGTTGATCGGACGGGACTCCTACCCTTCTTACTTTCTTTACCTGAAGGTAGATCCCACTAGTATTGACGTCAACATTCACCCGACGAAGACAGAAATTAAATTTACCGAAGAGCGCTCGATCTATGCCATCGTGCACAGTTCGGTGAGGAATAGCTTAGGCAAATACAATATTGCTCCCAGCCTCGACTTCGACCAAGAGGCCATTCTCAATATTCAGCCGCTTCCGCAAAATGTGGAAGTCGCTCCGCCCGAATCGAGGGATTTCAATTTTAACCCTTTCGAGACGAAATCACCGCAGCCTTCCGGCAGTGGTGGTGGCGGATTCAACTCGGGTCGCTCGGGCGGATTTAGCCAAAATTGGAAGGAACTCTACAGCATTACCGA
Source organism: uncultured Cryomorphaceae bacterium (assembly GCA_964556465.1). Taxonomy (GTDB): domain Bacteria; phylum Bacteroidota; class Bacteroidia; order Flavobacteriales_D; family Cryomorphaceae; genus JAKVAV01. Next base: position 1,745 of record CAZKXG010000202.1, on the reverse strand, counting down.
AAAGAGAGAAGGAGAAGAACAATCTCCTCTCTTTGATCGAGATGAGGAAGAAGATCTCGGTAAGCCCGATGTCTCAATAACCGATCGCGATCGTCCGATATTCCAGCTTCACCGTCGCTATATTCTGACACAAATCAAGTCGGGTTTTATCATCATCGATCAGCAGCGGGCGCACGAACGGGTGTTATTTGAGGAGATCAAGCGTGGATTGGAGCGCGGTAGCGGTTTCAGCCAGCAACAATTGTTTCCGCAGCGTGTTGAACTCGACGGGAAAGACCTACAGCTGTTGGATGACTTGAAAGATGATTTGTTTAAGCTTGGCTTCAATATTTCGACTTTCGACAATGAAAGTGCAGTGGTAAACGGAGTTCCCGCTGAAGCGAAGGGCCTCGATGTAGGAGCCTTAATCCAAGATTTCTTGGAACAGTACAAAAGCTCAGTTGGACAATTTCAAAATGATCACCACGACCAGATAGCTGCAGGAATGGCACGAAGTCTAAAAATCAGAGAAGGGAAAAAAATGGAGAATACCGAAATGCTCGATCTGGTGGATCGCCTGTTTGCATGTGCGCAACCGCAGATCACACCTTCGGGAAAATCAGTAATTCTCAACTTTACACTTGATGAAATTCAAAGAAAATTTAAAGCTTAAATGAGCGCATTTCAAAGTAGTAGTGCATTTGGCAACATGCCGGAAGTGGTCAAAAACCTTTTGATCATCAATGGACTATTTTTCTTGGCCACCATTGCACTAAAACCTCAGGGCATAGATCTGGAAGTATACTTTGCCGCGTTCTACTGGAAATCAATTCTATTTGAGCCTTGGCAGATTATAACGCATATGTTTATGCATGCAAGCTTCCCTCACATCTTCTTTAATATGTTCGCTCTCTGGATGTTTGGCTCGGCTATTGAAAGAATTTGGGGTGGAAAGCGATTTTTGCTGTACTACCTCGTTACAGGATTTGGAGCTTTCATTTTGCATTACTTGGTAGTGGCTTATCAGATCGAACAACTTCTACCTCAGGTAAGCAGCGAAATGCTCGAGGTAATTAGAACGCAAGGCGCACAACTCATAATTGATAACCGCAATTACACCGATCCAGTAATTGGCAAGCTCAATGCTCTTTACAATGGACCTGTGGTAGGTGCATCGGGAGCCGTATTTGGGATTCTTTTAGCTTTTGGAATGATGTTTCCAAATACCCGTCTTATGCTGCTCTTCTTTCCCGTTCCAATTAAAGCCAAGTACTTTGTGATTGGATATGGAGCTATAGAGCTCTTTTCGGGAATTGCGAATCGCCCGGGCGATAATATCGCGCACTTCGCCCATTTGGGTGGAATGCTATTTGGCTTTATCTTAATTAAGTATTGGAACAGTAATAAAGGAAACTCCTCATACGAACACTAAATGGCCTCGATCTTAGACGATTTAAAACGCAGCTACTACAGTGGCAATATGGTCACTCGATTGATATTTTTCAATGTCGGGGTATTTGTTCTATTAACCTTAATTGGACTATTTGGCTTCTTCTTTAAAGTTAAATTACTTGATCAAGTAATCCCTTGGATATCCGGTTCGTCCAATTGGGAGACCATGTTATTTCGACCTTGGACAGTTATCACGTACATGTTTGTCCATGAGGGATTGTGGCATTTGTTTGTGAATATGATCGTCCTTTGGTTTTCGGGAAGGTTGTTTGGAGATCTTCTTGGCGACCGTCGATTAATTGCCGTCTACTTTT
>CAZKXG010000201.1:1748-6178 GCA_964556465.1 uncultured Cryomorphaceae bacterium | reverse complement strand
TCTTGGATTTCGCTCTTTATCGCTCTTGCGCCAATGCTTGGATTCATGGGTACAGTAATTGGTATGATCGATGCATTTGAAGCAATCGCGCGTGAGAACAACATCTCTCCAGGTGTAGTGGCAACTGGTATTAAAGTGGCATTGATTACCACGGTATCGGGACTTATCGTAGCCATCATCCTTCAGATTTTTTACAACTACATCGTTTCTAAAGTAGACGGTATCGTAAATGATATGGAAGATGCGTCTATCTCTTTAGTAGATATGCTTCTTCGTCACAAAACTTCTAAAGCGTAGTAATTATGGATATGAAGAAACTAGGTACCGGATTGACCGGCCTTTCATTCCTAATTATCGTTATCGGATTGATTCTTACGATCCGAATAGCTATGGGATATGAGGCTTCAATCAGTCCGTCGCTTTACCTTGTTTATGGTTGTATGATCGTGGCCGGAGGAGCCGCCATCATCTTCGGTCTTGTACAACTATTGACGAATTTGAAGAAAAACATGTCTCTACTCATAGGTATCATAGGATTTATTGTTTTAGCATTCATCTGCTATAGCATAGCTTCCGATGATGTTACGCGCTATGGTGAAGACATTACGACGACCGCTTCGCAATTTAGCGGTGCAGGTCTTATGTTGATGTACGTTCTCGTCGTGGGAGCTGTATTCTTGGCAATAATCGGAGAAGTAGTACGTATATTTAAATAAACCCTGAAGACATGGCCAGAAGACCTTTGCAAGAAATAAATGCCGGCTCTATGGCTGATATTGCCTTCTTGCTTCTCATCTTCTTCCTGGTGACAACCACCATGGATCAAGACATCGGAATTTTAAGGCAATTGCCGCCACCGATACCCGAAGATATGCCCGAGCCACCGCCAGTAAAGAAGCGGAACGTTTATGAGGTATTGGTAAACAGTAGGAATCAACTTCTTGTAGAAAACGAGAGGATGGATGTTCGCGACTTAAAAGAAGGAGCAAAAATGTTCTATACTAATCCGAATCAGGATCCTGATTTGCCGATATTAACTCGACAAACAAGATCTAATGTGCAGGAGAATATCAATATACTTCAGCAGGCTTTAGCCAAAGATCCTACGAATAAGACGCTGAAAAGTGATCTCAAGAAGTGGCAAGGAAAAATGTCTGCTATCGAGTTAATCGGAGAGTACGACGAACTTCCTACCTCTGCTTTGATCTCTCTGCAGAACGACCGTGGAACCAAATACTCCATGTACATTACTGTGCAGAATGAGTTGAGCGCGGCCATCAATGAGTTGAGAAACGAATTGTCTGAAGAGAAATTTGGCGTTGCTTACAGCGAATTGAACCCTGCTCTTTCAGAAGATAAACCAAAGATTTTAGCTGTCAGAGCGGTTTATCCTCAAAGAATCTCAGAAGCCGAACCGAAGGATATTTCCGGAGGAAATTAAAAAAGGATATTATGAGCAAATTCACACGAAAAGGTAAAAAAGGAACTCCCGCTGTTTCAACAGCCTCTCTTCCTGACATCATCTTTATGCTCCTGTTCTTCTTTATGGTGGTAACGGTAATGCGTGAGGACGATCCAAAAGTGTCTATCAGCAAACCTAGCGCCACGGAAACGGAGAAGCTTGAAAAGAAGTCATTGGTAGACTACATCAATGTGGGAACTCCAATCGATACACGTTTCGGAACAGAGCCAAAAATTCAGCTTGACGACGCTTTTGCGGAGGTAGCCGACATCCAGTTTTGGATTAAAGAGAACCGCGACAAGAGAGATGAAGCTGAGAAACCGCTTATTACAACTTCACTTAAAGTAGATAGCGATGTTCAAATGGGCGTAGTGACAGATATAAAGCAAGAGTTAAGAGAAGCGCAAGCCCTTAAAATTAACTACTCGGTTAATAAAGGTTCAGCACTCGACAACTAAGAATAATCGAACTAATTAAAAAGTCTATTGACCTCAGGGTTGATGGACTTTTTTGTTTTTTAATAATCCGCTCATACGCTAGCTCAAACGCAAAGCTCACCTCAGATTAAACGAGTCGAGCCTCGAATAATGACTCTTTGTTTGCGCTCTGGAAATCAAAAGGAGCGCTATTCTTTCTCTTCCGATTGCTTTGCCTCAACATCTTGCTGCAGTAATTGAGCCTGACGATTATCCTTCCAGCCCTTGGCATACTTCAATATGTAGAAGATCAATCCACTCACGGCTATAGCAGAAGCAACGACTAGCAGCCAGTCGCTTAATTCCGGGTCGAAAGAATCTACTTCTTCCGAAATGCTGCCTCTCGCTATCATAAAGAGTAAAAAAAGGGCCAAGGCATTGTTTACAAAATGTGCCAAAATCGGAGCCCAAATTGACTTTGACCAAACGAATAAATAACCCAATAATGCGCCCAGTACGAATCTTGGCAAAAAGCCATAAAACTGAAAGTGCATGGCGCTGAATAGGAAAGCCGAAAGCCAGACCGCAACATGCACATTGCCTGTCCACTTCCTTAAGATGGGAATCATCAACCCTCTGAAAATCATCTCCTCACCAAAGGCTGGTAAGAGTGCGACGACAACAATATTAAGCGCCAAAGACACAATACTTCCTGTGCCTGCAATCGCCATCGTCAATTTTTGAGCAGTTTCCTCCATTCCCGCGAAAGCTTCTTCCAATCCTGCTAAGAACTCAGGAAGCACAAGTCCTTCATTAAGCCATGCCAAAACATTTATAAGTGGAAGCGCCGCCACCATAACCAATACAGCAGCTATTGCAACACGCGGCATAACAAAACGAAAACCCAGGTATCTCTTCCAAGCTGTGGAGCTTAAACGAGCAAAAATGATGGCAGGAACCACAAATAATCCCAAATGCTGGAAGAAAAGTAGCAGTCGGTTCATTTGAACAACGTGCTCGTTTTCATAGTCTGAAAGTGCACTCGGATTCTCAAAGAGATTCACGCCCCAGAGGACGTTCAGCAATCCTTGCCCCATAAGCATAAAGACGCCGACACAGAAAAAAGCAATGAGAAAAAGGACGATTATCTGAAGAAAAGGATCGGCATTTGAAAAAGGCCTTGAACCCATCGGTTGGGAATGTTTATTTTTGTAATCAATTAAAGATGGCGAAGATAGCGAATATTGACTTGGGGGACTTCCCTCTTTTACTTGCTCCGATGGAGGATGTGAGTGATCCGCCTTTTCGTGCCTTGTGTAAAAAACACGGCGCCGACTTGATGTACACAGAGTTCATCAGCTCCGAAGGTCTGATTCGCGATGCCGCTAAAAGCGTACAAAAACTCGACATCTACGAATATGAACGCCCCATCGGAATCCAAATTTTCGGAAGTGATTTGGAACCGATGATGGAGTCTGCAAGAATCGTCGAGCAAACCAATCCAGACATTCTCGATATCAACTTCGGTTGTCCCGTAAAAAAAGTAGCCTGCAAGGGCGCAGGAGCGGGAATTCTTCAGGACATCCCCAAAATGGTGAAGCTGACCGAGGCAGTTGTCAAGTCCACTAACCTACCTGTAACGGTAAAAACACGACTTGGGTGGAACGAGGATACCAAATTCATTGTAGACGTAGCTGAGCGTCTTCAAGACGTGGGCATCCAAGCCATTAGCATTCATGGACGAACACGGCAGCAGATGTATAAAGGGGAAGCTGATTGGTCGTTGATCGCCGAGACAAAAAATAACCCTCGTTTGCACATTCCCGTTTTCGGAAACGGAGACATCAACACGCCACAAAAAGCATTGGAGTACAAAAACCGATACGGAGTAGACGGGGTGATGATTGGTAGAGCCAGCATTGGGTATCCATGGATTTTCCGTGAAATCAAACACTTCATTAAAACGGGAGAAATGTTGGCTCCCCCACAAATGGGCGAACGGGTTGAAGCTGCTTTGGCTCATTTCGAGATGGGACTTAAATGGAAAGGTGAAAAACTCGGAGTAGTAGAAATGCGCCGTCACTATGGTAACTACTTTCGCGGAATTCAGGATTTCAAAGAACACCGCATTAAGCTGGTGACCGAGGATAATCCCGACTGTGTGCGAGAATTGCTCCTAGAAGTGAAGGAGAAATACGGGGATTTTGAATTCGCGTAGTTTGCTTGTCCCTCCACGAAAAGTTTTTGGATAGGGTGTAGGTTTGCTTCGCTCACTTAGTGTCCACGAATTACACACGAATAGATATAGAAGACTAGAGTTCGCTTCGCTCACTTTATTGAACCACAGCAGTACATCGGTTAATGGGTAATAAAAACCAATTCTCTTTAATCCAAGTGGTTGCCTTAGACCAGCACCTCCCGACTAATGACTAGGTCGACGCATACTTCCGCGTGAAGAATCGCACAGGCGCGATACTCGAAAGAATTCCGCAGAAAACAACCAGCCCAAAAATCGCGATAAAATCGGTGAACTCCATTTCAACGGGGTAAAA
>CAZKXG010000201.1:972-1738 GCA_964556465.1 uncultured Cryomorphaceae bacterium | reverse complement strand
CTCAATGATCTTCTCTTTGCTGACATCCAAATATTCTACAAATTCTACCAAGCCTCCTTCCAATCTGATAAGTCCCAACTCCTGCTGGAGGTAGACGAATAGAAGTCCCAACACCATTCCTACCAAAGCACCAAGAGTATTGATCAAAGCACCTTCCAAGAAAAAAATACGGCGAATGGACTTCACCGTGGCTCCCATGCCTGTCAATACGGCGATATCGTGACGCTTCTCATTGATCAAGAGCGTAAGTGCGGCGATGATGTTAAACGTAGCAATGAGCATGATAAAGGCCATGATCAAAAAGGTCGCCCACTTCTCGGTCTTGTTCGACTTGTAGATAATCTCGTTTTTCTCAAGCCGACTCCTCACGCGGTAATTTTCTCCTACCGCGTCTTGAAGCCGAGCTTGCACGACTTCCATGTCAGCGCCTTCTTCAATTCGAATATCTACGGTGGAATACTCATTGTCAAACTCCAATAGTTTCGAAGCGAAGTCTATCGGAACAATGACGTAATCTGAATCGAAATCAATATTGATCGTAAAAACTCCCGCCACGGGAATATTCTTTCTGTTTAACGCTTCCGTTAGATTTCGTCGCAACTCCTTCCCTCGAATTACCGCGGATAGCCTGAGTGGATTAAACACCTGCTCGAACAGCCTCAGATCAAGATCGTACTTCACTCCGATGCCGATCACCGCCTGCGGAGTATCCTCCAAGTACAATCGCGCTTCCCCGTCAATGATCATACTGTCCAAACCGGATTCT
>CAZKXG010000201.1:569-962 GCA_964556465.1 uncultured Cryomorphaceae bacterium | reverse complement strand
CTTGGATAAAGGAATCTTCGACGCCTTTCAAAATCACGATACGCTGATTGTCCTCGTATTGGGCAAAGACCCTTTCTTCGATGGAAAGGGCACAGTGCTTTACGCCTTCGACATTCTGCAAGTCCAGGCAGTCTAAGCTATCGGTACTGAATACTTTGTTGGTAAGCGGAATGACGGAAAGATCGGAATCAAAATAGCTGTAGCGGCTGTCGATCAGAGACTCTATTCCGTTGAAGGCGGAGAGTATCACAACCATTGCCATGGTTACCGCTGCCACCACCAGCATACTGATCATGCTCATAATGGTGATTATCGAAAGAGACTTTTTCGAAAAGAGGTAGCGTTTCGCAATGAAAAAACTCAGGTCCACAGGCTACTCTTTCAGAAGATCAT
>CAZKXG010000201.1:0-559 GCA_964556465.1 uncultured Cryomorphaceae bacterium | reverse complement strand
CCAGCGAATGCAGAGCAGGATAATGACAACGAGTCTATCCTCAACGACTGGTAAGGATAGCCAGCATGGAAAGACTTGCCAAGTATAGAAATATATTTCCCATTTGGAGAAAAGTTTATATTTCCGGTAAAAACATTTCCGCCCTGATAATCGAAAGAGATTTTTTCGAAAAGAGGTACCGCTTGGCAATGAAGAAACTCAGATCCACGGGCTATTCCTTCAAAAGATCATCGATTTTCTCAGAGTAATCGAGACTGTCGTCAATAAAGAAGGCGAGCTCAGGAACGATTCGCAATTGCTTACCTACCCTATTCCCCAAAATCCCCCGAATCTTGGAAGATTTGGCACGGACGATTTCCAAAATCTCTTCTTTACTTTCTTTACCGGGAGCGAAAAAACTCAAAAACGTTTTGGCAAATCCCAAATCAGGACTCATCCTCACCACGGTTACCGTGATGAACGCGCCACCAAAGAGGTCTCTCGAGTGTTGCTGAAATATAATGGCGAGCTCTTGCTGAATGAGTTTGGCAACTTTTTCTTGGCGTATACTGGGCATGGA
>CAZKXG010000200.1:2920-6198 GCA_964556465.1 uncultured Cryomorphaceae bacterium | reverse complement strand
GAGGTAGTTTCGTGCGCAAGGTGGCCGACCTTTTAGAGAGTTTTGATATCAACAGGGAAATTTGATAAAGTTTCTATAAGTCATCCTAACGGTTTATATTAGCTTTGGAACGATTATTTCCCCTATTGGATGAATAAAACTCTACTTCTGAGCATTTTCTTTCTAGGTTTATTCTGCGCTACGGCTTCTGCTCAAAGCTCGTCATACAATCAGCGTTTTGAAGAAGCCATTCGACTCGAAGCTGAAGGTGAGAAGCGTCAGGCCTTTGACGTCTGGACATCTCTTGCTTCTGACTTTCCGGAAAACGGAAACCTTCAATACCGAGCAGGCTTGGCACATTTAGAGTCATTTAATCAGCAAGCAGGAGCACTTCCCTACTTAAAGCTCGCTGAAGGAATAGGTATTGATGAGAAGTATGACCCGATCAGCCCTCAGGAGAAAAAATCGCCGATCACTCTTTATTTCTTTTTAGGAAAAGCCCATCACCTCAACTACAACTTGGATAAGGCAGAGCTCTATTATGAGAAATTCACCGAAATAGCTCCGGCTAAGCATTTTCTTTTTGACGATGCTGTATTGGGAATCCAGCAAGTGGAAAATGCTAAAGAGATCACCGCCAACCCTGTACCTTTCAACATTAAAAACCTTGGTGACACGATAAATACTTCTTACCCTGATTACAGTCCGGTAATTTCAATTGATGAAAATTCAATCTTTTACACCTCCAGAAGACTTAGGGCTGATAGCAGCAACATTAATATTCTTGATCGAAATACAGGAGGCTATTATGATGACATTTATGTCTCCTACAAAGATAGAAGAGGAAATTGGCAAGAGCCGGAACTTCTGAATATCAACTCGGACATTCACACTGCCACAATGAATGTTTCGCCAAATGGTCAGACCCTTTACATTTATCGGGATGAAGATGGAGGCTCTATTTATGAGAGCACCTTGGTGGGAGAAACCTGGACCAGCCCTGTAAAGCTGCCTGCACCCATTAATTCAAGTGCATGGGAAACACATCTTGCCGCCACGGCTGATGGAAACACCGTTTATTTTGTTAGCAATCGAAAAGGTGGATTGGGAGGCAGAGATATCTGGCGATCAAAAAAATTGCCCGACGGTACGTGGGGAGAGGCATACAACATGGGGGCCACACTTAACACTCAGTACGAAGAAGATGCTGTGTTCATTTCGCCTGATGAGAATACACTCTACTTCAGTTCACAGGGACACAATAGTATTGGAGGCTTTGATGTGTTCAGCACTACTAAAGATGCTGAAGGAAACTGGGGAGCTCCAAAAAATATTGGTTATCCCATTAATACCACTGATGACGACGTGTTTTTCGTGACGAGTGCCGATGGAAAAAGAGCGTACTTCTCCTCTTTTCGAAAAGAAGGCTATGGTGAAAAAGATATTTATCTTTTGGAATTGCCCGAGCCACAAGAGGTTAGATTGGCACTTTTAAAAGGAGTCATTATCCCTGCTCCGGGTGAAAAACTCCCTAATGATATATCAGTAGCCGTTACCAATAAACAAACCCGGAAGACGTCTTTTTACACTCCTCGTGAGCGTGACGGTATTTTTATTGCAATCCTCCCACCCTGCTTTGACTATGGTGTGGAATATTTTATAGATGGAAATACCGCCGGAACAGACTCCTTCAGCGTGGATTGCGAGAGCGCTTACAGGGAAATTGAGAAAATTCTGCTGCTGAATCCCGTTCTGGTAGGGAAGGATGGAAAATCAATCTTCGTTTCTACGACTACAGAAGATAATAAGCCTGCCTCTTTTAAGAAATTCTTTGGATACAACGCAAATGAAGTTGCGATGGAAGAAGAAATCTTCAAAAACTTCATGAAGCAACTTAAATTAAAAGCAGCAAAGAACGGTACGGTGGAAATTACCATTCTAGGTAGTGCATCTCAAGTTCCGACCAAGACCTTTGGCAGAAATAAAGTACTCGCTGAATTGAGGGCAAACAATGCAAAAGAGAGAATACTCAATGTGGCCAAAGAATTAGAAATTGATCCTGATTTAATTGTCTTCAAGACTGTAGAGGGAAAAGTTCAAGGACCTACTTATAGAGGTGACTTCTTAGAAAATGAAGACACCTACCGCAAATTCCAATACGTGGAAGTAATTGCCGAATAATGTATACCTTAAATTAACGATCTCAATTGAAGGTATAGCTCCTGCATTGAGAGATGTAAAACCTACATATTGATAAAACAAGTGCGCCCCTTTTCATTACTTGTCCTACTCCTACTAGGTGTGACTGGTTCTGCTTGGTCTCAAAACCATGATGCTGCCAATGCCGCATTCAACGAGGGAAATTACCTAGTGGCTGTGGAGCAATATTCCAAATTGATCGACAGAGAACCTAACAATCCTCTGTACAATGAGCGATTGGGTAAAAGCTATCTGGAAACATATATCGACCCCCTTATGGCGCTGGACTACCTGCTACAAGCTGAGAGCTTCGATAAATTTGATAAAAGCTTATTCCTTGATATTGCCAAAGCCAGCACCTTTCATCTGGATTTCGATCAAGCTCTATTCTATCTAAATAAATTTGAAGAAGCAGGCGGAGTAAAAAAGAAGAAGCGCTCCCGATTCTACAAAATGAAAGATGACTGCATAGCAGCGCAGGATCTTTTAAAGTATCCTGTCGATGTAAATTTTAGTCGATTAAGCGAAAGTGTGAACACCATTTACCCCGACTATCACCCTTTCGTAACTAAGGATGGAAGAATCTTGTACTTCACTTCGAGACGAAAATTAAAACCGGGGGCAAAACCTGAGTTTGACGGGTACTTTCCTTCTGACATTTTTGTTAGCCAAAGAACTGAAACAGGATGGGCCGAAGCTGAAGTTTTGCCAAGTCCGATCAACACTCCCTATGATGAGCAAGTCGTTGGAATTACCGATTCAGGAGATAGCATCTTTTTCTACATCGATCACGTTGACAACTACGGCGATATCTATTTATCCACGAAAGAAGTAGGACGATTAAGTAAACCCAAGAACCTAGGTGAACAGGTGAACTCAGAAAGTGTGGAATCGGCCTGTTCCGTATCAAAAGACGGAAAGATTATGCTCTTCAGCTCTGAAAGAGATGGCGGATATGGCGAGTTGGACATCTATATGGTAAAGAAATTACCAAACGGAGAATGGGGTACTCCCGAAAATCTTGGTGAGGAAATCAATACCCCACTCAATGAGGACTTTCCTACTCTGTCGGGCGATGGCCTAACCATGTATTTCAGTAG
>CAZKXG010000200.1:0-2883 GCA_964556465.1 uncultured Cryomorphaceae bacterium | reverse complement strand
ATGACAACAAAACCATATCCTTTACTCAAAACGGAGAAACGGCCTATGTAACACAAATGGAGCCAGGTTCGAATACTCAACTCGATATATACGAAGTGAGATTCAACAAAGAAGAGACCGAAGATCCTGCCATTTTTCTCATCAATATTCCGGCCTCCGCAACGATAGAAGGCGCTGCTCCCGAAATCGTGATCAAAAATGACCTGGATGAAGTAGTCGGGAAATACATGCCAAATAAGATTTCAGGAAGATACATCTTAGCTCTCTATCCCGGAAAATACTTCCTTTATGTAGATGCAGCCGGTTTTTTGCCTTATACCGAAAAAATGGTGGTAAACAATTACCACACGAAGCAAGATATCAATGTCAAGCTCATAAAATTGACTGAAACAGAATGAGATTAAATCTGAAAAAACCACTAGCCTTTTTTGACCTTGAAACTACGGGGGTTAATGTAGCTTCAGATAGAATAGTAGAAATCGCGATACTCAAAGTCTTTCCCGATGGTAGAATCGAGAAAAGACCAAGTGCCGAAAACGAAAGATTCTTGATCAATCCGCAAATGCCCATACCTATCGAAACATCGATGATTCACGGTATTTACAATGAAGATGTAAAGGATGCACCGAGCTTTGCAGATGTAGCAGACAAAATTTTCAAGTTCATATTTGATTGCGACTTAGCAGGGTTTAATTCAAATAAATTCGATGTACCCATTCTCGCTGAGGAATTCTTGCGTTGTGGAATAGACTTCAGCATTGAAGACCGAAACTTAATCGATGTACAAAACATCTTTCACTTGATGGAACAGCGCACGTTGAAGGCTGGCTACAAGTTTTACACGGGTAAGGAGCTGAACAATGCGCACGAAGCCATGGCAGATGTTGAAGCTACTTACGAGGTTTTTCTAGCTCAAATAGAAAAATACAAAGAAGTCGAATATGAAGATCGTGATGGCAATAAATCGGTACCTATCGTGAATGACATGGATAAGCTACACACTGTCTCTCAGCGGCACAGGAACGTAGATTTCTTAGGTCGGTTTGTTTACAATGAAGACAATATTGAGTGCTTCAATTTCGGCAAGCACAAAGGAAAACCAGTCACCGAAGTTTTACAATCAGAGCCAGGCTATTACGGCTGGATGATGAACGGCGATTTCCCATTATACACGAAGAAGGTTTTGAAGTCGATACGAGAAAAAATGTAAGAATGAAGATTATCTGTATTGGAAGGAACTATGCGGACCATGCAATAGAATTGAAGAATGAAATCCCTTCTGAACCTGTCATTTTTTGCAAGCCTGATACGGCTCTTTTGCCTAAAAATCATCCCTTCATTTACCCGGACCACACCCGCGATTTAAACTTCGAATTGGAATTGGTGCTCCGCATAAAGAAAGTGGGTAAACATATAAACCCTGAATTCGCTCCTAAATATTATGATGAAGTTGGTTTAGGAATAGACTTCACTGCAAGAGACACACAGCAAAAGTGCAAAGAGATGGGACTGCCTTGGGAAAAAGCCAAAGCTTTTGATCACTCCGCTCCACTTGGAAAGAAATTCGTAAAGCTGAAAGACCTGCCCGATTCAAACAATATCCATTTTGAACTAAAAAAAAATGGAGAGCCCGTTCAAGAAGGAAAATCCTCGCTCATGCTGTTTCCCTTTGACGCTTTAATATCAGAAGTTTCTAAGTATTTCACGTTAAAAATCGGAGACCTGATTTTCACAGGAACTCCCAAAGGAGTGGGCGCTGTCACAAAAGGAGATGTTTTGGAAGGATTTCTTGAAGGGAAAAAATTGCTGCACTTGGAAGTGAAATAAAACTGTTGTTGTTTTATTCAAGGAAATTCCGCAATTTCATGGGCTTATCGGTTCTTAACAGGCCTTAACCAATCTTGGCAATTTATGGGTGAATTGAATGTGTATGTGGTAGAAACAAAAGATCAAAGAAAGAAATTTGTTTCTGCTATCTTGAAAGATATGCTCGCATTGGAAATGATGCTCGAACGAGGGATGTTCGAATCGGGTGTTACCAGAATCGGTGCAGAACAAGAATTTTGCTTTGTCGACAAGAATTTGAGACCATCTATCATAGGACTAGAGATACTTGAAGATCTGAACGACGGCCATTTCACCACGGAACTCGCCAAGTTTAATCTGGAGGCTAATTTGGACCCTCTGGTTTTCACCGGTGGGGCTCTGAGCCAATTAGAAAGTGACCTAAGAGGACTTTTAGAACATGCTGACGGGAAAGCAAAAGCCCGAGGAGCCAGAGTATTGTTAACAGGTATTCTCCCTACAATTCTTAAAGATGATCTCGAGTTTAAAAACATCACACCTTACGAGCGTTATAGAGCATTAAATGATGCCATGATCAAGCATCGCGGAGGTGATTTCGAGTTTCACATCAAGGCTACTGACGAGTTAATCACCAAGCACAACACCATGCTATTTGAGGCTTGCAATACAAGCTTCCAAATCCATCTACAAATAAATCCTGACGAGTTTGTGGATAAGTACAATTGGGCCCAAGCTATTGCAGGTCCTGTTCTAGCCGCTTCCACCAATTCCCCTCTCCTTTTTGGTAAAAGATTGTGGGATGAGACACGCATCGCTGTTTTTGAACAAACGGTAGATTTAAAAAATCAACGCAACCCCGATCGTGAACAGAAGAGTCGCGTCGATTTTGGAACGGACTGGCTAAAGGAAAGTGTAACCGAGATATTTCAATACGATGTCTCTTACTATCGGCTTCTGCTGGCAAGCGATATCCAAGAAGATGCCATGCACATGCTGAAGTCGGGTAAAATTCCAAAACTAAAAGCGCTATCTCTCCATAACGGTACCATCTACAAATGGAATCGTCCTTGCTACGGT
>CAZKXG010000199.1:5524-6261 GCA_964556465.1 uncultured Cryomorphaceae bacterium | reverse complement strand
TTGATCTATGACCTCGAAGGAAAAAAAGGTGACTACTCAGGAGTTTGCTTCGACAGGGAGAAAAAGAAATACCTCAAAAATTGCCCCAACCCGATTGATTTTTTCGGAGGGTTCAACGGTGTCATCGACTAAACGTCAACCTGTTTGAGCACAATTTTTTAGCAATTCTGAACTCTATCCTCTATTTTGCAGCTTAAAGTCAATTGGAATTTTGGTAATTGTATACAGCTATAGCGAAGTGAAAAAGAAGTTTGGACTGATGTCGTCATGCCTTGTTTTGCTGTTAGCATGTTCCTCTCTTGGCTCAAACGACGACCTGGTTTCAAATGAGTTTACTTCTGATTTCGTTTCCGCTGATTTATGGTTGGAGAACAGTCGCGAGTTGATTGCAACCAAAAGCGCAAAGATCGACCGGAACATTTTCTATGCAGACCTGCCAAGCGATGATCTGAAAATTGAGATTATTCTCGATGGGGAAAACGAAGTGTCAAAAGTAAATGTACCGATAACTCCAAGCCTGTCGAAAACGCTTTATTTCGATTATGGACGCCTTGCCTTTTCAGAGACTAAACTGGATGGAGAGAATTACCTGATCTCGGCTTATGCCGATGGTAGAGCATACGCACATGCTTTGCCTGATGGCAGCACTCCTTCATTGGGTTTGATCAATAGCGTCGGGTTGACAGAGAACACAATTCGCTCGATCAGCACACTTGCCCAGAGGTACAGCCTGAAGG
>CAZKXG010000199.1:0-5514 GCA_964556465.1 uncultured Cryomorphaceae bacterium | reverse complement strand
AGATAATATAAACATAAAAAGTAAAGATGATAAAACATTGGATTTTGGTGATGCGGACAATTGCGAAGTGAATATTAATTGTTCCGAAGGAATGATAACCGTTCACGAGGTACAGCCTGAAGGAAAAAAACGCCATCCACGACATCCGCATTTCGGCAAAGGATGTGAGTATTCCTGAATCTGTGTCGCTGGAAAAAGATTTCACAGCAGTTATGAATGTCAAGCAAGGAGAGAAGATTAGTATCAGCCTTTCTTCTGATGAGCCACACGTCTACTTTACTATCTCACCGAGTTTCGGCTCTGATATGGAACACAAATCCTGGAGTGGACCCGCTACATTTACAGGAGATATTTCCATCAGGGTATTTGCCGCAGAAGACCTCAGAAGTGGAAGCTTCACGCTCGACGTGAAAAGACTCTAGCCTGAGAAGCCAAGCAGTCTCTCCAACTCTTTTGGAAGCTCAGGCAAATCCTTTCGAGGCATCAACAGTCCGTTTAACTCAGCCAACTCTCGGAAGATGTAGTGCTTATCCATTGCTCCCTTCAAATATCCGTGCCCGCTTGATTTTCCCGTACCAACTCGTGATCCAATCATACGCATGACCATATTCACGTGCCTCATTCGCCAAGATGCCATGAGCTCATCTATTTCCAGCAGCGACACCATCAACTCGTAGGGTAAGTGTAGTAGCGGAAATCCTTTATACAAAAAGATGAAGAGCGCCGAGCGACATGCCTTAGCAGAAAGTCGCCTTTCAGGATTTTCATTATTCCCAAAAAGTGTCTTATCAAACAGGTCGGCATTCGATTTTTCAATATCGAGCAATCCTCCTGTGTACTTCTCTCTGTACTCAGCCCAAAATGGATGATCTTGAGGTTTATTGTCGACGATCTGCCCCCAGATTTCTTCATTTTCAAAATAAGGCATCCGCTCCAGCCAAACGTTCAATAAGTCGAGGAGATTCGTTTGCTTTTCTATGTCCCTCACCTTGTCCACATCTTCCGGTCGCAATTGAGAAACGTAGTACTGCTTTCCGTGACGGTTTTCATAGTGAAGTCCGAGCTTTGCCTCCAGCTCTTTCCATTGAATACTTTGGAAACCACTGGCGGGGCGCAACAGATCTCGGAAGTCCAAAAAGTCAAGCGAGCTCATGGTCTCCATTACATTAATCTGATCTACCAATAGGCGAAGAATCTCAATAATCCGACGGCTGCGGTGAACCACGACCTGCAGTGTTTGGTCGTTGTCATTTACGGTTGGCTTAGAAAGCAGGGTTGTGATGGAATCAAGTTCGTAAAGGACTTGCTTAAACCAGAGTTCATAAGCTTGGTGAATAACGATAAAAAGCATTTCGTCGTGGGCTTCTACGCCCGCCTTGTCGCTCTCTAGTTCTTGAGCGCCCAAAATTTTATCGAGCTGTAAATAGTCTTTGTAGTATACTTCCTTTTTGGACATAATCGAGTCGGTTGAATGGTGCCACAAGATAGGAATTGAAGAGGGGCTGCCAACCTGATTTTTGTCACTTCGCGTACCGCCCTGAATTCGTTTCGTAGTCAGCACATTCCATCTTGAAACTGATAATTTCAGGTTTCTTGAACGGCACGTCCCAGCCACCATCATAGGAAACGGACTTTGGCATCAGCCAGCCATTGACAAGCATATTTTCCACCTTGATGGAAATATCAAAATCAAAAAGAAGTGTTTTATGCGCCAAGCGATACTCTCGAGCAATGACCTCTTGGGTATCCCTATGAAAATAAGACGTCATGTCCCTGATAACCACCTCATCTTCCTCTCCTTCCTTTACAAAATTCGAAAAAGCGATACACGGAATCGAGTCATTGTATTCATAAAGGAAGATGGAGTAATCGTAATACTGAACCATCTCCTGACTGAAAATAGCAAGCTTATCGCCGATGAAAGGAACGTTATCAATCGGCTGACCCGGATTGAAAAGCATCTTCTTCAACTGGGCTTTATGTTTCTCCATTTTCGACTCAGCCTCCAGCTCTTGTTCGCGTTGCACCATCTCGTTCGAGACCTTGTGCTTCTCTGTAGGGAAGAAAACGTCGTCGTAAACCTCAGCAGTCAGGTAGCGCCACTTACCGTTTTTCTTTTTGATTCGGCCATTCGTTTTCTCGTAAGTAATTTCCACCCACTTCACCTCATCATTGGTCAAATGCTGCACGGCTTTGCGCTGAAGGGTAGCGAATTCCGTTTCGTCTTTATCGTAGACTACCATCGCCCCTTTGATCTCGTGCGGAAAGTACTTGAGGTTGAGAAAGGCTTGGTAGAAGGTGGTGTCTTCGATGACTTGAGAAATGAAATCTTCTGTATTGAAATCCTCTATGGCGGCGTTAACCACAAACTCGTCCATGGTTACCATTTTCGCGATTTCGATTTCTTGAGCTTTCAAGCTAAGAGTGAGCAAAAACAATGATAGGGTGACAATGGCCTTCATGGGAATAGTCAACGAAAATAGTGCGTTTAAGTTTTAGTGCAGCCCTTTCCAATAATCCGAGATTCATTTAAACATTCTATTTTCAGGATTCATTCTTGTATCCCATACAGTAAGCAAAATGATCTTATCATCTTCTACCCGATAAATCAATAAATTATGTCTGGTTAACACAGCCTCGCGATTCTCGCTATTCTCTATTATTCTGAAGGAGTATGGATATTTAATTAATGTATCGAGCTGATCGTTTAATCGTTGGGTAAAATCTGTTCTGATCAGATATTCTGATACTTCCGCCAATTTAACCTCCGCCTCACGAGTCCATACTATTTCATAATCCATACTTCGCCTTAAACTCTTCCATGACAACATTGTGCGGACGCACTCTGCCTTCTTTGTAGTCGTTCAGCCCTCGTTCAATTGAATCTTTCAATTCTTTTGAATAGACTTCTTGCGTACTAGTCGTGGAAAGAAGCGAAACAAGATCATCAAGTAATTTTTCGTCTGTTAAGTCCAAAATCTCTCGAATTATCAGCTGTCTTTTTTCGATCAAAGTCATTTTATAAAGTTAATGATTTTCGTGTTAGCAATTCTCATGAACGGGCAAATCTAAATTAAGCAAGAATGGTATAAATAACTCGAGCTATGAAACCTCTGTGATGAGAAAGGTTTAAAATAAAAGCCCGACCACTTCTAGTCGGGCTTTTAAAAATAAAACCTGTAAGCCGGATTCTGTTCCCCGATCGAAATCGGGGCTTCCATCATTTATCTAGCCCTGCCGTCGCCGGCAGGATCGAGCAGCCTACCCTCCGAGTCGAGCGAGCAGCTCTCAAGCCTCGGTTTACATGGCCTTACAGTCCGCGGGGTTTACCTCCTTCGAATATCACTACTCGAAGCTGTGGGCTCTTACCCCACTCTTTTCACCCTTATCCGCCTGAGGCGGACGGTATTGTCTCTGCGGCACTTTCCATATCCGCCTAAGGCGGACTCTTCCCGTTAGGAAGCGCGGTGCTCTGTACTGTCCGGACTTTCCTCTCCTAGATCAAGTCTAGCAGCGATGGAACGGTTTGAAACAAAATTAATTTAAATTAGTGGTAGGATTAAAAATTAGAAACATGAAAGGACTATCAATATTTTTCTGCCTAACCATCTTCTTCTCTTGTCAAAATCAAAATGAGGTGTTCACCTCTGGTCCTGAAATCTTTAATCAACAGAAATTTTATTTGGCTTCTGAATCAAATACTGATGCAATTTCAGTAGAGAAAATGGAAAGGTTTTGGTCCGACATTATCTCTGAGGAAGGCGAACAAGAGATTGAGTTTGTCAATCATCGAATTCTAGTAAGGGAGCAGAAAGGAGAAAAAACTTATTGGCTTACGGCAGATGGAAAGGAGGAGTGCCTTAACATCAGTACAAGAGTGGTGAAAGGTGAGGATGGCTTTTTAATTAAAAATGGATCTATTGGTAAGACTTGTGCCTGCATGGGCTGTAATGATTGCGAAGTAGTTGTAGAAAATGGTGACTGCCGTTGTGAAAATTTGACTCCATTGCGAGACAATTGTTCTAAAATTGAACGCGTTCAAATGAATTCATAGTTGTACCTTTGTATCCTCTTCATTTGAAGCATTTTTTCACGGTATAACTTGCAATTGTAACATGAAACACCTGCACAACGAAGAGGATTGGCGCGTGCTTAAAAAGCGCATGATCGAAAGTGACCACGACAGGGTCACCGTTTCGTTTTATCAATACGCGAAGCTCGGCAATCCTCAACTATTCAGAGATTACCTTTTTATCAACTGGGAGAAGATCGGCGTCTTCGGTCGCATTTATGTCGCACACGAGGGCATCAATGCGCAACTCTCGGTGCCCCGAGAAAATTTTGAAGCATTCAGAGATCACCTCTACAGCATCAGCTTCTTGAATGGCATCCGCCTCAATGTGGCGGTAGACGATGATGGAATGAGTTTCTACAAACTCATCATTAAAGTGCGCCCCAAGATACTGGCTGATGGCCTGAACGATGAGACATTTGACGTGACCGACAAAGGGAAACACCTCAAAGTAGAGGAGTTCAATGAACTGATTGAACAAGATGACACCATCTTGATCGACATGCGAAACCACTACGAAACGGAAGTGGGCCATTTCAAAAATGCCATCACACCCGATGTGGACACTTTTCGCGACTCGTTACCACACATCTTGGGAAACCTAAAAGGATTAGAAGACAAAAACCTGGTGATGTACTGTACGGGAGGAATCCGCTGCGAGAAAGCATCGGCTTGGCTCAAGCACCAAGGTTTTCCCAACGTGCATCAGCTTGAAGGCGGCATTATTGAATACACGCGCAGAGCAAACGAGAAAGGGCTTGAGAATAAATTCGTAGGTAAGAACTTCGTTTTTGATGAGCGCATGGCCGAGGGTATTACACGCGATGTTATCGCTCGTTGCCACCAATGTGGCGATCCATGTGATACTCATGTCAACTGCTTGAACAAAGGCTGTCATACCCTTTTCATCCAATGTGAAAAATGCACCGAGAAATACGAAGGTTGTTGTTCGACTGATTGTCAAGAGGTAACTCATCTCAGTGAAGAAGAGCAGAAAAAGCACCGCGAAGGCAAACACACGAATGCTAAGATTTACAAGAAAGGCCGCTCGCCTCATATCAAGTACAAGACTTTACACAACCCCTTGGAAGAGGCATTGAAGAAGTTTAGGGACTAGATTCTTGCGAATTGACCTTCTTGATTAAGTTTGTAACATGATCAATTACCGCCATTACAATGTCATCGTGCCCAAATTCAAAATTGAGGATTTGGTTAAGGGTGGCGTAAAAACACTCAGAGAAAACTTCGGCGGTGGCGATTTCCAAGAAGATGAATACCTGGTAGGCGTCGGTGTAAAAAATGCCACAGAAGTGCGAGAAGTGTTCGAAAAGCTTTTGGAGCTCGGATTGTCATTTGATGAGCCCTCCGCTACAACCGATGATTTTACTGTGGTGGCCAAAGAAGGGGTATGGTGGCCGGTAGCTTGGCTGGTTTCCAATGAT
>CAZKXG010000198.1:5326-6275 GCA_964556465.1 uncultured Cryomorphaceae bacterium | reverse complement strand
ACGAAAACCTCCGTTATTAATTTTTAGGGCCGCAAATATCTGCTTTTTATTTGAATAGACGAAGAAAATGTTCAGTTATTCAATGTGCAATGATCAATGTTAGCTTCAGGGCCAACAACGCACTCAGAACAAAGGTATACTTTTGGGGTCATGAGTCTTTTGAACCGTATAGAACAATTGGTAAAAAGCTCCTTCGAAGGAGAGGGCACAGGCCACGATTGGTATCACATCGATCGGGTTAGAAAGGTAGCCTTAAAACTAGCCGAATCAGAGGGAGCCGATGCAGAGGTGGTTGAGCTGTCAGCCCTGCTGCACGACATTGCCGATCACAAATTTCACGATTACGACTTGACTGCGGGGCCCGCCAAAGCGAAGGCGATCATATTGGAATATGGTGGCAGTCAAGAACTCGCCGATAGGGTGAGCAACATCATTTCCGAAACCAGCTATAAAGGCGCAGGGGTTGAAACGCCCGTTTCATCCATCGAGTCGGCCGTGGTGCAAGATGCCGATAGGTTGGATGCCATCGGTGCCATCGGCATTGCGAGAACATTCGCTTATGGCGGACACCGCAATCAACCCATTTACGACCCCGAGCTTGAGCCCACGCTTCACGGCGATTTTGAGGCTTACGCCAAAACGCGGACATCTACTATCAATCATTTCTATGAAAAGTTACTCCTTCTTAAGGACAGGATGAATACAGATTCGGGTAAGCGAATGGCTGAGGAGAGGCATGCTTTTATGGAATCGTTCCTGGAGCAGTTTTTTGAAGAGTGGGAGGGAAGAGGCTAATTCTCGGCTCTTTATTCTTTAGGTGAGAACTCTCACATAATTTGAAGAACTGAAAACGTTCAGTTTTATTCGAGTTTTGTCATTCGTCAAGATGCTCAGAAGTGCGAAATGGTTCTTTTCAATTTATTTGTTTATCTTGAACCAAGCAATTTGA
>CAZKXG010000198.1:0-5316 GCA_964556465.1 uncultured Cryomorphaceae bacterium | reverse complement strand
CCCCCCCCATTTAGCGATAATAAACAGCAGGAGCAAACTCCTGACTATATTTCATTACAGAGTATTTTTTGGATAATCTCGATCGTTCGTGGATTCACTTAGTAAGGCTTTTGCTTGCTTCGGATGCTCCAAAACGAAACTGCAAATGCAGATTTAGGTTGGAGCAAACCTCGGATGGCAGCCTGCCATAGAGAGGCCAAAAACCAAAAAAACTTTTAAAAATGAAATACCAAAAAATAACCACAAGCTTTTTGCTTTGTATATTGACACTTATATGCACAGCTCAGAAATCACTCGAATTAACAGGTACTCCAGAAGATAGTTTCAGCTATTTGCGATGGACGAATGATGACCCGAATGCAATGTTTCACAGATATGAGCTCATAAAAAATACGGCCAGCGCAAGTGACACTGTTTCTATTATCATTGAGAGAGGAGAAGTTTGGCGACAGAATTATTTGTTCGTGCATCCAAACTACTGGTTGGATACTGATCCGAATATTTCATACGGTTTCTCATTAACGGCCGTTGATCAGAATCATTTGGATATAATGGACGAGACGGTAACTGGTGTAATTGGCCCTCCTCTTGGATTTCCTACTTGTAATTGGACTTGCGAAAGCGCTAACTACGCCTATAGAGTGCAACAATATGACAGGCTCGATAATAAATACAACTATAGGCTTGAACCTGCAACAAATGGTTTTAACACGACCTTAGGAAGTCCTAATTATTATTATGAATGGATAAATTTAGATGCTTTGGATATTTCCATTGCAGATTTTATAAACTCTTCATACAATCAGACCTATTACGGACTTTATAATACTGATGAAGATGTTCTAAAATATCAAGGAATTCTAGTAGAACTGCCAAATTCTGGTGGGTTTCAGGATGCACAGGGCGTGCAAATAGATCCAGCGAGCACATGGGTTTGGGGTGTTAGAAAGCATTTTGGTCCATATGTCGGCGAGGACTTTGCCTTTGATAACAGAAATGCAAATAAATGTTCTGACCTTTCCGGCATAACTGATATTGGGCCACTTTTGAATTGGATGAATACTCAAGGTTGGACGGACTCATGGGCTGATGAAATAGAGTGCCTTCCTGATCCTGCAAGTTTTGAGTACGAAGGGGGTGGAAATGGCGATGATGACAATGGAGATGATTGGAATATAGACGAATGGTTATGGGAAATGAATGAATGGCTAAATGATTTAGAGGAGAATGGAAATGGTGACGATGGCGGAATAATTTTAGATGACTCGAATTGGGAAGAATTTGTGTCGACATTCTATAGCTTCGATAAAGGGGCGTTTAACGATCCTTTGTTGAGATACACGGACATTGCCATGGAATCTGAATCTTTTCGGATTGTTAAGTTAATCAGGGATTCCTCGAATGTTATTTATCAGGGAAGTCATTTGGATTTCGTAGACCCTCAAGGATATCCGAGTATGCCAACACTTAACTTCACTCCGGGCTTCTATCTTTTCTCTACCTTCAGCTTAGATCATGGATTCAGAAGGACATTCTTTGAGGTTCGGCAAAACTTTAATTCACAAGTCTACCATAAGGATTTCTTTGAAGCCACCATGTATCCCAATCCGCATAGCGGTGATTTTTATTTCGCGGAGGTGACGACTACCGCAAAGCTCAAAGGAAAGTATGAGGTATTTGATGGACAGGGTAATTTACATTATTCTTATATTTTCAACCTTCCGAAAGACCATAGCGGAAGTCATAAGATTACACCGGACGTCACCTTGCCAAATGGAATGTTATACCATAAGTTCTCCTTCTTAGATGGGTCTTATGAAACCTTAATTACAATCAAACAATGAGAAAGTTGATTTTCTTTATTCTGATACCGGTGATGATGCCGGTATCAGTTTTTTCCCAAACGGATATCGAACTAGTGTACCAAAGTCTTTTAGGTGGTGATGGATTCGAAGGGATTGCAGGTGTCGCAGAATTAGCTGGTGACAGAGTCGTATTTTACGGTGACACTGAATCGACAAATTTGGAAATGATCGGATCTTTTCAGGGCATTAACCAAGGTGTCAAAGATGGCTATGTAGCAATACTAACCTCAGATGGTATTCCGATTTCAACTAGTTATTTAGGGGGGGCTGATATCGAACTCATTTCTGATGTCAGAGTCTCACCCGAAAGTGACATAGTTATCGTTGGGAGTACTCTATCTACTGACTTTCCAGTTTTAAATGGGGGCTCTGATGAATTCGGTGGCACTCGAATGGGATTTATAACCAAGCTGAATGTAGAATTTGAAATAGAGTTCAGCATACTTGTGGGTGGGAATGGTACTGATGAAATAAATGCCATTGACTTGGACGAGGATGGGAATATCTACATTTCAGGAACAACCAAGAGTCCAAATCTGGGCACAGAAGGTGTTTATCAGTCGGAATTGAACGATAATGAGTCGATATCAGGTTTTCTTGCCAAGTATTCACCGAGCGGTGAAAAGCTTTGGTACACCTATTTGGAAAGCTCTGCTCTGTCAGGTTTGACAGATTTAAAATGTCTGCAAACGAATGGATCGATAGTATCTTGGGGTTACACAACAGGACAACTTCCGATAGAATCTGAGGGGCATCAGCCTGAATTTGGTGGAGGCCAGGATTGTATTTTATTTTCGATTGACAGCGAAATGGGAACGCTCAATTGGTTTACATATTACGGCGGTGAAAGCGATGATTCTTCCTCTATCATTAGCATTGATGAAGAGGAGAATATTTATGTTTCTGGAGATACTGGTTCTGAAGACAATATTTCCAGTCCTGAAAGCTTTCAACAAGAAAACAATGGTATTATCGACTACTTTATTGCTAAATTCTCATCTTCGGGTGAAAGAATTTGGGGCACCTATTTTGGAGCAACATCCATCGATTCGGATCCGAAGTTGACAAGAGTATTAGATGGATCGTTTTACTTAACTGGCAGAACCCTTTCCGAAACCGGACTCGCAACTGGAAATCCTATTGTGGAAAGTGTGGGTATACCCATGTTTGCTTCAGCAAGTTGTCTGGCCAAATTTTCAACAGATGGAGAACTAATATGGTCCACCTATGCGCCGCAATCATACCCTTGCGGATTGTTCTATGAATGTCTTAAAATTGACTCTAAATTATACCTTTCAGGTCTGTTTGGAGAAAGCAGTAATCCTGATTGCTATGGTTTAACATCGGATGCTTATCAAGCCGTTCATGGCGGAGGTTTCAGGGATTTTGGAATTTTTATTTACGAAGAGAATTTTCTCTCCACCACCTTCACCCAAGCCGAACCACTCACCATCTACCCTAACCCCACGCAAGATCGGGTGACCATCGAAGTGCCCAACCTCCTCTGGGCGGGAATGGAACTCACCGTAACCGATATTTCCGGAAGGCAGGTAGATCGAGTGGCGCGTTTTCAATCGGGTAATACCTATTCGACGAGCCAGCTATCAGAAGGAGTTTACATCTTGTCAGGCCAGATCGGAGAGCGGATGTTTCGGCAGAAATTGGTGGTGCAGAGGTGATGTGATGTCGCCCCGCCGGGGCTTGATCGAATTGTGCGTTTGTTGTCACAGGGTTGCACCCTGTGCTGACCGATGGCGCTCTTTCAGGGCTGTTCTGTGGTCTCGCCAAATATGAACTAGTCCCGACGTGACGGCATCGGTCGGCGATGAGTATAACCCATCGATGTCATGTCGGTCAAACCGTCGAAGCCTCGGTGGGGCGGCAATCCTTTAAACATCGCAAATCGCAAAAACCGTCCTTAAAAATTCCCATTAGGCAATTGCCGAACACTTTTCAATTCTTATTAACACCACCTCAAATTCGAGACGGGATTCGGTATTTTTGTGTCAAACTGCACCCCACCCATGTTTCTGATTTTTGATACCGAGACCACCGGTCTTCCCAATAATTACAATGCTCCTGTAACCGATAGCGAGAACTGGCCCCGAGTCGTCCAGATCGCGTGGCAGCTGCACGACGAAACGGGAAAACTGATATCGGCCGAAAATCTGATCGTGAAGCCCGACGGCTTTACCATTCCTTATAATTCGGTGAAAATTCACGGGATTACTACCGAGCGAGCGCTGGAAGAGGGCCTTCCTCTCACTGAAGTGCTCACGAGGTTTGAAGAGGCTCGAGCCAAAGCCAAATACGTTGCGGGTCACAATATTGAATTTGACGTCAACGTGATCGGTGCTGAATTTTTCAGAGCGGGGTTGCCTTATCCGGTCGTTGATGCCCCTCAGCTCGATACCAAAGATCTTTCGACAGAGTATTGCGCCATTCCAGGTGGAAGGGGCGGTAAGTTTAAATGGCCCACCCTCACCGAACTCCACCACAAATTATTCGGAGTGGGGTTTGAAGATGCCCATGATGCGGCCTACGATGTGGACGCAACGGCAAAGTGCTTCTTTGCGCTGATCGAGCGAAAAGTCTTCACGGTGGACGAAGTACCCAATCCCGCCGAGATCGTTTATGAGCCACCCACATTGGCGGCAGCCAATTTTAAGAAGGCTCCCGAAATGGCTCCCGAAACGGCCACCGACCTCAAGAAGGTCAAGAAAGTCGATATCGGTGAGATGGAAGATATGGTCTTCGCGCACCTTCATTGCCATACGCAGTTTTCGATACTTCAATCCACGTCTACCGTAGGTAGCTTGGTGGCTAAGGCCAAAGAGTTTGGAATGCCTGCCGTGGCCATGACCGATCATGGAAATATGATGGCGGCCTTTCACTTCGTGCGAGAGGCTTTGGCCAATGACGTGACTCCAATTGTTGGTTGCGAGTTCAACCTCAGCGCTGACCTGACCGATAAGTCGAGTAAAGACAATGGATACCAAACCGTTCTTCTGGCCAAGAATAAGGCGGGTTACCACAATTTAGCCAAGCTTTCTTCGATCTCATTCACCCAAGGGTTTTACTACGTTCCTCGAATTGATCGCAAAACGCTCATCGAACTAAAAGGAGACATTATTGCCACCACCGGCGGACTTTGGGGCGAGGTGCCTTTCTTGATTCTCAACGTTGGCGAAAGCCAAGCCGAAGAAGCCTTCGTGTGGTGGAAAGAACAATTCGGCGAGGACTTCTACATCGAGCTAAACCGCCACGGAATTCCCGAGGAAGATATTGTAAACGAAACGCTTATCAAATTCGGAGAGAAGCACGGAGTGAAGGTCATTGCTTCAAACAATACCTATTACACCGATAAAAGTGATGCCACTACACACGACATTCTGCTCTGTGTGCGCGATGCCGAATCGGTGAACAAACCGAAGAAATACGTTGGAAAGCG
>CAZKXG010000197.1:3458-6373 GCA_964556465.1 uncultured Cryomorphaceae bacterium | reverse complement strand
GGAAGCCCGTCGGGATCGCACAAGCCAAACACAGCTATCCCACAAGCCTACTACAACATGAAGCAAGGAGTGAAACGGATAACCACCGAAACGGGAGCCGGTCAATGGGGAAGTGCGTTGAGCTACGCCTGCCAGAAATTTGGAATTGATCTCGAGGTGTACATGGTCAAGTTGAGCTACCAGCAGAAGCCCTACCGAAAAATGATGATGAATACCTACGGGGCAAACTGCTATCCATCTCCTTCTGACCGTACGGAAGCGGGGCGGAAAATTTTGGCTCAAGACCCAAATAGCCCGGGCAGTTTGGGCATAGCCATCTCAGAAGCTATCGAGCGAGCTGTGCAGGATGAAGAAACGAAGTACGCCCTGGGAAGCGTCTTGAATCATGTCTTGTTGCACCAAACCATCATTGGCTTGGAAGCCGAAAAGCAATTTGAAATAGCAGGAGATGAACCGGATGTGATCGTAGCGCCTTTCGGTGGAGGGTCCAACTTTGCCGGTATAGCCTTTCCGTTCTTACGGCACAATTTTCAAAATGGTAAAAAGATAAAATGCATTGCTGTAGAACCGTCGAGTTGCCCGAAGTTAACCCAAGGTGAATTCAAATACGACTTTGGTGACACCATTGGGATGACTCCGCTGCTGCCCATGTATACACTGGGACACGATTTCGTGCCGGCAGAAATTCACGCAGGAGGTTTGCGCTATCATGGAGCAGGCGTATTGGTAAGCCAACTCTTGAAAGATGGCTTGATTGAGGCCAGGGCAAAAGAGCAACTAGAGTGCTTCAAGGCGGGTGTTCTTTTTGCGAAAGCTGAAGGTGTCATCCCCGCTCCCGAGGCGACTTATGCCATAGCTCAAGTGATCGAGGAAGCCAATGCTGCAAAAGAGGCAGGTGAAGAAAAGACCATCCTCTTTAACCTTTGCGGACACGGTCACTTCGACCTGTCGGCTTACGAGAAATTCCTCGCAGGCGAACTGGTCAATCACAAATACGAAAAGCAAGCAGCGCTATAAACTAGTTTTTGGTTAGTAATAAAAGAAGGCTGTCTCACAGATGTGGGGTAGCTTTTCTTTTTTACTAAACATTCATGGAACTTTCGGCACAGCCTTTGCCAAAACAAGCTAAATTTAAATCATGAAAAATCTACTTCTCTTATCTACAGCCCTTTTATTGTTTGTATTCGCAGAAGCGCAAACATCTACCATCAAAGTAAAAGGTGAAGCTACCGTAAAAGCCATCCCTGCCTTAATGAACGTGAACATTCCACTGCAAGCCAAAAAGGACACCTACGAGGCCACCTCGAATGATTTGACCAAAACCTATAACAACCTCAAGTCTGCCTTAATAAAATCAGGCATTGCAGAAGATAATATCAAGTCGAACTCCATGAATATTAATCCCGAGTACCGCTATGTGGACCGGGACAAACAGTTGATTGGCTACGTGGGATCAATTCGGGTGTCTATCGAATTGGAACATACTCAGGAAAATATGAATGCGATCGTGAATACCCTGAAAAATGAAGCATTCAATTTTGGCTACAACTTATCTTTTAGTTTATCTGAAACTCAAAAAGAAGCATTACTTGAAGAAGCTTTGACTAAAGCCGTAGAGGATGGTGAGCACAAAGCTGATATTCTATCGGAAGCCTTGGGTGTAAGAATAGTCGCACTAGAGGAAGTCAACTATGGGTACATGACGGATGGTCCCGATGTTTTTCAACCGAGGTTTCGATCGGTGGATGCGTATGAAATGAAGTCAGACGCAGGTCAAGAGCTCACGCTGAATCCCAGCGAAATGGAAATCCGAAAGGAAGTGGGCTTGATATGGAAAGTGGCCAAATAATTAGTTGAAGAGCTCATTGAAATAATTCACAACGGCAGTTCCTTTCGGTGAAATACCACCGTACATCGGATGGGTGTCTGCCATCGGATTGCCATTTCGATAATCGTGATAAAGCACTTGATCCATCAAGTAATCTCCCTTTCGCAGATGAGAAATAACAGCGGCGATGTGTCGCACGGACTCCGTCGGGTGATCTTCTATCGGTACCGATCGATCCAGAACACCCAGCTCGGTTACTGCAATGGGGGTATCGGGAAGAGCCGCTCGCAATCGATCTATTTGATCGTAATCATAAGGCTTTTTATAGTCCTTTTGGTATAAATGAAGCACCGCTCCAAGCTGCTGATCGCCTTGATGATTCTTGACAAAATCAATCATATGTTGATTCCATCCGGCATAGCGTTCAGCTCCCGTCTTGGTCTTTTTGGCAGGGGCAAAAATCAAAAAGTAAGGCAAATTCAAAGAATCGAGTTGTTCGAAAAATGCAGGGAGAATTTCTTCGGTGTAAATCGTCTCATCCACTCTGCGCGTCACCTCCGGCTTACTCAGGTCGGGTTTAGAAAATTTCGGGAGGTAGTACTCCGTCATCATCTCCAGAAACTCAAATTCTGCTCCGTTTGCTTGCCACCTTCTGATAAGGGCTAGCTGGTTTTCCGGAGTATCGTTTCCATTCACATCAAAAACCATGGTATAGCCATACTTCTTTTGAAGATCAGTCCAAAGCTTCATCTTTTCATCCGGCCAATCTTGTGAGAAATCTTTCTGCGATCTCGTTCCTCCAGGAATTCGGAGCACCATATTTTCCAATCCCTCTTCGCTCAATTCAGCGAAGAGTTGATCTGCAAAAGCTGTTTGCTGAACGATGTTGTAACTGGCTTTGCAATTGAAGCCCACTTTGGGTAAATCACCTTTTGGAAGATCGAACGTTTGGGCTTTCACTGCCTCCCGATCTTTCACTAAGGAAGGATTTGATGAGCAATTCCAAAACAATCCAACGAATAACAAAATGATATCGAATCTCATCTTTTTGATTTAAGATTGCTTTGCTGTATCACTGTTCTTGGCT
>CAZKXG010000197.1:0-3448 GCA_964556465.1 uncultured Cryomorphaceae bacterium | reverse complement strand
GATCAACGGACCGATGGTCAACCCCTGTCCGATTATGGAGAAAACCACTACCACGTAGGTCATGGTTAAAAACAATTCGCGGTTCATCTGAGGTTCAAGTGAAAGGGCCAAGGCAATGGATATACCGCCTCTAATTCCACCCCAAGTGAGAATGATATCCGTTTTGGGAATAAACTCGAGCTTTTCCTTAAAGATGGCTACAGGACCGGAAATAGCCAAATACCTCGCTAAAAGAGTAATCGGAATTGCCAAGACACCGAAAAGAATATATTGACCTTCCAATGCAACTATCAATAGCTCAAAGCCGATCAGCACAAAGAGCAACGCATTGAGAAAGACGTCAACCAACTCCCAAAACTTATCCACGTAAAGCCTGGTCTCATCAGACCATGCTACCTCCGGTGATTTATTTCCAATAAAAAGACCTGCCACAACTACCGCCAAGGGGCCCGAAAAATGCATCCAGCCGGCTAAGCTGTAAATCCCCATCACCAGAGCAAGTGTGATAAGTACCTCCGTTTCGTAATGATCGATGGAGCGCATCAAGTAAAATCCCAAGTATCCGCCTATAAGGCCCAGAGCTATTCCACCTCCAATTTCTTCCAAAAACATTAAACCAACTTCGCCGAATGTGATTGACTCAACTCCTTTTTGGGCAATGGCGAAAATAACCAGAAAGACCACTACCCCAACCCCATCATTAAATAGCGACTCACCCACAATCTTCGTCTCGAGTTTTTTAGGAGCTTTCGCATCTTTCAGAATTCCCAAAACTGCGATTGGGTCGGTAGGGCTAATCAGTGCGCCAAAAAGCAAACAGTAAATGAAATCTACCGGATAGTCGAAAACCTGGAACAAACCATAAACCAAACCGGCAACTAAAATGGCAGAGACAATTACTCCACCTGTCGCCATTAAGGCTATCGGTCCGCGATTTTTTTTCAAACCCTCTAGCTTAGTATGAAGTGCACCCGCAAAAAGCAGAAAACTCAACATGATATCGAGTAGCACCGTTTCAAAGTCAATGGACCTGACCAGCGCTTTTGCATCAATCAATACTTCGGGATCGACTGCACCAGCGGCCACAATAACAAGAGTAAATACAATCGCGATGATCATCAGACCAATCGTAAAAGGTAGCTTGAGCAGTTTGGTATTGATAAAAGCAAAAGCTGCTGCCAGTATAGTCAGGATGACAATGATGTTGAATATATCCATGATCAAGATTTGATTGGCTCGAATATACGCTACCCGCAATTTTCTACCTTGGACCTCTTAATAATCTTTTACAACAATTGAATGAAGAGAAGGAAAAACGCCCTAGTTACAGGCGCGTCAAGAGGGATTGGTAAGGCGACGGCCATTGAGCTTTCCAAACGTGGACATACCATTGCTATTCATTATTGTCAGAATCGAGCAGAAGCTGAAGACACCTTGTCACTACTAGAGGGAAGCGGACACTTTATCTGCAAAGCCGATTTGGGTGTATCCCAAGAAATTGATCAACTCTTTCATCTTCTTGATCAACATTTCGATCAACTTGATGTGGTCATAAATAATGCAGGAGTGGCGATCAAACACCCATTAGAAATGCCTGCGCAAGACTGGATCGAAAACTTCAAAAAGACGATTGAAATAAACTTGCACGGGGCGGCCTTGATTTGCCATCACTCGATTGAACGAATGATGAAGACAGGAACCGGCACCATAGTAAATGTAAGCAGTCGCGGGGCATACCGCAGTGAGCCGAGTATGCCCGGATACGCAGCGAGCAAAGCGGCCTTGAATTCGCTCACACAATCATTGGCGAAAGCAGCAGGTGAACACGGAATTTCAGTAGTAGCAGTAGCACCAGGTTTTGTAGAGACTGATATGTGCAAAGATATCTTGACCAAAGAAGAATTGGAAGCCGTTAAAAAGCAGAGTCCGATGAATCGAATTGCCCAACCCGAAGAAGTAGCCAAACTAATCGGATTCTTATGTGAGCCCGAGTCAAAGCATCTCTCCGGTGCTGTGGTCGATATAAACGGAGCATCCTATTTCAGGTAGTCGAGTGATATAAGTCATGTTTTATTGAAGGAGTTTCAGATTAAATTTGCCTCGACGAAAAAGAAACCCCCATGCGCCATAAATCAGCTGAAACTCCGATCCTATCTCCTGCGGAAGCGGTGAAACATATTTATTCCAATCAAAGGGTATTTTTACACAGCGTATCCATGACGCCGCATACTTTGATTCAGGCTCTTTGCGACAGAGCAGATGAGCTGAAGAATGTGGAGCTTATCCACATCCATACCGAAGGTGCAGCACCTTATGTCGACAAAAGGTATTCGAAAGCTTTCAAGCACAACGCTTGTTTCGTCGGTGCCAACGTCCGCGGAGCCGTAAGGGAAGGAAATGCGGATTACATCCCCGTATTTTTGAGCGAGATGCCTCAGCTTTTTCGGAACGGCATACTGTCTATCGACGTAGCACTTATCAGTGTATCGCCACCCGATCAGCACGGATACTGTTCGCTAGGCTCATCGGTCGACATCACGCTGGGCGCACTGGAATCAGCTCGTTTGGTAATCGCCGAAATCAATCCCAACGTTCCTCGCACCCATGGCGATGGCTTTATTCACTTTGGTGAAATTGACTTTGCCGTAGAAGTCGATACACCAATTCATGAAGTAACTGCACGACCTTTTAGTGAAACAGAAGAGAAAATAGGACGATACATTGCCGAGATGGTAGAGGATGGATCTACTCTCCAAATGGGAATTGGCGCCATTCCCGATGCGGTATTGAGCCAGC
The DNA here is from genome assembly GCA_964556465.1 of uncultured Cryomorphaceae bacterium. Lineage (GTDB taxonomy): Bacteria > Bacteroidota > Bacteroidia > Flavobacteriales_D > Cryomorphaceae > JAKVAV01. The sequence continues at coordinate 652 of CAZKXG010000197.1, read as the reverse complement.
TTACCAATCACCAGCGGCTCGGTGTACATACTGAGATGTTTTCAGACGGCCTGATAGACCTGGTAGAAAGCGGCGTGGTAACCGGCGAAGACAAGAAGGTGCTTCCCAATCTAGTCACTGCCTGCTTTGCTATGGGTAGCAGTCGGCTCTATCGATTCATCGACGACAACCCGATGGTGGTTTTCAAAGACGCGGCTTACACCAATGACACGGCGATTATCCGCCAAAACCCGAAAGTGGTGGCGATCAATTCGGCCATTGAAATTGATATTACGGGACAAGTTTGTGCTGATTCCATTGGCGCTTTGCAATACTCAGGTGTAGGCGGACAAATGGACTTTATCAGAGGAGCGTCCTTGTCGGACGGCGGCAAGCCCATTATTGCGATGCCTTCCGCCACAGGAAAAGGAAAAAGCAAGATCGTCCCGTTTCTTCAGGAAGGTCCCAGCGTAACCACCACGCGTGCCCATGTTCACTACGTGGTCACCGAATGGGGTGTGGCCTATTTGTACGGAAAGAATCTTCGCCAACGAGCGAAGGAGTTGATAGCTATTTCACACCCCGATCATCGGGAGGATTTGGAGAAGCAGGCCTTTGAAAGGTTTAGGCATTTGTAATTAATCCATAATCGGAGTCAATTCATACCCGCGTT
>CAZKXG010000196.1:2108-6666 GCA_964556465.1 uncultured Cryomorphaceae bacterium | reverse complement strand
GCTCGGAGGTTGGGTGAAATCTTCCGAAAGGAAATGGCTCAACTTGCAGAAGAATCGGATTTGATCAATTCTGTAAGAGGAAAAGGGCTCCTTAACGCCGTATTGGTGAATGATACTGAAGACAGCGACACCGCCTGGAGAATTTGTCTAGGTCTAGCCGAAAATGGCCTATTGGCCAAACCAACTCACGGAAACATTATTCGATTCGCGCCACCTTTGGTGATGACAGAGGATCAATTGATGGACTGCATAGGAATTATTCGGAAGACGGTGCTAGAGTTTGTGAAGTAGTTTATTTTATTTGACTACAGACTACAGACTACAGACTACAGACTACTAAAACGAAAACGCCAACTTTAAGTTTACCCTTCTCTGGGTCAGGAAATTTGGAACTCCGTATTGCCTTCCGCTAGATTCTTGGATCCAGCTATAACTGATGGTATTGTTAATTCCCAGAAGGTTCCATACTTCCAGGGATACCACTGCACTCTTGAAATTTTTGAACAGTCCCTTACTCGGGTCTTTGGGCATCAGGTCTTTGGAGAAACCAATGTCTACACGGCGGTAAGCGCGGTAGCGTTCGGTATCCTTGTAGCGCTCATTGTCGGGAGGGCCGAAGGGAAGTCCAGAACCAAACAACACGCTCAAGTGAACTTTGAAGCTTGGAATGCTCGGCATCTCATCTTGAAAGAACATGCTGAAGAATACCAATTGATCGGTAGGGCGGGGTATATAGCCAGGAAATCGGGTGATGGTATCAACGGGAATATCATTTTCAGTAAAGCCGGGAGAGATAATCTCACCATCACTATTGTAAATCTCATAGTAGAAGTCGTCCAAAAGGTCTTCTTCTGTGCGCAGAAAGCTTAGACTCGCCCAAGATTCGATCCCGGGAATGAACTCTCCGTGAATTTTCGTGTCGAGACCAACGGCATAGCCTTCAGAATTGTTGGTACCATAGTAGCGCAGCCTGATGTTGTCAATTTCGTAAGGAACCAAGAAGTCGTAATCCTTATAATAGGCTTCGGCGATAAATTTAAACGGTCGATTCCAAAGCTGGAAGTTTACATCTGCTCCAAGTACATAATGAATGGCGCGCTGGGCGCGAATTTCGGGGTTAAGGGTTCCGTCTAATTCCCTCAGCTCACGATAGAAGGCAGGTTGGTAGTAGAATCCCGAACTGAATCTGAAAACCACATCACGCGTCAATGTGGTACTGTCATTGATTTGCTTAGTCCACTTGGGCTTCCAAGCTATTGTTCCACGCGGACTAAATACTGTTTCGCTATTAAAGTCCCAATAATTCACGCGTACTCCGGCAGTGGCCGTCACTCGACTTTCATTATCAAGTAGCCAGTCCCAGCTATTCTGAATATAACCCATCAATCGATTGGAAGTGATCTGACTATTTCCTTTAATCACATCATTGAGCACAATCTCATTGGTCGGATTGACGGGAGTAGAGTAGCCAGCTGAGTCGATGTAACTCCATTCGCTCAGCCTATCGCTGATATCCTCTCCTCGCCAGGTGAATCCCCATTGGAGGTACTTATTCTCGATTGTCTTAAATCCTCGGTGCTGGAAGCTATATACTTTTGCGTCCAATCGGTTTCGAGCATGTTCGAGGTAAGAGCCGATTCCGCGGTTTCTTACTACATCTCCAAATTCGTCATCACCCAAGTCTCTTTCTAATTCATCTAAGAAATACTGACCAAAAATGTCGAAGGTCTCATTTTCGAAAGTTCGGAATGCAGATGCTGTGAACTTTAAGCGCGTAGAATTATCGGGTTTGTACTCTGTTGAAAGCGCTCCGAAGAAAGTTTCAAATGAAGTGACTTCTTGGCCTTCGAAGAAGACGGTAAAACGCAATGCTTCGTTGAAACTCCCGAACTGAGTCTCGCGGGTGGAGGGAACGAATTTGAAATTATTGTTTGAGTAGTTTCCCAAAAATTGTACTTCCCATTTTTCATTGAGATCGTAAGTCCAGTAGGTTTGTACGTCGGTAAAGTCGGGTTGGTAGTCTCCTTGTGTATCGAGGCTTCCCAATACGTATTGATTGGTAAAATAGCGCACTCCCGATACTTGTGTAAATCGGCTGTCTTTTGATGAGCTTTCCAGCGAAAGTGAACCTCCGAGTAAGCTGGCACTGGCGCTTCCGCCAAAACGTTTTGGTTTTTTGTACTGAATATCCAGTACGGAACTCATCCTGTCGCCATAACGAGCATCGAAACCACCGGCACTGAAGTTGATCGTTCCCACCATGTCGGGATTGGGGAAACTTAAACCTTCTTGCTCTCCTGATCGCGCTAAAAAAGGACGGTAGACTTCAATATCATTTACATAAACCAGGTTTTCAGCGTAGCTACCGCCTCTAACGCTATAGTTTGAGCTGAGCTCATTGTTCATGCGAACACCAAGTTGAGAGGTCAAAACACTCTCAATACCTTGCTGAACGGTTGGGGAAATTTTTATGTCTTTGATGGGAACCCTATCCATTGGAGAAGTTCGAGAGCGGTCATCGATGATTACGACTCCTTCTATCTCTCGGTATTCCAGCCTGAAATTCAGAAGAAGCGTTTGTCCCGCCCTCAGGTCGAGGGTTTCCTCTTTTCCCAAAAATGAAGTGTGCGAAGTTTCCAACAAAATGCCTTCCCCCGGCTCCAGTTCGATTTTGAATCGTCCGTATCGGTCGGTAAAAGTTCCTTCGCCTTGACTACGCACATAGACATTGGCAAATTCAATGGCATTGCCTTCTCTATCGGTAATTTTTCCTTTTACCATCGCCTTATCCTGGGCCGATGAGGCCAGGGTTAGAATAAAGAGTAAAAAGGTTCCTAAAAGAAATCGGGTATTCAAAGCCGTAAATAAATTCAATCAATTCGCAAACATAACTGAATTGATCGAAGTTTTATTGCCCGCCACGTTTTCTGTCTGAACTAAAATCGCCACGTTTCCACGCTTTGATGAATTGAGACCAGGCCACAGGGTTCAAAACATTGATGGGAGGAGCTTGACCTGCGTAATAAATTTGCTGCTGATACTGCTGCATACTGTACTTAAATGTCTCGCCTCCACTTGGCATAGCTGCATCCATTCGTGCTATCATATCGGCTTGAGCCAAATTACGTTGTGCCCGATCAAAATCAGTATCGGGAATTTCCATTTCCAAGAAAGCTTGTTTGAACTGTTCACGAGTGGGCCAAGGGTAGATCACGGTTTCTCTTAACGTAATGGTATCCTTATCGAGGATCTGGATCAACGAATATCTGTTGGTGGTCAAGGTATCGGGAATGATAAATCGCCGTCGCTCATAACCGATGGATGAGAATAAAATTGAATCGCCTTTCTGAGCTACGAAAGAAAAGTATCCGTAGTAATCTGTCATTGTTCCCTTGTCCGTATTCTCAATGAGGACATTAGTGAATGGAACAGGGCTTAAACTGTCACCCGTAATGACTACTCCCGAAAACTGAATAAGGTCTTCATCTCCTTCTTGCGCGAAAAGCGAAGAAGCCCCGGCTAGAGATAAAAAGAAAAAAAGGACAAAGGAGAAGTGATGTTTATTCATATTTCACCAAAAATAACGGTTTTGCCGTGACTTAGTTGAAAACAGCCGACATTTAACGGATGTTTACACAAATAAGAACCGTTCAAGCTATGCGCTTTGATCTAAACGAAATGATACCCCGTCAATTGTGTAAGTCCGGTTCTCGGCAGTTTACCCTCTTTTGCCTCTAATAAAATGGAACATCAAGTCATCACCACTAAGATTTATCCGTCGCCATTAGGAGAGTTGATTCTCGGCTCAAATAGAAATAGGCTTTGTCTATGCGATTGGCGCTTTCGAAAGATGCGTTCATCAATCGATCGGCGCATTGCGAAAGGGATCAATGCGGAATTCAGGTCAGGTACTTCAACTGTTCTTGAACAAGCTGAGGAAGAACTATCGGAGTATTTTGAAGGGAACCGAGCCAAATTTTCTGTACCGATTGTTTTGGTAGGCAGTGACTTCCAAAAATCTGTTTGGGCGGCACTTTTATCGACTCCATTTGGTAGCACACGTACTTACTTAGAGCTTTCTGAAGCAATTGGAAACACAAAAGCGATCAGAGCGGTGGCTTCCGCCAATGGCGCCAATGCCTTGTCTATACTGGTACCCTGCCATCGTATAATCGGAAGCGATGGCAGTCCGGTGGGCTACGCCGGAGGTATTTCCGTCAAGCGAAAGCTTCTCGAGCTCGAAAGGGCACAAAATCAGCTGCGATTGTCTTTCTAGCTATTTCGCTCAATTCGCTGTATTTTGGTCCTTGAAATAATCAGCTGCTATGAAATCACTCTACACCTTTCTGATTTTATCCTTCATCTCGGCGAGCCTGTTCGCGCAGCCTGTGATTGATCAGAATAACTTTATCTCTGTCGGAGAAGTTTATGAATACACACAGATTATTGACTTAGCACCAGATCAGCTCGATCTTTTACCGGAAGGTGGTGCAGATGTCACTTGGGACTTTAGTGCCCTTCCCCCTGTTGGCATTGAAATCACAGATGCTTACTACCC
>CAZKXG010000196.1:793-2083 GCA_964556465.1 uncultured Cryomorphaceae bacterium | reverse complement strand
GTCAGAATCTTTCTACGTTCGCCCTTGAATTAGCAGTTCTTGATTTCGAGCTTCCTCTGCCATTAGAAGTCGAAGAGGCATACCAATTCTATCGATCAGACGAAGAGGGTTATTTTATTACCGGTAATGCTGCCGAGGTTGAAGGACTGCCGCTTATTTCGGCTTATGACACCCTCGATAGAGTGTTACGTTTTCCTTTATCCTTCGGAGATATGGACACCAATTCGTTCTATTTCTTCACTGATGTTCCGAGTATTGGTGCGGTAGGTCAGTCGGGTTTGCGATCAACCAATGCTGATGCTTGGGGTGAATTGATTCTTCCCGGCGCTTCGTATAGCTGCTTACGTGTGCGCACGGAGCTTGATGTTACAGATACCATCTATATTGCGTTTACGGAAACAGGGACACAAATCGAAAGACCACAGCAGATCAATTACACTTGGATCTCCCCTGAAGTAGGCGGGATAGTGGCGGAGGCGATAGTCATTCAAGATGCCTTGGTTTCTTTTCGCTTTTTGACCAACGAGACTGCTCTCAATTCGACTGAGATTACCGACGCTGACTTCAAAATATACCCAAATCCGAGTTCGACAACATTGGAAATTACAGTTCCATCGGCATTTGAAGGACAATTCAGAATTCTAGATCTTACAGGTAGACAGGTTAAAGGAGGTCGATTGGCTTCGTCCAATTCGGTAGACATTGCCACTCTTCCGGAAGGGATTTACCTCGTAAGTGCCTACAGTGCTAAAACCATTTTAACCAAACGCTTGGTCGTAAGTCGTTAGTTTACGATGAGCTTTTGTGATGATTTGTTTTCTCCTACTGATACTTCCACTATATACGCACCCTTGCTGAGGTTGAGGGTTTCGATAATCACTCCACTTTCTTGGTTTTCGGCAAAGCTGATCATTCGACCTGACAGATCGTAGATTCGCACATCGGCTCTAATTGTTTCATTCCACTCTAGTCTGAATTCTGAGTTTGCAGGATTAGGGTAGATTCGAGCTTCAAGGCTATATAAGGCTTCGGAGGTACTCAAGTTAACGCCCATTCTGACATTGTCTATCAGGAGGTTATTTCCTCTGCGATTTAACGAAACAAAGCTGAAGAAGAAAGGATCAGTATCCTCCAAACCCATGTCGAGATTAACCGTTCGCCATTCGTCAGCCGTTTCAGGTAATGCATCTTGCTCAGAGTCGTCATTCGTCCAAAGTTCAGTACCGCCCAATCGAAGCAATTCTTCGCTCATGTATTCGTCGCCACAATTGCGGTTAATAAAGACCACCA
>CAZKXG010000196.1:0-783 GCA_964556465.1 uncultured Cryomorphaceae bacterium | reverse complement strand
GTGTCCATTGTAAAAGGTTGGCTACTTCGTTTTCTGTAGTAGTAATCAAAGGCCATGGAATTGGTGGTTTCAGGTCGATTTTCGATCAAGGGGCTAATGAGGTGGTCATCTTGACTCAATACTGTCAAGTACTCCGGATGGTTCATATGGGCTGCCAGTCCTTCAGTTCCGTCTATTTGGAGAACGGACAGGGTATCCCAAGTGATGGATGCATCGGGGTTGTAAACTGTCCAAACATCTGAATTGATGCCTCCGCTAAAGTCATCTGAAAAGGCTCCTTCTTCTTCCCAGTCATACTTGGGGATTTCAGTAAAACGGTGAATGGCGTGATTGTTCAATACGTCGTACTCTCCCTCAATGGGGGAAATGTGTACATGTAGTTCTTTAAATCCTGTGCCTTCGTAAATGATTTCTTCCAATTCTACTTCTGCACTCTCTCCCGGAGCAAGCACGGTTTCTACTGCAATTGGTACTTCAGCTGTTTCACCAATTACTGAAACCAAGAGGTCAAAACCATCGATTGTTTCGTTGCCATTGTTGCGTACTTCTATCACCGGAGTGATACCCAAGTTTGCGTTTGTGCAAATGATGTCATCAGACGGGTTGACAATTCTGACCAATTCAATATCAGTACTTAATACGGCAGGAGGAGTAGGAGTGTGGCTTTCCGATAAAAGATCGTAAGCAGCTTTTACATTGACAAAGCCCATCCCGTAGGTATTGTCTTCTCCTTCTTCGCCCAGATCTATAGCGCTGTTGTAGATGGCTAAAAGAATCTCCTCA
>CAZKXG010000195.1:0-6747 GCA_964556465.1 uncultured Cryomorphaceae bacterium | reverse complement strand
TGATTATCGAAGCAGGCTTCGAAATCAAAGCAATGAAATTGACTCACCTCAACGAAAGCGAAGCAAAAGAATTCTACGCCGTTCACAAAGAGCGTCCGTTTTACGGCGAATTGGTAGAGTACATGACTAGCGGCCCTATCGTAGCTGCCATTTTAGAAAAAGACAATGCCGTAGCTGACTTCCGTAAATTGATCGGAGCTACTGATCCTTCAGAAGCAGAAGAAGGAACCATCCGCAAGAAATACGCTGAGTCAAAAGCGAAGAACGCCGTTCACGGTTCTGACAGCGACGAAAACGCAGAAATCGAAAGCAACTTCCACTTCTCGGGAAGAGAGATGGTTGGTTAATTAGCAGATAGTAACTAGTAGCTAGTCGATAGAAGCTCGAATTTAATGGCGAGTTACGCGCTACGAAATACGAAGTACGAAAAAAGCCACTTGAGTGATCGGGTGGCTTTTTTTGTAGACTTCGCCTGAAGAGTTTCTGCAAGGGTTTCATTCAGTCTGAATCAAGCGATTCAAGACACTCTCCAATTTTTCGTATCTTTAAAGAACCACTCATTTTTTTTAGTAGACATGAAAAACAGTTCTTTTAACTAATTGATTTTAGGTGTCGCTTTCACAGTCATTCCATTTTTTTCAATTGCTCAGATCGATTTTGATCAAATTTTATCTGATGATACACTCGACAGTGATATCGTCAAATTATCGGGTAGTTCAGTAAGCACAGGTGACGTAAACGGAGATGGGAGCCTTGATTTATTCTTGACGGGAAATTCTGCCGGAGTATTTAAAAGACACCGGGACGGGGCATATCTTTATCTGAACGATGGGAATGGCCTTTTCACGGAGGTCGAGAACACAAACTTCAGACCGGTCAGACAAGGTGGAGAATCTGAATTTGCGGATGTCGATGGCGATCAAGATCTCGATTTGATTTTGACCGGAAGGGTAAACAGTGTATTTGAAGTTTCCAAACTTTATATCAATGACGGGCTGGGCGGTTTCGCTGAAGCACCTAATACACCGTTCAGAGGCGTTGGTGATGGATCTATAGACTTCTCTGATGTAGACAATGATGGAGATCAAGACGTCTTCATCACCGGCGAGGATGGGTTGGATGACCCATATTCCATGCTCTATCTCAATGATGGCAATGGCAACTTTTCCAGAGATACCATAAATCAATTTACGCATGTTGAATTCAGCTCTGCTGCCTTTGGCGATATCGATGATGACGGGGATGATGACCTTGTATTCATGGGCAGCGGTGTAGGAAATAGGGTTTTCAAAGTGTATACCAATGATGGAAATGGTGTCTTTGATGAATTTGTTAGCCAATCTTCTATAGCACTGATAGGCGGTCAAGTTGAATTAGTAGACTTTGATAATGATACAGACTTAGATATTCTGCTAAGCGGTGCAACAACGGACGTCAAGTTCGACGTTTTGGTAAATGATGGAATTGGAAATTTTTCAATTTTACAAGACTCCCCGTTCGCAGGTGCCAGGGTTTTTGACATTGCTGATATTAACGGGGATTCAAATAAGGAGATACTCCTTAGCGGTGCCTACTTTGGAGAAGATCCACGAATTCTTAGCTTTTATTTGAACGATGGCCAAGGAGGTTACATCGAATCCGAGGATACGCCTTTTCTTCCCATTCAAGGTGGCACGTCTGGAGGAGACTTTGAATTTGGTGATTTTGACGGGGATTCTGATCAAGATTTAATAATGACTAGCACAGTTGGAACAACAGAGTTGTATCTCAACGATGGATTTGGGAATTTTTCTCCTCAAAACACTACACCATTTATGACCTGCTTTAATTCATCACTCGATATGGCAGATGTAGATAGCGATGGGGATATGGATATTTTGTATTCAGGTCGAGACTTAAAGTTCTCGCCTTTCACCATACTTTATCTAAACGAAGGAGATGATACATTTATCGAGAGTCCTGATTTCGAGGTAGAATCCATATATGCTGGTGATTTGGCTATTGAAGACGTTAATGGAGATGCAAATCCCGATTTGATTATTTCGGGTTTGGATGGCTCAGGTCAGCCGATAGCCAAAGTATATTTGAATGATAGCCAAGGCGATTTTATTGAATTGTCAAATACTGCTTTGGTAGGTTCTTACAATAGTTCGATAGATTTGGCTGACATCGACAATGATGGAGATCTAGATCTTTTTATTTCAGGAAATGAGACAGCAGGTTCTAATAATAATTTGAGTTCCAGACTTTACGAAAATGATGGTAGTGGAAGTTTCCTTGAAATCCAAATAGGTGCTTTCCCCGGGTTCGATGATGGTAAGGTACTGTTCGAAGATTTAGATTTGGATGGGGACCCTGATCTCTTCTTAAGTGGTTATCAAAATTTTTTAAGTCAAATCGTCCGGTTTTACACCAACGACGGTAATGGTAATTTTTCTCTCGAACTTTCGACGGACAATGCTGGTTTCGTTGTTCAAAATGGAGGCGATGCAGAATTTGCCGACCTAAACGGCGACCTCTACCCGGAGCTGATTATCTCTAGCAGTCGTGCTTACGCCGAACCGCCCACGATTTTCTTTAATAATGAGGGCGTGTCATTTACAATTAGTGAAAGCACTATACCCATAATTTACGAAGCTTCGCTCGATTTTGCCGATGTTGACGGAGACTTGGATCTAGATCTCGTCATGGCAGGGGAACAAAAATTTGGAAGCCAATCAGTCACTGACTCATTGGTTACAAAACTCTTTATCAACGATGGGACAGGAGAATTTTCTGAATTAGAAGGGATCTCTTTTAACAATACGATATCAGGGGAGGTGATGTTTGGAGATTTGGATGGTGATAGTATTCCGGATTTATTTCAGGCAGGGGTTTCAAGGGCCTATATCAACATCACTGAAGTCGATTCGGATGGCGACGGTGTTACGAACTTTGAAGATGAATGTCCGATTAATGCGGATGCCACTCTGGACTCTTGCGGTGATTGTGTGGGTGGTAATACGGGTGTAGACCCTTGTTGCGCATCACCGTTTCCTGCTGTCGATGAGCAGTCATTGTCAACGACTCTAAATCCGAATACCGTCTTGCTTCAATGGGCTCCTGTAGCAGGACAAATTGGATGTCAATTAAAGATTCGCGAAGCAGAAAATGCTTCAACAACTCAATCGGTGGTCGTTTCAGGTTCCGGCGCCTCTTCATTCAGTTTTTCGGCAAGTCTACTTTCGTCAGGAACGGATTACGAGTGGCAAGTCAGATGCGGCTGTTCTCAATCTCCGGTTATCGCGGGTCCATTTAGTTCTTGGCAGCCTTTCACTTATGAAAACGGCGGACAGATAAATAGTCAACCAAATCCAACCAATGGAATATCAACAGTCACTTTTAAAGTATCTCAATCGGGAACCACCACTCTGGAAGTATTTGATATGCACGGTCGGTTGGTTGATGCCATTTACAGCGGCATCGCTCAAGCCGATCAGGCTTATACATTCCAATTTGATGGCTCTCTACTACCTAATGGGATTTACATTTACCGATTAACGACCGAATCGAATGTATTGAATGAAAAATTTATGATCAGCAGATAAGTCAAACAATCTCAAGAACTGTGAAAGCCACTTGAGAAATCAGGTGGTTTTTTTTATTCAGCCATACACAAATGTTCATCAAGGAAAATAAGAGTTTTATTATGGAGAGTGCTCTCCACAAATATCAATACCCTATACCATTTCAATGTATCTCCACCCCCGTAATCAAACGGTGCCCAATCTCCTTATTGATGGTCTGAATGATCTTTTCCTTGGCGTAGCTGAGTTCCTCGCGTAGCGCCGCCGAGGTAATCTGCACCTTTAAAATCCCCTTTTCGATCTTGATCTTCCCCGTGTGGCGCGCCACGGCAGGCCCCATCAACTTTTCCCAATAGGTAGTAACCGCTGCGGTGTAGTAGCCCTCTTCGAGTCCATAAGCCTTGAGCAATCGATTGATCACGCTTCCCAGTTCTTCCTCGTTTTTGTCTCTACGCATTGACTTCGCCTTTTTCGATGTGGAATACCTTAACGCTATCCGTGATTTCCTCAAAGATACGTTCTATCCTCTCCGAGTGGGTATCGGTAATAAATATCTGCCCGAAGTTGTGGTCGCTCACCAATTGCATCAAATGCTGTACACGTACATCGTCAATCTTGTCAAAGATATCGTCAAGCAGTAACACCGGGACTTTATTGGTCACTTCCTTCACCAAGTCAAACTGTGCCAGCTTAAGCGCGATCAAGAACGTCTTTTGTTGTCCTTGAGATCCGAACTTTTTCAAAGGATGCCCTCCACCGATACCAAATTTCAAATCGTCTTTGTGCGACCCAACATTAGAATAATGCGTGCGCCGGTCTTTGTCGAGGCTTTCTTTGAGAACTTCTGAGAAATCTCCAGCGCTCAGATGCGACTTGTAGCGAATATCCACCTCCTCAGCTTTTCCACTGATAGCGGCGTAATGCTCTTGAAATATTGGTTCAAAGGATTCGACAAACTTTTGCCTTTCGGCGAAAATGCGAGTAGCCAGTTCAGCCAATTGCATGCTCCACACCTCTAGGTTATCGGCATCGAAAGTTCGGTTTTCCCAAAAGTACTTGAGCAGACTATTGCGCTGTCGCAGAACTTGGTTGTACGAAATCAAGTCGTCGAGATACCGACGATTGTACTGGGAAATAATGCTGTCCATAAACTTTCGGCGCACCTCGCTCCCTTCGCTAATTAAGTCTTTGTCGTAAGGAGATATTACTACCGAAGGAAACTGACCGATATGCTCTGCCAATCGCTCATACTCTGTTTTGTTTTTTTTGAAGGTCTTCTTCTGCCCCTTCTTTACCCCGCAGTAAATCTTGTCTCTATCGCCGTCCTGGGCGAAAACACCTTCCACCACAAAAAAGTCCTCACCGTGTCGGATGTTTTGACTGTCAATGGGATTGAAATAGCTCTTGCAAAAAGAGAGGTAATAAATAGCATCGAGAAGGTTGGTTTTACCCTGTCCATTCAACCCTGTGAAGATATTGACATGCGGATCGGGATAAATGGTTGCTTCTCCGTAGTTCTTGAAATTCAGTACACTTAGCTGGTCTAACGTCATATTGAGGCACCAAAATTACCAATTCCTTGGGGGTCATATGCATTGGCAATTAAAAAAGTCTATTTTTGCACCTGCAATAAAAAAAGCCCGTAATGGCGAAGAAGAAAAATCAAAGCGAAGAAACAATTGTAGACGTACAGGAAGTATACTCTAAAACAGAGCGATACGTCGACGAAAACCGCAACACGATCATCATCGTTGCCGCCCTTTTGGTGGCGTTGTTCGCGGGATATTTTGCATTTACACGACTCTACCTCATGCCGAAAAACGAGGAGGGAATGAACCTACTCTGGAAAGCTGAGTATTGGTACGAAATCGATTCACTGGATAAGGCACTCGTAGGAAACGAGTCTTATTATGGTTTCGAATACCTGGCTGATGAGTACGACGGAACACAGGCAGGTGAGCTCGCATCTTACTACACGGGCATTATTTACATGAAGCAAGGAGACTTTGGCTTGGCCATTGAATTCTTGAAAGACGCTGACTTAGATGACGACCTTACTTCGGCTGTAGCCAAAGGAGCCATTGGAGACTGCTACGTAGAATTGGGAAACATCGGTGATGCTTTGAGTTATTACGAAGATGCTATTGAAACTTCTTCTAACCTGCTCACCACACCGATCTATTTGAAAAAAGCAGCTTTGGTGCAAATTGAAAAAGGCGACTTTAAAGATGCTTTAGCCAAGTTTGAGCGAATTAAAGAAGACTACCCGAGCAGCAACGAAGCACGAACTGTAGATTCATACATTGCTAAATACGGGGGATAATTATGGCGACAGCTGGTAAAAATCTTTCACAATTAGATAAAAGGAGCACGCCCTCAGCGGCTCCTTTTCGTTTTGGTATAGTTTCGGCTGAATGGAATGCCGAGATTACTGACCCTTTGACTCAAGGAGCTGGTGAGACACTTATTGAGCTTGGAGCACGCCGCTATCACATTGATGTAAAGAAAGTACCTGGTAGCTACGAATTACCCATAGCTGCCAAGCTACTCATCGAATCGGGAGATTATGATGCCGTGATCGCAATCGGGTCAGTCATTCAAGGAGAAACGCGTCACTTTGAGTTTGTTTGTCAGGCTGTAGCTCAAGGCATAAAAGATGTTAGCCTGCAAACGGGAGTTCCCGTTATCTTCTGTATTCTAACTGATGACACTGTGGCACAAGCCAAAGCACGTAGCGGCGGAAAGCATGGCAATAAGGGAGTCGAATCTGCAATTGCTGCAGTTAAAATGGCACATTTGAAAAGTCAATTGTCTAGACCGCTTTCGAAAGAAGACTGATAGATTTGCCAAATTCAGCTGTAAGCTAGTTTCTGCGGGCGAGAAACATCTTTTTTCTATCTCTTTAACTAGTTCTCTAGTATCGACTCCAAGTCAGGCTTAAAATACAAATCGCTTTTAAGAACCTTTCCATCTTCTCGGTATATAGGCTTTCCGTCCTTATCGAGCTTGCTCATATTGCTTCGCTGAATCTCTTCAAAGACTTCAGCTATCTTTCCTTCAAGCCCATGAGATAGAATCGTTCCACAAAGAATGTAGAGCATATCGCCCAAAGCATCGGCAATCTCTACCAAATCCCCTTGCTCTGCCGCTTCAAGATATTCCTCATTTTCTTCTCGCATCA
>CAZKXG010000194.1:2066-6861 GCA_964556465.1 uncultured Cryomorphaceae bacterium | reverse complement strand
AGTATTTCTCCTTGGCAAAGGGTGGTGTCATTGCCCAAGTCGATTGGAATCGAGATAAAATCTACCAAAATGGTATCGGTGGTTAAACAACCGCTTAAGGTCACATCTACCCAGTACATCCCTGCTTCAGATACAGTGAATATGGGTTCGGTAGAACCATCTTGCCACAAATATGAGGCACCGGGCGTGGTTGCATCGAGGGTTAGGGTTTCGCCTTGGCAAAGGGTGGTGTCATTGCCCAGATCCACAAAACAGGGAAGGGGGTCATTAAAAATAACGGAATTGCAATCTCCCGAGCCATGTCCGCTTTGGCCGCCCGTATTTACCAACGTGACTTCCGTAAAGGGCAAGGTAGACTGTACGGTTACCAGTACATCGCCATATCCGCCTTCCCCGGTGTAGGGACCGACTACATCGCCCGATAATCCTGAACAACCTGAGGCAATACTCAACGTGAGCGTCCCGCCTCCGTTGATGCTTATGGTACCGAAATCATCATCGTTTACGAATGTGTACCATATAGAAACGTTGGTTTGTCCGGTGTCGAAAGTATGTTGAACAAATCCATCGGGGACACCGTTGAGTGCCGTTTGTGTCCATAACACATCTCCTGCAGGAATGGGGGCGATGGTACACTCGGTTCCCTCAGAGAGGAAATAGTCAGAAGGGCTTGTTCCCGTGATGGTAAAATCAGAACATTCAAGCTGGGAATAGCAGGTAAGGTTTGCCCAACAGAATAACAGTATGACGATGAGCCAACTTCTCACACCATCCTTTGTTTTTTGATTGATTTTTATGGACTTCGTCATTCTATTTCCGCCTGAGGATCAGCAATACTCAATTCCCAAAAATAAGAAAAACCGTTTTGACTGAAGCCGCTTAAGATCGATGCAAGAGCGACCTTCCGGTAATCCATGCGGAAAATAAAAAAGCCACGCGATAGATCGCGTGGCTTCAAATAAGATTCATCGCTACTGAGCGAAAGAATTTTAACGTAAGACCATAATCTTTGAAGTGGAGGTCAGATCATTTTTGAAAAATTGAAGGAAATACATTCCTGCGGGCAAGTCTTCCACGTCAATCTGTTTGCGGTTGACTGTGCGCACCACACGGCCGTAGCTGTCGAGCAAGCGTATTTCTGAAAATTGAGTGATATCGGCATCTATGGTGATAAAGCTCTCAGCGGGGTTTGGGAAAACACCAATAGACCCAACCGCATCTTCGCGCAAGAAGGTAACGATAGGTTCCAATTCGAACCGCATCATATCACTTTCCAATTGGATGTTGCTAAGGCCACACATAAAGTAAACGTAGTTGTCAATGACGAAATTACCCGGTGCCCACCGACTACTACCGGGGTGTGAGGTCAATTGACTCCATTCATCGGTTTCAGGGGCATATTCCCAAAACTCACCTTCGGCCATAAAAGAGTGGTTATCTCCGTCTCCGCTCAGTACGTATCCTTTCCCGTTGTAATCGAATTGCGTTCCGGCTACACGAGCTTCGCCCGGGAAGTCATTGAGTTGCGTCCATTCATCCGTCGAAGGATCAAATTTGTAAAAGTCATTGAATATATTGACAATGTTATTCACGTTATCTCCGTGACCAAAACCCACATATGCGATACCATCAATGCCAAAATAAAAAGGGTGGTGTCTCACAGGCCCTGGCAAATCGTCTTTCTGCGTCCAAGTATCAGAAAGGATGTCATACTCCCACCAGTCGTTTAAGTTGGTAGGGTTATTTCCCATACCCACGTAGATCTTATCACTCAATTGGATAAATGCCGGGTGGTAGCGGGGTTGGCACGGACAGTCAGCTAATTGTGTCCATTCTTCTGTGTCAGTATCATACTCCCACAGGTCGTTGAAAGCCACTCCAACTGCTCCGCCGAAGCCTACATAAGCTTTTGTTCCGCGGGAGGTGGCATAAGAGAAACTACGAGGAGCACCGGGAAAGTCAGGGAGAGTTTCCCAAGTATCAGTCAGTGCTTCATACCGCATAAAGTCATCGGAAGGCATACCATTCACAGCACCTGCAAGAAGGTAGCCGTAGCCACCTACAGAAAAGGTAATGGGATGATGGCGGGCATCTAATGGACCGCCCGGTAAAGAAGCCACCTGCTCCCATGATTGCGCAAACAAGAAGTTTGCCGAACAAAAAAGAGCGTAGAATAGTATATGTTTTTTCATAGAATCGGATGTTTTGCGTAAAGCTAGTATTCCTTTGTTAACGAATAATGTCAAAGAAATTCTAGAGTGAAACTCAAAAAGACCTCTAATGTTCGGTTTTCGATCAGAAAAGGACATAAGCATCTAGGTTTGAAGTACAATTGTGGAGCGCTCCAATATGCTTGTATGTTGGCTTGTATGGTGCACGTTAAAAAAGCGGAAAATCATGTGCCTATCTGCGGGTGGCGTATAAGTCCGGGGTCACTAAAATTTTAAACAGAAATTCTCCGTTTTTATCCTTGTAGTAGTACCCCATAGTCGTTTGATTCTCTCTATTGATTTTCATATCGGGATTTGTCTTCACGTTGTTGACCAGAGTTGGTTTTAAGTAATTCTCCAATTGACTGATGTCAGTGGTCGCTTTTTCCATATTCACCAATGTGTAGTTGTACTGAAATATGTTTTCGGGCAGAGCTACGGCATTATCAAGTCTTGTTTCCTGATCCACCATTATGGGGCAGGATTTGTTTATCTCACTTGCCGCATTCATCATAACTTGGTCGTAAGAAGGTGGTTTGAAGAAAAACTGTTGAACTAAAATAAACGTTATCCCACCCGCTATGAGGCCTACGATAGTTTGAATATTGAGCTTTTTCTTTTCTATTTGTCCCATCATTTCTATTTTTCTGATTGATTTAGCTCGCTCGCGTACTCCACAATTTTATCCCAAATTGCGTAGTATTCCAATTCCGTTTTGCGATTGCCGATATCCGTGTTCATGACCATATAAGTACCTAATGATTTTTCTTTGTCGAAGTAAAACCAACTAGAAACACCCGCATCGCCTCCCGAATGGCCTACGTAGCCCGATGCGCTGTGCCCTATGAAAAGTGCCGGGTCATAATCTCCATCATACGGGTGATTGGCATCGCGACTGCCCGCTTCAAAGTGTTTCTCTTCGAGTTGCGTTCTGAAGTACTCTGCGTAGCTTTCTCTAGTTAAGATCGAGCCTTCTCCGCGGTAGCCTTTGATCAATTCGGTGGCGTACTTAGCCATGTCGCTACTTGAGGTGATGAGCATACCATCGGGATAGGTGATGGCGGTGTAAAAGGGCAGCAGGGTAGAATCGCTTCGGTAAAGACGGGAGTGTTTAGACACGTCAACATCTTCAAGCGACCAGCCTGTTGAGTTCATCTGCAAAGGTTTGTAGATGTGTTCGGTTGTGAATTCGTCAAAGGCTTGCTCCGTGGCACTTTCAATAATCAAAGCCGCCAAGGTAGCGCCAATGTTGGAGTAATTGTATCGCTCTCCAGGTGGGAAGTCAATGAAATTGTCAGGTTGGTAATACACTCCGCCTTCTCCTAAATAGCCATTGAGGTAGGTTTCCATCGGCATGTTTTCCGTTGACGGATTGAATACTTGCGCGTAGTAATCGCTACTCGTGTGATCAGAACTTTGGTATTCGGTGAGCACCCAAGCATGATCCATATACTGATCCGTATCGTTTATGCCCGAGGTATGCGTAGCCAGATGTCGTAAAGTGATTACCCCATCAGGGTGAAAAGGGTTTACCACCTCAAAAGGAAGGTAGTATCCGATGGGATCATCCAATTTTAACTTGCCCATTTCCTGCGCCTTCATCAATGCCAGCCCAATAGATGTCTTGGACACGGAAGCGATGTGTTGAATGGTATTTTCCGTGTATTTTTCTTTGGTCTCCTTATTGGTGTAGCCAAATCCATGAGTGTAAATTGTCCCTTTTTCATTGGCGATGGCTACCGCGAAGCCAATGAAGCCATTGGCATTACTCATCGAATCAAGCTCTGCGGTAAGTTGATTGATAAGAAGTTCTTTTTTACTAAGACTCTCGCTCTTCAGCGTTTCGTTTTCAGTACATGCGAAAAGAAAAATGGCGATGATTGCAACGAAGGCTATTCTGTTCATGAGTTTTATTGATGTCTTTAGATCCTTAGTAGCGCAGTACCCATTTTTGCCTCATTAGTGAAACTCAAATGAATCCTTAATAATTGAGTATGCAGCAATGAGTTTTCGGTAACCGTTTATAATGCCACGAGTCCTGTTTAATTAAGAATGATTAGTTCAGGTAGAATTTCCTGACCACCGAACCGTAGTCCGTTCGGATTTCGAAAAAGTAAATTCCCGCAGCTCTTTGGTCTATGGCAATAACCGGTGATGCAACAGCATTGATCGTTTGAACTACTTGGCCCGTAATAGAAAATACGCGTACCGACCGAATGTCTTGATACTTATCGACATTAAGACTGTATGAGAAGGGATCAAAATAGATTGCCCCGAGATCCACATCTTCTTCTATGGAGAGAGCGGACTGGCATTCCTGTACTTTTTCGTAAACCACTTCCTCAGCTTCTGAAGTAAAGATTCTCTCTGCAATGCCATCGGGACAAATCTTGAATACCATAGGGTATCCGGTTATGTTGTAGTCTTCAAATACGCCACGATCGGGGTCTTCCACGTTAAAAATCGGGAAAGGGGTTCCTTCCAGCCAGTTTCCTTGTGTAACCCAAGGTGGGCCGTCGCCGATAAAGGCTGCGTGCAAGTTCCACTGGTCGTGCTCCAAGGCCAATACCATTAATTCATCTGTT
>CAZKXG010000194.1:930-2056 GCA_964556465.1 uncultured Cryomorphaceae bacterium | reverse complement strand
ATAGGAGTAGAGGTTATGCTCCGTTCCGTAATAGTCGGTCAAGGTAAAGTCCGGCGCAGTACTTCCGTCAGGGAGCTGTCCAAACAGGCTCACTTGAAGCAAGAGCATAGCCGCGATTAAAAAATTCTTCAACATTCGCTAAAAGTAGTGTGAATCATTGCCTCGTCCCAGTGTGGAGAATTAATAAATCTACGGATATTGGTATCCTTTCTTTGTAATGGAGAGTCTTACAGCTCCTACCTCAGATTCTTAACTTGTTCAAATTTGATACCCAAACTTCGTTCGTAATTCTTTAACACCTTTACTTCATCGTGGTTGACAAAACACATGGAAACGCCTGTCTTACCTGCTCTGGCCGTCCTTCCGCTTCGATGAGTGTAGTACTCATCGCTTTCGGGAAGCTGGTAGTGTGCCACGAAGGCAAGGTCGGAGATGTCGATGCCTCGTGCTGCCAGGTCTGTCGCTACGAGCACCCGTAGCGATTCATTCTTAAAAGCACGCATTACTTTGTCACGCTCTTTTTGGAAAAGGTCGCCGTGAATGGCCTCCGTTGCGATGTTTTTGGCAATCAATTGTTGGGATAGCTTCTTTGCGGCAGCCTTGGTTTTGCAAAAGATAACTCCACGGTTTTCCGCTTCTGTTTTTAAGAAGAGCTGCAGCGCATAGAGCTTGTCCTCATCCTCACAAACTTGGTATTGATGGGAAATGTTCTTGTTGACTACATCATCATGACTTACTTCAATACGCTCCGCATCAGGACTGAGGTGTTTTGAAATAATGAATTGGATGCCATCGGGAATGGTAGCGGAAAAGAGCCATTTGTTTTCAACGGCGGGAAGAAAACTCAGAATTTTGTTCAACTCGTCTTTGAAGCCCATACTGAGCATTTCGTCTGCTTCGTCCAGTACCACCGTTTTTACATAACTCAAGTCTACGGCGTGTTTCTTTACCAAATCGATTTCAGTTCATGGACCCGCAGTGTGGTGAAGGAGATCGGCCCGCCGCCGGCCTCGATGCTGATGCTCTTCGACGTCGGCGTGATCATTTTCGGAGAGTAGAACACACCGTGTTCGCCGAAGTAGACGTCTAGCGAGGTGTTGTCGACGATCAGGCGCAATGAGAGCTT
>CAZKXG010000194.1:0-920 GCA_964556465.1 uncultured Cryomorphaceae bacterium | reverse complement strand
CCCGGAGTGGCTACTACTATTTGTGTGGGGCGCCTCAAAGCGGTAATCTGTCGGTCGATGTGTTCACCGCCATAAACCGCTTCGGCAAAGATCTTGTCGGTGTACTTGGTGAACTTAAACAACTGCTTGGCCACTTGCTTGGCCAGTTCACGAGTAGGGCAGAGGATAAGTCCTTGTACGGCTTCCATCTTTGGATTCATCTGCGCCAAAAGCGGGAGTCCGTAAGCGGCCGTTTTGCCTGTACCCGTCTGGGCTTGTGCTACCATGTCTGTTGGTCCCGCCATCAAAATAGGTATGACCTTCTCTTGAATGAAGGTGGGTTCGATGATATTCAATTCGGCAAGGCCTTTAACGTAATCGGAGCCAATGCCTAGATCTTGGAATTTTTTCAAAACAGATGGAATTAATAATCGCGCGAAGGTACGGGAAAGTTAGACGGAAGCAGGAGGAATCAGTTTTTGACTATCGCGATTTTAAGGGCTATTGCTTCTTTCGGGGTTTATTTAAATAATAAAGAAATGCCAATGCCAAAAAGATAACCACTGAGGCAATCACAATTTCAGTAATTCCGATTGATCCCAGCTCAATATATAGATAGCCAAATACAAAGGGAATAACCAAAAGCAGCGGCCACCAACTTTTGTATTCTGAAAGTTTCATTCCTTGTTCATGGATTCAATAACACTTATGTTCTCGTAGTTTTTCTCTATTGTTCTTCCTTCGGCTGTTTCGTCTGCCACTTTTTCGTGGCAACGAACTTCCTGCATAAATTGGTTTTGTAACTCTTCAAAGTGCTAGCCGCAATACAGTCTTTTGATCGATTCAGCGTTCATATCCAAAAGTGCTTTTTCCATTGATTGATCAAGTTTTAAAATCAAGCCCACAGTCAAAACAGTGTGCTTCTTTTTTGATGAAAGGAA
>CAZKXG010000193.1:6282-6878 GCA_964556465.1 uncultured Cryomorphaceae bacterium | reverse complement strand
TGCGCCGATGTGAGGCGTCAAGGCCATTTTATCCGATTTCATCAAGTCTTCTCTAGGTGTAGGCTCATTCTCAAAAACATCCAAAGCTACTCCGGCAAGATGCCCCTCTTTCAAAGCTTCAAGCAGTAAAGTTTCATCAATAACTCCACCACGTGCGGCATTTACCAAAACGGTCCCACGAGCTATCATTGACAATTCCCGCTCTCCGATCACAGCCGAACCATCATCTTGTTTCGGCACATGAAGTGATATGGCTTTGCTATTCTGTAGCAGCGTATCTAATTCTACTTTTTCAACATCCACTTCTACCTCACCGTGGCCGTGAATGTAAAGCTTCACTTTAGTATCAACATCGAATTTATCCGAACAGATAACTTTCATTCCTGCCCCGAGGGCATAACTTGCCAAAGCTTTCCCGATACGTCCAAAGCCGACACTGGTTCGTCGGCCACCACCACTTTGGGGCCACCGGCAAAGGCGCGCGCCACGCCGATGGCACCGATCGCATCCAACTTATCCGCATCGAATAGCACATCGGCCTCCAAGGTCCGGGGGACCTCGCCCCGGCGGAACCGGTGGGTGGCGATGCAGTGGAT
>CAZKXG010000193.1:2510-6272 GCA_964556465.1 uncultured Cryomorphaceae bacterium | reverse complement strand
AAAACCTTTGGCGTACTTCTTTTTCAATACTTTGAACTGAGTATTTCCTGATACTGCCATCTGCTTGTTCGAGTCATAAGTGGCCCGCGCCAAGCTGAATAGCTGTCCCATTACCAATTCGGCAACCGATTGCGAACTACTTGCGGGAGTATTGGCAACAGTCTTACCTTTTTCTCGTGCATAAGCCACATCGATATTGTCCATTCCGACTCCACCGCGACCGATGAATTGCAATCCCGAACAAGCGTCGATCAAATCTTTTCTCACGGTAGTGGCACTTCTTACCAATAGCGCTTTTACGTCGTTGGAATTGATGTAGTCAATCAATTTATCTTGATCTACTCCATCCGTAATTACATTAAATCCTGCTGCTTCCAGTTTGGCTTTTCCCGAAGGAGAAATTCCGTCGTTTGCGAGTATGTTCATCTGTTTTGGTTTAAGCTGTTCTTTCTAATTCTTGCATCACGTCTACCAGCACTTGTACGCTGTCAATACTCAAGGCATTGTACATCGATGCGCGGTAGCCTCCTACAGAGCGATGCCCTTTGAGGCCATTAATCTTAGCCTCTTTCCACATTTTATCAAAACGCTCGGCGTGGCTTGCTTCATCTTTGAGCACAAACGTCGGGTTCATATGGCTTCTGTCTTCTCTAGCCGTTGTTCCTTCGAACAATGGATTGCGATCAATTTCGCTGTAAAGCAAGTCTGACTTGGCATCATTTCGACGCTCCATTTCAGCCACTCCACCTTCTTTTTTCATCCATTCCATAGTAAGCATAGATCCGTATACGGCAAAAACAGGCGGTGTATTAAACATCGAGTCTTTACTGTCGTGCACTTGAAGATCGAGCATTGAAGGAATATTTCTTCCCGTTTTGCCTAAAGCATCCTTTTTTACAATGTAAACGGTCGTTCCCGCCGGACCCATATTTTTCTGCGAACCGGCATAGATCAAATCGAACTTTGACACATCTACTGCCTTGCTAAAAATGTCGCTGGACATATCGCAAAGGAGCGGTGGAGTACTTTCTGGAAAAGACTTGAATTGCGTTCCAAAAATGGTATTGTTTGAAGTGATGTGCAGGTAATCTACATCCCTTGGCACACTGTATCCTTTTGGAATATTGTTGTAATTATCTGCCTTGCTTGAAGCCAGGACATTCACACCACCCAAAAGCTTGGCTTCCTTGATGGCTTTGCTTGACCAAGCACCGGTATCAACGTAAGCTCCAACTCCCCCCTCATTTTTCATAAAGTTGATGGCGCTCATGTAGAAACCAAGGCTCGCTCCTCCTTGAAGAAAGAGAACGGTGTATCCCTCAGGTACATTGAGCAACTCTTTCACCAGGCTTCGTGCGTGCTCCATCACCTCTACAAATTCCTTGCTACGGTGAGACATCTCTATGATAGAAAGGCCTGTACCATTGTATTCTAAGATACTTTCTGAAGCTTTTTGAAACACTTCCTGAGGAAGTACGCAGGGTCCTGCGCTGAAATTATGAACCATCGTTTTTGCTTTACGTTTTTTGACCGTCTTCGAAAACGGCAGGGCAAAGCTATACGGAATTTTTGTAACGACAATGCGGGCAAGGGTTACCTCAACATTAAAATTTATTCTCCTATCAATGGATTCGTCTTATCCCTTTTTCGGTTGAGGTCGGGTCGATCGGGAAAATTGAATTGGGCGCCAGATTCAGCACTTTTTGGGCGCGACATATCTACAAACTCATTGAGTTTCCAAAAGTCGCCTTCCCATTCGTAACCATTAAAAGCTGTGCTCGGGCCGTAAAAAGCGTAATTACCTTTCAGGTTTTGCGTCTTCGGCTCCAGCCTATCAAATATGATCATCTTTTTTGGCTCAAGCCATTTGAGGTTCATGATGACATCTTCGGCATATTCAAAAACCCGTCGGCTCATTAAGTCACCGTCCTTTTCAAATAGTGGAAAACCGAGACTGACTTTGTTCTTTTTCTCTAAAACCAGCACATCTAAGACTTTTTTAGTCGTGAGTTCGTCATTGCCATCCCAACCGATAAGGGTGTAGTAGGTGTCACGCTTTATTTTGACGGAGTGAAGCTCGTAATATAGAGCACCGTACCATTGCTCAGGCTTTACTGACGCCTTCTCGTCTTCGTGCTTCAGGTCTTGAGAGTCATCGAAGCGTTGAAATTTCCCATTAGGAAACAGCACGTACATGCGGAAACTGTGCCTGCCTTCTTCCAGTGGAATATTCCAGTTGAAAATCCGGAAAGCCTCATCTTCCGGCGTGTGTTTAGCCACCTTAGGCAATAAGTTAAAGGGATATTCAAATGTTTCTTTAGCGTCAAAGGCATCTAACAGTAGCTTCTCAAACTCTTCTGAAGCCTGAAGTCTCTCTTGAGCTGCAGGTGCTGAGCCAATGACATCTTGGAGCACTGCCATCTCTTGCTCCAACTCTTGCAAGTTTTGGCCATGAGCCGAAGCAAACAAAACGAAAAAACAGAAAGTCGAGGCTATTCGCATGGGGTTAAAGTAACGACTTCTAAGCTAGCCTATTGTCAGGTCTCCAAGGTAGTGTCTTTGCAAATGGTGAAGAGCCGGTTTAGAAAAGACCGATAACAACGCTCTCGAAATTAAAAAAAGTCGAAGGAAGATCTCGGTCTTTGAAGACCGACTATTACAGGTGCATGAACTCTTTCTTTTTTATAAGCTGCTCTTCGCTTTCGCGGAAATCGGGATCATCTACGCAGCAATCTACCGGGCATACTGCTGCACACTGAGGCTCATCGTGAAAGCCTACACACTCAGTACACTTATCCGTAACAATGTAATATACATCCATATCAACGGGCTCCTGTTCGGCGTCAGCTTCGTATGTATTTCCCATAGGGGTTGTGAGGTCTCCTTTCAAATCGGTTCCATCGCTCATGCGCCATTCCACGCCGCCTTCGTAAATAGCGTTATTGGGACATTCGGGCTCGCAAGCTCCGCAGTTGATGCACTCGTCTGTTATAATTATGGCCATGATAATCTATCTTTTCTCTGTTGAAATATGATCAATACTTTTGCAAATATAAAGTTGAACGGGTCACTAACGAATTCCAAAGACAATTAATGTCATCAAATAAATCTGAGCTCGAAACGAAGCTCAATCATTTGCACATCATCTTTCGCCAATTGGCTACTCCGAAAAGTTCCGACCAAGTTCTAAACGATGAAGCTATTGAAAGGTTTAATGGTTTGGCTATCCATGCACAAAACCTGAACCCTTGGTTTACAGAAGAGAGTATCCAAAAGTCTTTGGAAGGATTTTCCTTCATGCTCAGACCCGAGGCGGTCAAACAGTGGCTTGACTCTTACGAACTAACTCTGAAACTCAAAAAGCGAATCGGTATGGTACTGGCAGGCAACCTACCGATGGTGGGATTCCATGATATTTTGGCCGTCTTGGTAAGCGGACATCATCCCGTGGTCAAGTTATCGAGCCAAGACCGACTGCTGCTCCCTGCCATTTTTGAACTTTTCAACGAGACTTCTTCAAACGGAACATTCAACATCACCTGGCTGAAAGACCGAAAGCTGGACGGTATTGACGCGATCATCGCGACGGGCTCCAATAACAGCTCGCGCTATTTCGAGTATTACTTTGGAAAATACCCAAACATCATCCGCAAAAACAGAAATTCGGTAGCCGTAATATCGGGAACGGAAACCGATGAAGAACTTAAACTTTTGGGGGAGGATATTTTCAGCTATTTCGGATTGGGATGCAGAAATGTGGCC
>CAZKXG010000193.1:658-2500 GCA_964556465.1 uncultured Cryomorphaceae bacterium | reverse complement strand
GTGAGTAAAAGCGGTTTTTCATAGCCGCCGGTTGCTTCAAAGATGACTTTGATCTCGACCGCTTTTTTGGGTCGATCATCGAGTACAACCCCATTGTAAACCACAACAAATACGCGAATAACTACGACTACTACAAAGCCCTTTGGCTGATGAATCAAGAGGATTTACTTGACAATGGGTTCTTGCTTTTACGCAAAAGCGAGGAGATTTCCAGTCCTGTTGGCACCCTTTTCTATGAGAGATATTCTCAGGAAGATCACTTATTGGACAAGCTCTCAGCTCAGTCGGAAGAGATTCAGTGCATTGTTTCCAAGAACGATGTGCCTTTCGGCAAAAGCCAAAAACCCGAATTATGGGATTACGCGGACGGGGTGGACACGTTGGAGTTTTTGGGAAATGTTTAAAGTAGAGGGTATTGAGTATTTAGTATAGGGTACTGAGGTAAGGCGACAAATTTTCAGCATCCAATCTCTGGTATCTGAAATCCGACAGCTGGACTTTAAAATCTACTCCGGTAAATATTCGAAGCAACCTAAAGGTCTTGGACTTTCATAAAATGTTCCGACAATATCAGAAGTCGGTGCCCCTGAAAAGGTTCCCTGAAATCTCACATCTGAATCTTCTCGCAATCGGAAATCACCGCCAGAGAAATTCACAAAACCAGGATCGTTGCCAACAAGTATGTTTCCGGAGAAATAAGACTGATCCAGTTCCAAAAAGTCATCTTCTTGCATTCTGATCAGGGCATTATTGATATCCAAATCAACACTCGCGGAACTCGTTTCAAAATCAAAACCAAGCTCGTTGAGGCCATTTCCATAGAAAATGCAGTTGCGAAACCGACTATTTAAAACATTCCCTACCCCGAGGGTTTGAGAGTCGACTTGGTAAAGGTTTGTCAGAAATACAGCAGGGGTTTGACGAGTTGATGCCGACCAATTATTGGCAAAAGTGCATTGATCAAATCGGTACTGACCGGCACCTGTAGCTGCCAAAAGATTTTGCCCCCCGGAACTAACGAGGAGGTTTTGAGCTTCTATACGATAGTTTCGGCTAAAAATGCCTGCAACCGAAGTATTGCGAATGGCAACGTTTCTTAAAATCAGTCTATTATCAACCAATGAATTAGAAATACCAGGATCAAATGGAGAGGGTTCTACCTGAATTCCGATAAAGTTGTTCTTGATAATGGTGTTCTCAAAAGAGTTGTTTTCCGTTCCTCCGAGAATCCAAATACGGTCCCATTGTCCGGGTTCTTCATCAAAAAACGGCTCTAACCGATCGCCTTGAAATACAACGGCCTCACCCGTAGAGCTCCCTACTTGAATGGAGCCTTCTTGAAAAATCCACAGACCTGCACCTTGATGAAAATAAACCTGCGTTCCCGGTTCAACGATCAATCGCTGACACGAATCAACAACGGCATAACCGTAGACAACGATGGGTTTTTCGGCGGTCCATGTGATTGTAGCGCACGGATCGGGATCTATCAAAGTGTAAGCCGGAAGTCCGTTGGTAGGAAAGACGGTAGGAGTATAAAAGATGGCATCAAGGCCGTAGGCAAAAAGCGTGACATATTGCAAATTTCCATTGATCGAAAATTCTATTACCCCAAGCTCCAGAGCTGAACAAAGCTGTGCAGGATCGATGGTTACTTCAACAAAAACAAAGGCGCTATCATTCGGCCCGATTTCGATGTCTCTAACGGTTGAACCTGAAATACCGTCGGCGTTAAGCCGGAAAGGATCATAATTATCACAGGAATCGATCACGGAGATTCTAAAAAAGAAAAAAGGGGCTGCCTCGGTCTATGACCTGCCGCTTTTTAAACGTATAAAGCCG
>CAZKXG010000193.1:0-648 GCA_964556465.1 uncultured Cryomorphaceae bacterium | reverse complement strand
ATGTGTTAAACTCTTCTTTGTCGCAACCGGTGATGAGAAACGCAAGAAGAAGAATGGCTATAATAGTTGGGTAATAAAACCGCTTGAATCGAATTTCCACTAGGCTATAACTCCTTTTCTGACGACAATATTACAATTTTGCTCAGAGTATTTTTAGAATTAAAAGGTTTGCGTACATTTGCAGCCCGAATAATAATAGTGTCATGAGAAAAGGAATTCATCCTGAAGATTATAGATTAGTGGTATTTAAGGACATCGCAGCAGATTTCGCCTTTCTATCACGCTCAACCGTTGAGTCGAAAGATACCATCAAATGGGAGGACGGAAACGAATATCCATTAGTGAAGTTGGAGATTTCAAGTGAATCTCACCCTTACTTCACCGGCAAAATGCAACTTGTCGATACCGCAGGTCGGGTTGATAAATTCCGTAAGCGTTACGCAAAATTCGAAAAGAAATAATTTCGACATAATCGTTTTTTTAGAAGCCTTCTCTTCATAGGGAAGGCTTTTTTGTTTTCTTTTGGTTCCATGAAGACATTTCTCATTGATGTAGACCGAAGCCGACTCTTGCCTCTAACTTTTTCAAGGCCAGCTTGCGACTTATTAGTGGGCGTAGATACCATACGAGGTAAATGGAAAAGCTCCC
>CAZKXG010000192.1:4081-6886 GCA_964556465.1 uncultured Cryomorphaceae bacterium | reverse complement strand
AAATGCCATACCTGTGCCGAAAGAAGATGCTGATATGGCTTTTGACGCAGCTACTTGTATCGGTTGTGGAGCTTGTGTGGCAACGTGTAAAAACGCTTCGGCGATGCTATTCGTTTCAGCCAAGGTATCTCAGCTTTCACTTCTTCCACAAGGAGAGGTAGAGGCCAATGAGCGCGTGAAGAACATGGTTTCACAAATGGACAAAGAAGGCTTTGGTAACTGCTCTGTTACTGGTGCTTGCGAAGTAGAATGTCCGAAAGGCATCAGCTTAGAGAATATCGCACGAATGAACCGCGAGTATTTGAAAGCAAATGTTTCTCCGGGGAAATAAATCACTCTGAATTACGATATTCAAAGGCGCTTTATGCGCCTTTTTTTATGAGCGAAGAAGACGAAATATTAGACTTAAGAAAAAAGCCAAACCAAGGACTCAATGTGTATTTGGTTTATGGAATTGCTCTGCTCTTATTTATCTATTGGTTTCTATCAGATTACTTGTATTGGCCATTTGGCCAGCCTGCCTTGCTTCTGGGAATGATATTGCTTTTCATAGCCGCTTTTATCAGACTGAGAAGATCTGAGGAAAAACGATTTACGGCCTATGCCTATTTTCTAGGTCGCGTTATTTTGATCGTTGGCGTTTTCCTCCACGTTATAGGATATCCTCAAGCTGAGTATCTTCTCTGGACTTCATTTATCTTTTTCGGCGCGGGCCTTTCGGGGCTTTACTTTGGCAAAAAAAATTAGGCGTTGTACATCTTTAGAATCCCCTTTAAATCTTCCAGCGTATTCGCCTCATCGGGCTTTTTATCGAGTCGCCTTCTGAGTATTCGCGGAAAGCGCAAAGCGATGCCCGACTTATGACGAGTGCTGGGGGCGATTCCCTCAAAACCTATTTCAAAAACGAGTTCTGGCTTAACACTTCTCACAGGCCCAAATCGCTCCAAAGTATTCTTCTTGACAAATTGATCCACCGATTGCATTTCCTTGTCCGTAAGGCCGCTGTAAGCCTTTGCAAAGGGCACCAGAATCCCTTCATTCCAAACAGCGAAGGTATAATCTGAGTAAAGGTTAGCTCGCCTACCGTGACCTCTCATGGCGTAAATCATAACTGCGTCGATACTCATTGGGTCAACTTTCCACTTGTACCAATCGCCACGTTTGCGACCGACTTTGTAAGTGCTATTTTTCCGCTTCAGCATTAAACCTTCGCTCAAAACCTCTCTGCTTTTTTCGCGAATTTCGGCAGCTACCTGCCAAGACTCTGGTTCGATTTTTTGACTGATTAATAGCGTATCGGCGGTAGTGTTTTCGACTATTTCTTCCAGTATGACTCGTCTTTCTTCCATTGAAGTTTCTCGTAGATCTTTCCCGTTTTTTTCCAAAACATCATAAGCGATCATCACTACTGGAGAATCTTCCAGAATTTTCTTGGAGACTTTCTTTCGCCCTATCCTTGTTTGTAGGTGATTGAATGTCAAAGGAACGCCATCTTTAAAACCCATTATTTCTCCGTCAATGACACAATCAGTTGGGAGAAGGTCTTTCAATTTTTCCAATTCGGGAAAGCGCTCAGTAACCAATTCCTCGCCTCGGCTCCAAACAAAAACTTCTCCGTTTCGAAGAATCAGTTGACCTCGGATTCCATCCCACTTGTACTCTATTTGCCACTCATTCACGTTGCCCAAATTCTCTGGAACTTCTTCCAACGGGTAAGCCAAATAAAAAGGGTAGGGGCGAGAAAGGTTTTCGTTTTCGTCGGGCTCCACAAGCAGCTTTTCGAAAGTGGTATTCTGGGGGCTCCAATCACCCATCAGACGGTGTGCGATGAGGTTTTCTTCTTCTTCGAGATGTCTCGACAAGGCGCGTACGATCAGCTTTTGCGAGACTCCTATTCGAAATCCGCCCGTGATAAGTTTGTTGAAGACGAACCGCTCGGTCTTGTTCATTTCGGCCCACGCTGAGAGGATATATTCCTTGACTTCTTCTTCCTCTAGCGACTTGAGATTTAGGAGATCAACCATCCGATCGTCCAGAGATTTTTCGCTCGTCTCTTTCACATCAGGTAAAATGAGAGCGACGGTTTCTGCCAAGTCGCCCACTACGTGATACGACTCTTCAAGAAGCCACAACGGCATGCCTGAAACCTCCGCCGCCCATTCTCTGAGAAAGCTCGTCTTGATTGGTCTTTTGGGTCTTTTCCCGCTAAGGAGAGCAACGAACCAAAGCTTATCTGCGTCGGTAGCAGAATTTAAGAAAGCGACCATCGAATCCAGCTTGTCATTGGTCTTTGTGGTGGCATCAAGGGCCAGAACCAGTTCGCCAAAGTCCTTCATTCCACCTCCTTTTCTTGATTCGTCCCTTCTCCTATTTCAGAGAGTTCGCCTTCGTATTCGGTGGTCACGGGCTCGGCATCAAGCCCCTGTGATTTTAACCAATCAGAAAAAATGGTGGAATAACCATGGGTCACATAGACTTTTTCGGCTTCGGAGGCTTCGACGGCCTGATTGAGCTCGTCCCAATCGGCATGATCGGAAAGGACGAAACCACGGTCTACATTCCGACGCCGGCGGGCTCCGCGCAGTGACATCCATCCTGATGCCGTTCCTA
The DNA here is from genome assembly GCA_964556465.1 of uncultured Cryomorphaceae bacterium. Lineage (GTDB taxonomy): Bacteria > Bacteroidota > Bacteroidia > Flavobacteriales_D > Cryomorphaceae > JAKVAV01. The sequence goes on along the minus strand of CAZKXG010000192.1, from coordinate 4,276 downwards.
CTTTGTAGGGTTTGAGTTTTTTCATCCACGGTGACCCGAAGGCAGATGGAGGTGCAATAATCAACGCTCCTCGGTATTTTTCTTTCGGTGTATCCTTGGTAATCAATTCGGTTTCGGGAAATACAAGCCCGGCTTTTTCCAATGCCAAGTTGCTGTTGTGAATCGCGCCATGAAGAAGAATAGGGCCGATTGAAG
>CAZKXG010000192.1:646-4008 GCA_964556465.1 uncultured Cryomorphaceae bacterium | reverse complement strand
CCCTGTTCGCGATTTGTTTTCCACCAGTCATTCATTTCATCAAATACAATTTCTTGAGGCTTCCATTTGTAAACGGGTAGCCCAAAGGTGGACTCGGTCACCAAGCTGTGACACTTTACGGACTCAAAGGGAGTTGATATTCCGTCATCAATCAGTTTGTAATCTCCTGTAATGACCCAAACTTCTCCCTTGTATTCGACGCGCACTTGTGCTGATCCGGGAATATGGCCTGCAGGAAAAAGAGAGACACTTACGCCATTCATATTGCGAACCTCCCCGTATTCTATCCCTTCTACGTTTATCTCACCGAGGCGGTGCCGCATGACCGGGATGCTTTGGTGATGAGTCAAGTAGTTTTTCATTCCCCACTTGGAATGATCTGCATGGGCATGGGTGATTACCGCTTTTTCAACGGGTCTCCACGGATCAATGAAGAAATCTCCTTGAGGACAGTAAAGACCTTTTTCGGTAAATTCGATGAGACGCATAAGTGGTTAACAGGTCAAAGGTCGTTTGGTTGGTTTATTTTTCGCTCTTTGCGTAGATTCGAAAAAAAGAAATTAATGAACGAAAAGCACAATTCCGAAAAAGCCCCTGAACCCGTTGGGCTGTATCCTCACGCTCGAAACGTAGGTAACCTGTTATTTTTAAGTGGAGTAGGCCCTAGGGAAAGAGGGACAAAAAAAATTCCTGGTGTAGAATTCAATGAGGACGGGACGATCCAAAGCTACGATATCGAGGCTCAATGTCATTCAGTGTTCAAGAATGTGCGGCTGATTTTGGAAGCATCTGGTTCTTCTTGGGCAAACCTGGTGGATGTAACCGTTTTTCTGACCAATATGAATGATGACTTCAAGACATACAACAGGATTTACGCTGAGTATTTTAAGGATAATCAACCTTGTCGAACTACTGTCGAAATTAACTGCTTACCCACCCCAATCGGTATTGAGCTCAAGTGTATTGCGACCTTAAACGATAAATAGTCATGGCTACGTACAAAGCATTGGTGATAAGGGAAGAGGGGGAGAAGTTCTCAAGAAGAATAGAAGAGGTTCCGTTTGATTTTCTTCCCGAAAACGAAGTGCTGATCAAGGTCTCTTATGCCGGTCTTAATTACAAAGACGCCCTTTCAGCTTCAGGTCACAGGGGCATTACAAGAAAGTTCCCTCATACTCCGGGAGTAGACGCTTCGGGTATAGTTGAAAAGAGTTCTTCGGCTCAATTTAAGGTCGGTCAAGAAGTTATTGTGACTTCATTCGACTTGGGAATGAATACCAAAGGCGGATTTGCGGAGTACATTTCCGTCCCCTCGGGGTGGGTAGTTCCATTGCCGGAAGGCTTATCCCTGAAAGACGCGATGATTATGGGAACGGCTGCTTTCACGGCCGCCTTGGCTCTTCACAAAATGGAGATGTCGGGCCAAAACCCCGAGATGGGAGAGCTAGTGGTAACTGGAGCTTCGGGCGGGGTGGGGTCCATGGCGGTGGCCATTTTGGCAAAGCGAGGATATAGGGTGATCGCTTCTAGCGGAAAGCAAGAGCATTTTTCTTGGCTGAAAAGCATCGGAGCCAAAAGATGCATCAGCCGTGAACAGGCAAGTGATGAATCAGGGAAACCACTTCTTTCTGCAAAATGGGCAGGTGGGATTGATACTGTAGGCGGCAATACGCTGGCAACCTTGATTAAAGCGTGCGGAAAAGAAGGGTCTATTGCCGTTTGTGGATTGGTGAGTTCTCATGATTTGCAAACGACCGTATACCCTTTCATTCTGAACGGGGTGAATATTCTTGGCGTGGATAGCGCTGAAACGCCTATCGAATTGAGAAAGAGGATTTGGTACCTTCTTGCCACTACCTATCGGCCCGATGGATTAAGTGATATGTGTAAAATTGTTTCCCTTGAAGACATTCCTGATTATATGGAAGAAATCCTGGGTGGGGAAACCTCGGGAAGGATAGTGGCTCAAATAGGATAAAAAAAGGGTGCCCGTATGAGCACCCTTTAAACTAACCAATAAAACTACTATGAAGATGCATGGGTAACCACTCCCATACATTGTATATACATCTGTTTGGGAATTAACCCCCATGCCGATGGAGCATTTAACGTTTATTCGGGATTATTTGCTCGTTGAACGAACCTTGTCCCATTTATTTTTGAATTTCTTGTTTTGAGCCTCTACGTAGTATTCATCCCAAAGAGGAGTCATGCCCCCGTAAATCTTGTTGGCTTTAAGATTCATTCTGATTTTGTTGAGTTCTTTAAGCATGGCTTTATTTGTTTGTGATTCGAATAAGACTTTTTTCTTCAATTATTTCGTATGTCAGCCCCAAAGGCTTGCAAACGATTTCTAAAATCTCTTCAATCGATTGATTCGTAGAAAACTCTCCACTATAGTTTAAGCTCAAATCCTCTGGATATTCGACTTGAAAATTTGTAAAATCTTCAAGAGAGTTGAGTACTTGATCAATATCTACGTTATCAAATCGGTAGGTACCTGTGACCCAAGCATCGACATAATCTACTTCTAGCGAAAACTCTTCAGCATTGGATTCAGTCATTTCCACTCCTTTTCCGGGAGTGAGCGTCGTGGAGACATTATTCTCATTTTCGACCAAAACCTTACCTGTTTTGCACGAAACTTTGAGAACATCATGGTTGGTAATTACCGAAAATGAAGTTCCAAGTACGCTAACCACTCCAAGATCTGTGTTCACGTTGAATTTGCTTCCTTTCTCTACTTCGAAAAATCCCGAACCTGAAAAATCAAGGTCTCGAAACAGTGTCCATGTCAAATCATTGTAGCTCAACTCAGCGTTAGTGTTCATAAAGATGATTGAGCCATCAGGTAACGTGTGAGCCAAAACGGAATCGCTTGAATTCTCTACTGTTTCTGAACCAAAAAATGCTACTGAGGAAGTAAAAAGGATCGCTATTGAAGCGGCAACTGCCAATTTCGAATAGACATTTTTGGATCTGTACAGCGGAATGACCTTTTCTGTCTTTTCGACTCTTCTCATTACTCGACTTCTCGCGTCTTCTTGAGAAGTTGAGAAGGAGAGCCGATTCTCATTGAGAAGAAAATCTAACTTAGAATTAAAATCTTGTTCCACTTGATTGTGTGTATTTCCTGATGTTTGCGTCAGTTATACACACGCTCAAAGTTTTACCCTACTCAGAGAAAAAGATTATTCTACGGTAATGTCCACAGAAAGACCGTTAAAAGCGGTAAAGACACCCCAAGCTCCTTCTATGTTCGAAGGGGCCCCGCGTAGATCCCGGGGCGACGTACGTCTCGAGGGCGGTGACGTCCTCGTCGTCAGAGACAACCTGCTTCTCGTCGGTGTCTCTGAACGAAC
>CAZKXG010000192.1:0-636 GCA_964556465.1 uncultured Cryomorphaceae bacterium | reverse complement strand
AGGAAATGGATCTAATACAATATCGATCTGATTATACATCTGAATATATTCTTCATTGACTGCTGTTACATAAAGTTGGTAGCTCCCGATATGCGTGAAGTGGTCGGGATAGAGGTCGACCATATGCCCACTGTTCAACCCAAGAAGAGGACTGTCATATGATGCTTGAATAGCATAGGTGGAAGAAGTATCAGTGTTAGTTCCCCGAGAAAAGACGCAATATCTTTCACTATCTCCTGCATCAATCCAACTCAAAGTAGTCAGAGCAATTTGGTCATTAACCGCTTCGCTAATGTTTATATAATCGTTGGTAATGCTGAGGCTGTCAATAGCAGAAGGGAATGTAGTAGTTGACCTATATGTTTTTCCGTTATAAGTAATCTCAAGGGTTAAAGGCTCTGGTCCCGAAAAAACGATTTCGGGGTCACCGATTTCATAAATACCTTCCGCTGCACTCTTCAAGACAAGGTTAGCGCTTAGATTTCCCTGAGTAATTTTAACACTTGCGTCATTTACAGGAACTAAATCTGCTTCACCGTCGTCATGTATCTGTGCTACTTTAACATGATTTACATGCTCATTGGCATAGACATAGGCCTCTACCATTAACTGCTCTTTTAGACTGATATCATCTGA
>CAZKXG010000191.1:0-6905 GCA_964556465.1 uncultured Cryomorphaceae bacterium | reverse complement strand
TAACGATCTAAATTTATCCCGTTAAACCTGTTTTGCTCTTGTTTAACTGGGACGATCCCAACAATTCTAACTAAAAAGAGGAGAGCTTCAATGGTTTTTCGCCACGGCCAGAAGGTAGAAATATTTAGAAAATCGGAAGATGAAAGCTGGGAAAGCTACATGGATGAATTCATCGGACTGCACGGCATCATAACCGATCCGGATACCACCATCAACGACCCGGATGCTCTGGTGGAGGTGAGCTTGGAAGGTAAAGGTACCCATCGTTTTCCCCAGGATTGTCTTCAGCGCCTGGATGACTAAAACCTGCAGGCGTTCACAGGTTCTGGGTTCACCGTTCAGGGTTACCATTTTTCGTAAACTTTGTTTGAATATTTTGAAGGTATTCTTTGATCTCTTTATTGGAAATAACCGATAAGTTTCCTGAATTGAGCAATTCCTGGTAGGTATTGTCGTGTTGCACTGTTGGCAACCAAACCATAACGATTACGCACTGCCGATGAAATGCGACAAGGTCCAAGGTCTTCTCGTTATTGAAATACGTCAAGATACTGTCAGTGGCCTGAATTGATTTGACTCTCTCAGCAGCGAATGATTGCAAGGAGATAAGATTTTGCGCTAAGTCGGATTTGATGTTTTCCAAATAGGTTTTCTCAATATTTCTACTTTTTCTATTCTCATTCGCAATGTTAATTTGAAGGGCAATTAATATCCCCACAACTACCAGCACAATCTCGCCAATTGCGTAAAGAAGGTAATTCCAAGCTCGATTCTCTTTTACCATGGCTCTGCGGATGTGTCTGAAGAATTTGATCATTTTGATGAATAGCGTATCCCGACTGCTAACTTACGCATAAACAGGAAAGAGCATGGAACCTCAAATTTCGCATTAAAAGGGTAAACCCATGTGGCATATTGAACAAGGTGGATTCATCCCGACGGAGGGCTTTGTTTCTATTCTGTCACCGTAAGATCTCCTATCAAATAGATTGATCTCTGCTCGTTGAAGGCTTCAAATCCATTGATGGTCATGTTCTCAAAGTCGGTGTGAATGGTCACTACCGTGCTGTCATTTTCAATCCAATGGGTTAAAACTCTATAATCATCCAAGACAATGGTTTTCGCTTTTTGGTCTCCAAAGGAGCCACTTACCGTATTTTCCCAATAAAAACCAGAGTCACTTTTAAAAACAATGTCATAGCTGTTGCCACTCAAAAAATCGACGATGAGCGTGTCACTTATGTACTCCCGATAGGTACGTTTTTCGCCATGCTCAGGCAAACCCTCTTGATCGGTGCTTTTTTCACTCGAATTGCATCCAATCAGCATCGCAGCGGAAATCAGACATAAGAAAAAGGAGAGCTTCTTTAATACGGATATCTTAATCATTAGGAGACGTTTTGACTTTTTCAATTTCTGATTTCGGTTACTCTTGTTGACTTGATGGAAGAATTTGATCATAATCCCTCCTTTCGTTCTATTTCATCATCGATCATTTCCCGTAGATCAACGATGTGATCTCTCAACTTGGCATAGTGATATTCTATATTGATGTCGGTATAGTGCCTCAAGGATTTAATGTAATACAAGAATTCCTGATCTGTCTTTAATGCCTCAAAATCTAGCGGGGTCATATTGCCCTTTAGTTCGCTCGAGTCTAAGTCATAGCCGAAGGAATCTTCGAAACGAGTCGGCATTACCGTGCGATAGCCAAGGAGCACTTGTTCCACAAAATCGTTTTCTTGGAGCAAAAAGAGGCCGTATTGTGAATCGTATACATCAACAATTTTTTTCTGCAAAACAGGGTTCGAAATGATATTCACTCCTTTGGCTTTAAGCGATTCAAAAGCACTTGTAGAGTGGACAAAACGAGTAGGCATCATGGCAGCGGCAAAGAGTTCGGATACTGAATCATCCGAGACTGGCTCAAGCGATTCTAATAAAACCAAAATCGAATCGAGTGAGTGTAGTGCACGAGTATGGGTATTGATATTGGCATCTACGTCGGATAAATCCGTTTCTAGCGACTCTTTGAATGCCTTGAGAATTTGAATTTCAAAGCTAGCTTCCTTTCGGCCTTCATTCCAATTATTGATTTGCAAAGCAATCAATATCCCGATTACCACGAGGATGATTTCGCCAATGGCGTAGAGCAGGTATTTGGAGAATTTACTTTTCATAAGAAGGTTTTGGCGGATACGGCGGAAGAATTTGATCATTTACTAGTTGTTTTATTCCCTCCCTCACCCCAACCCTGAAGGGGGGCAGCGCGCAAGATCTTTTCAATACTCTCAATTGTAGCTTCGAAATGCTGCAAGACTTCCTTATTGGCAAAGCGGTGTTCCTTTATACCTAGCTCTTTTAAGTATTGTGTTCTTGATTGATCCTTTTCCCTTTGTTCTCGAGTCAGATGGTAACCTCCGTCCAACCCGATAGAAACTCTCAATTTATGACAATAGAAGTCTAATACATACAATCCAATCGGGTGCTGTCTTCTAAACTTAAAGCCCTGAGGCTTTAATCGTAAATACTTCCAAAGCTTCTTTTCTGGCTCAGTCATCTTCTCCCTCAACTTTGCAGCGTTCGCAAAGACTTTCGCATGTGCCCCGTTGTGCATTCCCGATATTTGCAACGAATCTTTACTCATTGTCCCTCTAATATAGTTGAAGTGTGGGGATCCCTTCCCTGCATCCGACGAGGAGGAACGACGAGAGGAATGCATTAGGGGTGCGTTGGGCAATCAATATCCCGATTACCACAAGGATGATTTCGCCAACGGCGTAAAGCAGGTATTTGGAGAATTTACTTTTCATAAGTAGCTTTTGGCGGATGTGGCGGAAGAATTTGATCATTTACCCTTTTCATTTTCTCCATTTGTCTGATGCACAATTTCATCGACCAATGTCTCCAAATCTTCCAATTTATTGAGATAATTCGTCAGAGCCCACGATTGATTGTCCATCAAGTTTTCAAATTCTACTTTCTGAAAAAGTGCCGGGTTTCTGGATTCAAATTTAGATTTTCCATTTGCAGTAGTAAGTCCGTAATAGTCAATGTTTCTCATGGAGCCATGCTCTACAAAAAAAGGAAGTGTTATGTTTTGGCACATTTCGTCGAGCGTGGCATACGATTCCTTTACGCCATTCATAGCGCTCACCCAATCAAAGATGAGTGCGCGAAGAGAATCTGACCGAATCAGGCTTATTGTTCCCGAGGCTATTGCCTCATCAATTGCAGACTGATTCGGATTGAAATCGTCATAATCAATGGAAAGGTAAAGCAAACTGTCCACGTTGTGGTTTAAAACCACATTATCGGGTTCTCCTATTACAGCTAAGATTTCTTGGGTTGCTTGAAGCATACCTTGATGATCATGAATCAATTTTTCGAGGCTCGATTTGTTTTTATTAAACTCAACGTTTAAATCTTTGAGGATCCCTATTTCCCTCGACTTATTGCTCTCATTTTGATTCCAATTATTGATCTGCAAAGCGATCAATATCCCGATTACGACGAGAATGATTTCGCCGATAGCGTAAAGCAGGTATTTCGAAGCTCTGTTTTCTTTTATCATACGTTGACGGATATGTCTAAAGAATTTGATCATTGGTTTCGGTAGTCATTCCTACCCGCTATTGGTTGGTTTGTTTATCTAGATCTGCTATCAAAATCAAGGCACTTTCTTTGTACTCTTTCAAGTGGCCGAGGTAATTTTGAAAATAGAGTCTACGCCATGATGCTACGCGATTTATGTAATCCGGATCGGTAAGCGCATACTCTACAAAATCATCATTTTTTATACTTTGGATGGTATCAGCAAACCATGTTTTATTGGACTTCCAAAATGCGAAGTTGTCGCTGTAATCCATCTCAATTTCCTCCATATCTACTTCTATCTCTGTAAAATAATAGGAATAGAACTCACTTATTTGAATAAATAGACTGTCCTGCTGCGCGTCGAAAATTGTACTGTTCTCTTCAAGTAAAGTCAATCCACGTGACCTCAAGGTGATATCCGGGAAACCACCAACTACAAATTCACAATTATCGCAATTCTCGTATAGTTCACGAGTCATACGCCCTTCTAATATCATACCTAGAATGGTGTCCTCCGGTAACATTGCTTCAAGAACGTAGTCAATATTCTCCATATCGAATTGCAGGTCACTTTTCACAATCGCATAAATACTTTCAACTTTATTTTCGAGTTTTCGAGACTCGTTCCAATTGTTGATTTGCAGTGCAATCAAGATCCCGATTACGACGAGAATGATTTCGCCAACGGCGTATAGCAGATATTTCGAAACCCTATTTTCTTTAATCATGCGTTGGCCTATATGGCGGAAGAGTTTGATCATCTGGTTGTACCGAAAAATAAATTCGAAAAGTAATCAAATCCTTCTTGAAGAATAGGTTAATGATCATTTGCTCGGATGCGGCTGTTTCTGCCCAAGCAAACAATCATTATCGGATAGTTAGATTACCAGAACGTATATGCGGATGGTGAAAGGATTAATCATTTTCACAGCCTTCTATAGGCTCAATAATTCCCTCCCATCTTTTGACATTAGCGGTAGATTTTAAATACTCGATTATTCCCTCTTTCGATCCATCTTCAATTTCCCACCAGTCGGCCACGTCAGAATCGCGAAGGGCGTACCTCCTATTGAGTTCTTCGATAAAATCGTCGGTGTAAATTTCAAATAAGATCTCTCCTTCAGGCTCTGTATCTAAAGAACCCAGAAAGATATAGCCGTCGTAATTATCGGAGTAAGAACCACTCGTTTCATAGCCATGCAAACCATCAAAAGGAGCCGTTCCAACAGGGCTGTTCGATATATCGAAACCCAAGGGTTTGTTACCGCGTTTGCAAAAATCCCGGTCAAAAATTCCCTGATGCAAACGATCTGGAATATCAATCGAATTGTCCATTTGCGGACTATGCAAGAACACGAAGTACGTAGCAGCCTCACCAAGTTCTTCGCGAATTATCGCACCGGCAGAAGAGTCTATCGATTTAGTGATATGCGAGGTTCCAACCGTAAAAAAGGCGGCTCGGTTATCAGTTTTTTGAGACATTACACGAAGTACATTTTCAGCCATATATTCGTTTCTGTCAAAAGCATTTGAAAGTGAGTTCAGACTGTCAATTGAATAGATACTTCTGTAAGGTCGTGGGGTATCAACAAAGTACAGCTTGATCTTTTTCTCTTGTGGTAGCGATTGGTTGACATGCCATAAATCAACCAAAAACATATACTTCCCTTTTTCATCCCAGCCATCGAACTTATAGTCTTGAAATACTTCGAGCAACAAGTTCTCATTGATGACATCCAATGAGTAGAATTGATCAATCACACTTTGTTTATCAGATCCCAGCTCCATAAAAATTGTGCCTGCTTGTTCGGCAAAACGATCGTCTTTAATGAGGTTTCGCTGGAGTTCCCATGACCATTTTCTAAAATGAATATCTCCATAAAGAACCAGCTCATGGCTAGACAATTTATTTATCAGAAAGTCTTTGGGAGAGGTATTTATGGTATCGAGAAAACTGTTTAGACTTACACTGTCTGCAACCAAAGATTCACCTGACTTTTTTAATGGATTTCTGTCTACGCATGATTGAATACCGATGCAAAAAACAACAAAGAGTGCAGACGTGGATATTGATTTAGCAAAGAAATACATACCGGAGTTTGAAGATGACCAATATAGTTTCAAAAAAAAAGCCGATGATAACATCGGCTTTTCAATTTCAAATGATTGAATTCTGCTTAGAGCAAGTCGTAGCGATCAAGCTCCATTACTTTTACCCATGCTTGCACGAAGTCATTCACCATTTTCTGATTCGCATCAGAAGCGGCGTAAACTTCGGCTAGGGCTCTGAGTTCAGAATTTGATCCGAAAATCAGGTCAACTCGCGTAGCTTTCCATTTCTCCTCGCCCGTTTTGCGGTCTTTACCCACAAACATTTCTTTCGTTTCAGTAGTCGGCTCCCACTTGTTGTCCATGCTGAGCAAGTTCACAAAGTAATCGTTCGTCAATTGCCCCGGCCTGTCTGTAAAAACACCGTATTCTGATCCATCGTAGTTGGCACCCATGGCGCGCATACCCCCTATCAAAACAGTCATCTCATTAACTGTGCCTTATCGATCAAGAGCGCTTCAGGAGGAAGCGTGTACTGCGTCTTGGTATAGTTTCTAAAACCATCGGCCATCGGCTCCAGCACAGCCACTGAAGAAGGATCTGTTTGTTCTTGAGTGGCATCCATTCTACCGGGAGTAAAAGGCACTTTCACTTCGTAGCCCGCGTCTTTGGCCGCTTTCTCTACTGCTGCTGAACCTCCGAGTACAATCAAATCGGCCATGGATACTTGCTTATCCTTATTCTTTTTGTTGAAGTCCATTTGGATGCTTTCCAAAGTGGTCAAGACTTTACTCAGCTGCTGTGGATTATTTGATTCCCAGCTTTTCATCGGCTCAAGTCGGATGCGTGCACCATTGGCACCACCTTTCATATCAGAACCTCTGAATGTAGCTGCAGATGCCCAAGCCGTTGAAACCAATTCGCCAACGGATAGGCCTGATTTCAATATCTGTGATTTTAAACCTTCGATATCTTTTCCATCGATCACTTTGTGGTCTAGAGCAGGAACAGGATCTTGCCATAAGAAATCTTCTTCGGGTACTTCAGGACCAATCAAACGAGCTTTCGGCCCCATATCACGGTGCGTCAATTTAAACCAAGCGCGAGCGAAAGCCTCTTCAAATTCTTCCGGATTATCCAAGAACCGTTTAGAAATCACGCGGTACTCAGGATCTTCTATCAACGAAAGATCTGTGGTCAACATAGTTGGTCTATGTGTTTTGGTTATTGGTTTTACGTATCCTCTGGCTGATAAATGG
>CAZKXG010000190.1:3407-6944 GCA_964556465.1 uncultured Cryomorphaceae bacterium | reverse complement strand
CTACCCTTTCGGGATTCGTTTCACCCAAGAGGGTAGGGATGAGATGGAGTTTTCCGAGCTTACTCATCAACTTGATTCAAGAATGATTCTGCCGCTTCATCCAGCATATCGTAGACTCTTTTGAAACCTTCGGTTCCACCAAAATAAGGATCTGGAACTTCGCGATTTTCTCCTGGCTGACTCAAGTTTAAAAAGAGCTCCACCTTTTCTTTTTCCATACTATCGTTGGCCAAGGCTACCACATTTTGGTAATTACTCCGATCCATTACAAAGATGCGATCGTAATAATTGAAATCATCTTTTTTGAATTGCCTCGCCCGCAGATCAGAAATATCATCTCCTAACTCTTTCATGCATTGTTGAGCCCTGTTGTCAGGAGCTTCTCCTACATGCCAGTCTCCGGTGCCTGAAGAGTCAATTTCCATGGAAATACCTCTTTCTTTTGCTTTTGAGCGCAATACTCCCTCAGCCATAGGGCTGCGGCAAATATTGCCCAGACAAACGAATAATACTTTCATGTCGTGAAGGTATGAGTTATCACAGTCTTGTAAAACCTAGGCTACTCTTTCTTTGCTGCAATTTCCAGTAAGTGTTTCACGCCAGCCTCCAATTGCTGGTCAACCCCTTGTGATGCCATGCCCGGCTCATTGTATATTAGAATATCGGGCTGAAGTTCATTGTTTTCCATCAATTCGCCCGTTCGGACATCCTTCATTCCTACTTGGGGAATTCCAAATACGGTTCCATCTTGCATGCGTTCCCACCACACGGCCGTCCCTGTTCCCGCCACAGGAGTTCCTATCAGCTTTCCAATCTCAAAGAACTTGTACGTGTAAGGAAACATATGCGCATCTGAGTAATTGCTTTCGCTCATTAGCACGCAACTTGGTTTTGTCCATTTTCCCAAAGGCTCGCCACCCATATTGTCTTGACCTCGGGGTAAGAATTGGAGATAAGCTTCGCCGCTTAGGAAGGTCGCCAAATCATCATGTAGCCAGCCACCACCGTTGAATCTGGTATCGACGATGAGACCTAGCTTTTTATTGTGTTTTCCAAGTGCTTTCTCATACACTTCGCGAAAGCTAGATGAATTCATTCCTCTTACATGCACGTATCCGATTTTTCCTCCGCTTAAGCTATCTACCTGAGCCTCTCGGCTTTCAATCCATCGTTCATAGAGCAATTGGTTTTCTCGCCCTCGATCGATAGGCTCTACCACTTCTTCCCATCTTTCTCCCGACTCGGGGTTGAAATAAGAAAGAAGCATTTTGTCTCCTGCCTTTCGATTGAGTAGCGGGTAGTAATTTTCATTTCTTAAAATAGACTCACCATTTATTTTTTCAATCACCACTCCCTGTTTCACTTTTCGTTCTTCATTGATCACCGGGCTTTTTCCCAATATCTCGGCAATTTTCAGTCCGTCGCCCTGATAGGAGTCGTCATAGAGTAAACCCAAAGATGCCGTTCTGTCCCCCTTACTGTCCCCGGAACGATACCTTCCACCAGTGTGTGAGGCATTGACTTCACCTAACATTTCAGATAGCATATCGGCAAAGTCATACGGGTTATTGATGTATGGTAAATACTTCGAGTATTCGGCTTTATAATAATCCCAATCTACTCCGTGTAAATCTTCCAAATAGAACTTCTTCTTAAATTGTCTCCAAGCATGCTCGAAGAGATAAGCCCTTTCTGCGTCAGTGTTTAGGTTCATTTCCGAAGAGAATGAGATACCTTCAGACTTTCCGTCTTTCACGGTGATCTTTTTCAAGCTACCTTTTGAATTGACGAAGAGATGTTCGAACTTTTTATCAAACTGAATATCTGAATAGCCGCCATCCAATTTGGTGAAAATCTTGGTTTCCTTGTCTTTAAATTGGGTTTTCCAGAGGTCAAATCCTTCGCCCGTGCTTGCCATAAAATAAAGATTTTCACCATCGTCGTCCAAGACAAAGTCGGCGAGGAATGATGAGAATATCGTCATTCGAACTTTACGATCATCCAGTCCTTCCCAGTCAACAGTTATATCCTTTACCTCTTCTTCGTCTTCCTCATCCTTCTTTTTGTCCTTCTCATCTTCGTCGTTTTCCTCTTTCTCCTCTTTCTTCTTTTTGTCTTTTTGTTCTTCCTTCCATAGCTCGTAATCAGCTTTGTCGAGTGTAAATTTCTTAAAGGCGTTTTCCGTTAAAAAGAGTGCGTAAACATCGCTTTGACTGCCCCAGCTCCCATGCGAGCGAAAGCCCGCTTTATCGGAAGCCCAGTAGACCACCTCGCCCTTCATCCCGAATTTGGGACGGCTATTGCTGTAACCACTTTTGGTCAAATTTATCGGCTCTTCTTTGCCCGTTGCTTTTACCAATCCTACTTGGTCATTCCAACGGTTGTTGTCAAAAAACTGAACCAGTAGCCACTTTGAGTCCGGTGACCAAGTGTAGTATTGGTCGCCATCTGAATAAGAGTAGGAGTACTCTCCGGGTACTACCGTTCGAGTCATTCCCGATTTGAGGTTGATCACTTTCAATGTAGTTCGCTCCTCCAGGTAAGCTACCTCTTCATCATTTGGTGAATAGCTGGCTTGAAATTCTTCCGCATCAGTATTGACAATAGGCTTTTCTTCAATCACCGTTGCATTGTAAAAATACTTGTCTTCTTCCCTGCCCAGACTAGCTTCGTATACATTCCAGCTGCCGTTACGCTCACCATTGTAGAGCAATTTCGACCCGTCGCTATTAAAGTCAAGGCCGCGCTCTTGCTCGGGAGTGTCTGTAATTCTCTTTGTCTTAGAATAATCTGTCGCTGTTACGAAAACTTCTCCTCTTACGATAAAGGCTATTTCTTTTCCATTAGGAGAAACCTCAAAATCACTGGCATTTCCATTGATCAACTCTACCACTGCTTCGTTGTAGCGTCGATCGGTCCTTATCGTGATGTTTACTTTTTTTGGTTGGTTGGGTTCGAGTTGGGTATATATTTCACCGTCATATCTGAAACATAACATTCCATTGTCTGCTCTGGATAGTGACCGTACAGGGTGTTTTTCCAAGTTCGAGACTTGTTTTAAATAGGTCAACGAATCACCTGCGAGAGTTCCTTTCCAGACGTTGAATGAGCCTGATCTTTCGGAGGTGAAAAAAACCTGATTGGCAGTTCCCCAAACGGGGTTGCGATCTTCGCCACGCCAAGATGTGAGCTTATTGTATTCTTCATTGTCAAAATTATAGGTCCAGATATCGCGAGTTACAGAAGATACGTGGTGCTTCCTGTATTCATCTTCGTAACCTTTGCGGTCGTGGAAAACGATCATATTTCCTGACTCATTGTATTTGGCTGCAATTGCCGGTGTGGTCAATACTTGTTCTTCTCGTCCGCCTTCTGTAGAAACAAAATACAATTCAGGTAGAACGCCTGACGGAAAAAGCACAGAATGCGAATCATCCACTCTGGAAGAACCATAAATAACACTTTTGCCGTCGGGGCCGAAGTCGAACGCTACATCGTTGGCAGAGTGAAAAGTCAATCGGTTTGGAGTACCTCCTT
>CAZKXG010000190.1:1294-3397 GCA_964556465.1 uncultured Cryomorphaceae bacterium | reverse complement strand
GATGGGGACCTGCTTGGAGCTCAAACTGGCTCCGGCAAGCGGTAAAGGTCAGTATCGATACAGATGGAGTAATTCGTTGGACATGGGCTGAAAGGACTGGTGCGGAAATTTCACAGACGTCGAGGTTACTGCCAAATTGAAAACTTCAAACATTCAGAGAGGTAAGCGATGTGTTTTCCGTCGGGACTCCATATCGGTTCACTCTCATATGCCTCATGGATCGTCAGTCTTCTAGCCTCACCGCCTGAGATTGAAACGGTGTAAATATCTCCTTGATAGGCGAATGCAATTTTACTACCATCTGGAGAAATGGCTGGATATCGGAGCCATAAAGGTGAGTCAGAGTCTTGAGCCGATGTGATTAACGAAAGAGAAAACAGGCAAAAAAGAAGAAGATAACGATTCATCATAAATATGTTTGTGGATGTAAAAAACGGAAAAATCCTCGCTCAGAGGGATGATTAAGATCTTTTCACAATTAAAGGTTATAGCTGAGGGCCCCTTTTTGTGGAAAAAAGAATAAACACGAAAGTCACCGTTGAAGATCTGACCACCTGGAAGCTGATCACAGGGCTGGCAATGTTGAACCTGCAATGGAAGATCGAACACCGCTTGTCTTGAGCGCAGCCGAAAGGATGGACGAATGTCGATTTTAGAAGTTGGTTTTGAGTGATCTTAAGGTCAAATTTCCATACTCAATACCTAATACTGTATATCCCGTTCAGTTTTTCTGTTTGCATGGTCAGTCCTTGACATTTCGCTCGAAAAATTTCAAGAGTTGCATTCGATTCTTCGTGCCTGTTTTTTTTTACATATGACTCAAGTGCTTCTTATAGGTTCCTTCACTTATATGAAGTGTTTCAACTGCCTCTTTTGTGCCCTCTCCGTTATTCAAATTATTAAGAACCTCGAGCTCCTTACGCGTAAAAATCGAGTTCTTTATGCTATTCAGATGCTCGATTAATTCAGTTTGGCGAAGATTCAAGCCGCTCCAACTGAAAATTAGCTTGTCTGGAGCGTCTTGATTTTGCAATGCATAAAGATTTGACCAGTTCAATACTTCTCCTGTACTTTCTTTGACGGCCAAACCCGACTTTCTGTTTATGCGGATATGCTTATTCTTGATTCTTGTTCGATAAGTACAGGAAAGCCGATCTTGACTGGTAATCAATTTCTCCTTGCCCAGCTCATACAACGCTTCTAAAATACCGTGAATCTTCTTTCGATCCATGGGATGTGTGAGACGATCCAATTCCTCCACGGAGTATAGCTTCCGTTGATCCCCTAAGCCGAGTGCCAAGCCGTAGGATTCTTCAATCTGCCCCGTTGATAAATTGCAGATATAAGAACCGCAGTCGATGGTCTCACACATTTTAAAGATTTGCGATTGGGCATAGCTTAACCCTTCCAGACCTTGATGCTTTAATTTGGCTAACTTTCTCCTGAGTTTGACGGTCTCACCCGTAGTGTATTGTTTCATGGCGATTGGTTTTTGGTGAACAAAAGATACGCCTTTTGGAGTATTTTTTCCAAGAAATGCAACCGGTATTTTTGGATAAATCTTAAAACCAATAGAACTAATGCAAACAACTTTCTCACACAAAGTCTCTTTCTTTCTCTCGCTTATTCTAACCTTGGTAAGCTTTGGTGTATTAGCCCAAACTTACCCTCCTGAATTTTATAATGGCTGTGCAACACCGGTTCCAATCCCTGAACCTAGCTATTTAGGTGGTGAGAGTCAATCCTGTCAAAGTCTCACTTGGGCCTTCACTGATGCCAGTGAGCACGTGCCATATATCCCGACTGCAGATGATCCTGTTTTGACAGTTAAAGTAAACCTGCTTTTTATTAGAGATGACAATGGTTGGGGCCACTTTGATCCTTCAGATCAGGAAGCAATGGATGTATGGGATGAAATTGAATCAACCGTGAACTGGGTTTATTCTTCTTTGGACGAGCCTGAATACGTAGGAAATGATGCTGTCTGCGAAGATATGTCTGCGCCTTTCGTTGATAATTCAAAAATTCAATTCGAGTTTGTTCCTGTCTTTATTGATGACACCGAACTTTTCGACGAAGCACAAACAGCTTGCACAGCTTCAT
>CAZKXG010000190.1:434-1166 GCA_964556465.1 uncultured Cryomorphaceae bacterium | reverse complement strand
TTTACTTGAGGTACTAAATGGACAAGGCAGCACGGGCTGCTTTCCAAATAACGCCACCTTACCAAGTTTTTCCGATCTTGATAGAGTGGAGTATATGCATCTTCCAAATAAATACAGCAAGTATGTATCTATGAGGGATAATCTGCCTTTCTCTACTGAATATCCAAATGATGCATGGGATCCCACTATAAAAGGATGGTTCATATATTCAACCGCGCGTGAGATTGCGCATGAGGTTGGTCACTGTTTGGGCCTTCATCATTACAATGAGTTTCATGGAACCAATGATTGTGATCATTCTATAATGCATCAAACTGGAGCAGGACAGCCACGATATCTACCGCCGAGTGAAGTGGGTAAAATTCACAGAGCCATAAGACATAGCAGCTTACGCTCCAAAACGACTCTTTCCAGCTACTCGTCAACGCCTATCGAAATCACAGGAAATGAGACCTGGGATATCGACCGTAAGATGTACAGACCTATAACTGTGAAAGATGGAGGTCATTTAAAAGTAACCTGCACCCTGAGAATGCACCCTGATGCAAAAATCATTGTTGAACCGGGTGGATTGCTTGAATTGGATGGCGGTGTGCTTACCAATTATTGTGACGATATGTGGCGAGGTATCGAAGTATGGGGGAATACCAACTTAAAGCAGACTGCCTTGAATCAAGGGCGCCTTATTATGAAAAATGAAGCCTTGCTCACCAATGCTCGAAACGGAGTTAA
>CAZKXG010000190.1:0-424 GCA_964556465.1 uncultured Cryomorphaceae bacterium | reverse complement strand
GGGAATGTCAGGAGGATATATTCAGGCCACCAATTCGTATTTCGTAAACAACAAGCGATCAGTCGAATTCTTGGCATATCAAAACATTCAAAACAATGGATATGAGGCGGCCAATCGAAGCTACTTTAGAAATTGTGTATTCGAGAATAACGATGACTACCTTATACCTGATGAAGGCAATTTTGATATGATCACGATGTACAAGGTAAAAGGGGTCAGGGTATTGGGTTGTGATTTCAGAAATCTACAATCAGGTCCTAACACCCAAGATGCTCAGGGAGCCATTGGAACCATCGATGCCAACTTTACGGTATCCTCTCCTTGCAATGTGCTTGTGGCATACGGAACACCCTGCCCCGAAGCGGAAATCGACCATAATACCTTTACCGGATTTGACTTGGCCATACAAGCAGCGGGAGCCGAA
>CAZKXG010000189.1:2294-6957 GCA_964556465.1 uncultured Cryomorphaceae bacterium | reverse complement strand
CCGTTTTGAAGAAATAGCGCACTTTGGGAATTTTCAAAAAGTCAGAACTCGTTTTCATGATAAAGAGGGCAGCTTTGAAATCGGCGCGCTTCCTGCTTAGCGGCGATTTTTTTGAAAGCAGTCGGTTCTCCTCGTAGTGGTATTTGAGGTAGAGGTCAAGCAAAATGCGCTGGACGGATTCTGGTTGACCTACTGTTTTGGCCCAAACCAAGAGCATGGCTGCCATCAGCACTTTGTCGGTAGCAGCGCGTTGACTCACCGAGGTGGTATTTCTGCCATCGACGGTTCTCATGGCGACGGCTTTCTTCAAATCTCCGCAATAGATTTTGTGGGTGAGGACGAGCCTCGCAAGCCATTCGGTGTCCTCTCCAATTTCGAGTCGTTCAGAAAAACCGCCCGTTTCTCTTGCGGCGTGAGCCTTCACGGTGAGGCCACAAACGGAGAAGTGGCCGTTTTTGCCGAAAGGCTCCATTTCTTGAAAGAGGGCATCGGGGTTGCCGTGGGTTAGGAGCATGGTGACCTGATCGGTTCCCTCCTGCCCCAAAGCTTCAAAAACGCCATCCGCATCGGGATGCTTGGTGAAAAGTTCGCGGGTGCGCGCAAAGCGATGAGGCAACATAAAGTCGTCGGCATCCAAGAAAGCGAGAAAAGGTTGGGTGGCGTTTTTGATTCCGAGATTACGGGCTGCACCTGCCCCAAGTCGCCCGCCTTTTGGGTGTAGCAGGCACTTTACTCGGTCGTCATTTCCAAAGGTAGTCTTAACCAAAGTCGCTCCATCATCGGCTGATCCGTCGTCGATCACCAAGACTTCGGCGGTCTCGGGCTGGCTCAATGCACTCTCGACAGCCCTCTTCACAAAGCGCGCCTGATTGTACAAAGGGATGATTACCGAAACTTTCAAGATATTTGGAACTTTACTTCAGACAAATATAGGATGGCTGAGAAACCGAAAGAAAAGGTTTTTTGCATTGGATTGAACAAGACGGGAACTACTTCATTGGAGAAGTTCATGGAGATTCATGGATTTAGGTGTGGCGATCAAGTCAAAGGTGAGTTGCTCTTGAGCGATTTTTCAGCGGGAAATTTTCAAACCATCCTTGATTTTTGTGAGACGGCCGATTTTTTTCAAGACCTGCCATTTAGTGTGCCCGGTTGCTACAGCATATTACTGAACGCTTATCCTGATGCCAAGTATATTCTGACGGTTCGCGATAGTGCTGATGTTTGGTACGAATCGCTGGTCCGTTTTCACGAAAGTGTTTTCGGGAAGCCACTGACGAAAGAACTGCTGATGAATGCGAAATACCGCTACAAAGGATTTGCTTGGCAGGCCAATCGAGCGCTTTACGGAAGTCCCGAAAAAGATCCATACAATCGGGAAAGCTTGATCGAAACATACCATAAACATCATGCAGAAGTCACTGATGCCTTTGAAAATCGCAAGAATCTATTGGTGCTGAATGTGGGAGAAGAGATAGCTGTATCGAAGCTTTCAGCCTTTTTAGAAATTGAGCCTTTGATCGATGAAATGCCTTGGCTAAACAAAACGGTGAAAATATGAGAATCCCTGTAACAAAACCCTTTTTGCCGTCCATTGAGCGCTACAAGGAAATGGTAGATCAGATTTGGGATAACCAATGGCTGACGAATAATGGGGATTTTCTTCAATGTTTCGAAAAAGACTTGGAGCATTTCTTAGGTACGAGTCACACTTCGGTGGTGACCAGCGGAACCATGGCGCTTCAATTGGCACTAAAAACCCTGGAGCCGGGCGGGGAAATTATCACGAGCCCGTTTTCTTATGTGGCCACAACTTCGGCCATCGTCTGGGAAGGCTTTGAACCAATTTTTGCTGATGTCGAGCCAGATACGCTTTGCATTGACCCTGCTGAAGTCGAGAAGAACATCGGACCTAAGACCAAAGCCATTTTAGCTACTCATGTCTACGGGAACCCCTGTGATATAGAGGCGTTGGAGCACCTTTCGGCTAAGCACGGAATCCCCTTGTTCTTTGACGGGGCCCATGCCTTTGGCACCACATACGGAGATAAATCCGTCTTGGCGTATGGAGATATATCAGTTTTGAGCTTTCACGCTACCAAGCTCTTCCACACGGTAAATGGCGGAGCTCTCTTTTGCAAATCATCGGAAGGAAAGGGAAAAATCGATCGATTTAGAAATTTCGGCCACGTCGGCGTAAATGAATTTGACGGAGTAGGCATCAACGGGAAAATGTGTGAGTTCCACTCAGCGATGGGGCTGCTAAATCTGGAAGTAGCTGCTGAGTTGATTGATCAGAGGAGAACGCAGTGGAATTTTTACCGAAAGGGAATAGAAGGAAGTGAATTGAAGACGGTTTCACTCAGGGATGAAGATGGCTACAATGGCGCTTATTTTCCCGTGATTTTCTCGAATTCATTGAAAGTGCAAAAAGCCATAGATTTAGCCACGGAAAAAGGCATTGAACTGAGAAGGTATTTTAACCCTTCGCTCAATCATCTTGATTACGTAAAGTACCAATCGTGCCCGATAAGCGAGGATATTTCAGAGCGGATTTGCTGCCTGCCTCAATACCACGATTTGACCAATAATGACCAAAGTGAAGTACTGGAATTAATTCTGTCCATATGAGTAAATCCTTAGTTTCAGTTATCGTTTTGACTTACAATCACGAGCGATTTATAAAACCTTGTCTGGAAGGAATTCTGAATCAGGATTACGAAAACCTCGAGGTGATCGTATGCGATGACTTTTCTGAAGATAAAACTTTGGACATCGTTGAATCCATTAAAGACGAAAAGGGCAGAATCAGATCTTTCAGAAATGAGGAGAATCTGGGGCCCTCCAAGAATTTTGTTTTTGCATTGGAACAATGCAAAGGGAACTTTATAGCCCTTTGTGAAGGGGATGATCTTTGGACGGATTCCTCCAAACTCACTTTGCAGATGGAGGGAATGAATGCCGACTCGAGCGTTTCATTGGTTTACGCCGATTATTCCAAAATAGACGACTCGGGAAAGGAAATAGCCGACAAGGTGCTGGAAGAGCAGCCCGAACGCTTTGAGTTGAAAGACATGTTATCTAAGCATGGCCCTGCTACAAACTCCGTTGTGATTCGGAAGAGTGCTTTTCCAAAAAAATTCCCAAGTACTTTTTTCGAAGTACTCAATCCGGATGTTTTTATCATTGGGTATGGACTTCATTCGGGGAAATCGCATTATGTGAATAAGGTGCTCTCAGCCCATCGCGAGCACGATATGGGAATTTGGACTTCGCTCGACCGATTTGAGCGAGGGCTCATTCGCTACTCCACACTGGTAAAATTCTATCAAGCCATTGGCGATCGGCAGCTGGAAAAAGAAGCTTTGAGACTTTTTGAACGTCAAGTTATTTTGGCGAGAGAGAAAGATCGGGATGTGTTTCAGCAATTTTTTGATGAGCTCCCGATCAGTCGCAGATGGGCGCTGGGATTGAAGTGGGCTTATGCGAATATAAAAGGGTGATAAAAATTCCCTTTGGATTATCAGAAATTTACAATTTAACTGTTCTCACAAAGAATCATTGTTCTCTTTCTGTTCTTTTCCCTTAGATGAAAAGAACCAAAAATCATTTGTTTTCCCAAGGTGCGTCTTCGGTCGCTTCTGAAAAAATAAGCGACCTCTCGGCACGCTCATTCAAATTATTCGCTCCCTCCAGTCGTCTGCATAATTTGCCTTGAGCTGCACTGTGGGAAAACCTTGAGAATTCAACGGGCATCGAGCCCGATGAATTTCATTAAGATCGTGACTCGCTTCGTTCAGTTCATTATTAACATCTCCAAAATATTTGATGTATTAGCAAGATTCTGTTGGTCTAGTTCTTGAATTTAAAAGACTGTCTATCTCAATCCTAAAGAATAATCCAACTTGGAATTAACGCTTTTCTGTCATAAGCTTCTTTTCCAAATCCAGCATTCCTGCCTTTCGGGGTTTGATGGTTCGGCAGGGAGTTCCTGCGGCAATTACGCCGCTTGTAATATCTCGATTGACCAAAGCCAAGGCTGAAATGGCCGAACCTGCTCCGATGGAAACTCCGGGGAGTATGACCGTTCCTGCCCCAACAATAACATGCTTTCCCAACTCTACGGGTTTTGAAATAACGTTGCTGTATTTTTCAGGGACAGTGGGGTTGGTCATAAAATCGCCTGAGTAATCGTCGCTACTGGAGTAGATCGAGACACGTCCTGATAAACCAGAAAAATCATTCATCACGATGGATGCTCTACCAATGAGGGAGCAATGCGTGGCGATATGCACATAGCTACCAATTTCGAAAGGTTGTTCAGAAGGACTGATGACGACAAAGTCATCAATTCGAACATTGCTTCCCAAAGAAATGAGATGAGGATTGTAGATCGAGCACTTGTTTGAAATGAGCACGTTTTCGCCCAATTTGGCAAAACCCATTTCGTTTAATTCAGCTTCTGAGAGATAAGCCATTAGTCTTTTCCTTGATCATCGCCGTAGCCTCGACCATAGCCGTAACCATACCCGTAACCATAGCCATAGCGGTACGCATAACGGCTGTAGTAGCTTCTCCAGCGCTGGGCTTTCACATTATTCAAGATTAAAGCAGTATGGCTCAACTTATTCGCCTCCACGATTTCTTCCAAATGACGCACACC
>CAZKXG010000189.1:0-2265 GCA_964556465.1 uncultured Cryomorphaceae bacterium | reverse complement strand
TGTAATCGTAGTCCTTCTTCAAATCATTGAGCAGCTCTTCAACTTTCGGGCTCAACACCAATTCAGAGGCATTGGGTGGAATAGGTCCGGCAGTAATTACATCAAGGTTCTCCAATTTTGTATGTTGGATAATTTCGTCCTTCGTGTTCTTCGAAACGATGTAGGTAGACAATCCCTTTTCATTCAGCAAACCAAGAGAACGGTGCACCTTTGGTTTGTGCATATCAAAATCCAAGAGCAAAACTCTCTTGTGCGCACTGGCAATAATGGCTGCGATATTCACTGAGCAGAAAGTCTTTCCCTCACCCGGGTGCAAACTCGTAATAAGCATCAGCCTGCTACCCGGAGCATCGCTAAAATACTGGAGATTGGTTCGGATGCTTCTAAAGGCCTCCGCCACATTTGAACGTGTATTCGTAGAAACCACGAGGCGTTCATCAACGCCCACATCAGTACCGGGTACACCACCAAGAATAGGAAGGTGAGAAATTTGTTTGAGCTCGCGAGTGTTCTGAATTCGATCGAAGAAAATCATTCGCACAAAGGCAATCACTAAAGCGATGAACAGTCCGATGGCCAATGCATAGTATACGATCCGATCCTTCTCGGGTCCAACGATTCCCACACCTCGACCTACTTCAATGATGCTGACCTCCGGAACGATAGCTGCTCGAGCAATTACCGTATTGGCTTTTTTCTCCAGAAGGTAAACGAACATCTTCTCATTTACATCCAGGTTTCTTTCGATGTTCAGAAGCTCACGTTGAGACTCCGGCAATCTTCGCAATAAGTTTTCGTAGTAAGCAATTTCCTTTTTTACATCCTTCATGCGGTCGGCCATGGCACTGCGCAGGTTGTTGATGTATATCAGAATATTCGACCGAAGGTTTTGCATTGTTTCGGCAGCACGATCAGATCCCGGGCTTCCATCCTTGTAATCAAATGTGGCCTGAGATTTCTGCACTTCCA
The DNA here is from genome assembly GCA_964556465.1 of uncultured Cryomorphaceae bacterium. GTDB lineage: Bacteria > Bacteroidota > Bacteroidia > Flavobacteriales_D > Cryomorphaceae > JAKVAV01. The sequence continues at coordinate 1,296 of CAZKXG010000189.1, read as the reverse complement.
GGTTATATAACTCCCTCAAGGATCCTTGAAGAAATTCATCCTCTGTGATGTATAAAGCCGGTGGAAGAATCTTGGTATTCTCCTTACTGCTGATCAGGTAGTTTTCCAACGATTCGAGCGACTCCAACTTCATATTGATTTGTCGTTTCTCTGACTCAAACCCCAAGAGTTTTTCAAAAAACTGGGCCTGCTCCCTAGAAAGATCAAGAATGTCTTGCTGCTCTTTGTAAGATTCCAGATTGGTCTCGATCGAATCTAAAATGCCCGTAACACCGCTCAACTGACGATCGATGTAATCGAGTGTATTCTTGTTGAGATCGATTTGTGACTGGATGGTATAGTCGATATACGTAACGGAAAGAGTATCGAGAAAAGTTTTCGCCTTTAACTCCAATTCATCGCGCATGGAGATCACCAGAATACTTGTATTCTCTTCGTTTCCGATTCTTAAGTTGCTCTTGTACTTGTTGATCAGAAAATTCTTGCTGTTGACCACAAATCGATAGTCGTTGTTCTTGAGTTGATCGAAAGTCTCGTCACTTAATAAACTGTTGCGGTCGAGACGAAGCAGGTAATCAGACTCAATGATGTCTTCATTGAATTTATGCTGTCGCTCTATTTGCTCACCATTCTTTTCAAAGATCAGCACGAATTCTTCCTTATTGAGAATGCGCACATCGAATGGAACACCAAACAAAGCACCGTCTGATTCAACCAATTTTATGTCGACATCGAAAGCATCGATATTTGGAATCTCGGTGGTTTTTACTCGACCTACGATATAGTAAGAGACTTGAAAGTCGAGCTTATCGAGAGTCCTCGAAATCAAATCATGAGACTGCAGGACTCTGATCTGATTGGTAATTTGACTTACTCCCGAACCGTACCCCGTCAGGTTTCGATAGATCTGACTTTGGTATTCAGTACCCGTTCCCGAACCTAGCAAAATCTGGGTTTTCGCTCCATACTCATCGGGCAAGCGATGTGCATAGATGTAGGCCCCAATTCCTACTAAAACGGGAATGACGAGAAGGATCAAGATGTTCTTTGAAAGAAACTTAAGGACGACCAGAAGGTCGTCGGTATCGATGATGTTGGTCTTCTTTTCGGCCATGCACCTATTTGGAGATAAGCTACAAAGGTAAAATTTAGCCGATTGCAGAAAACCTCTCTATCGAAGCAAAAGAAATTATATTCGTCGCGATGCTTTTCAACAGCTTCCAATTTTTGGTATTTCTTGTCATCGCGTTCAGCGCTTATTGGCTGTTCTTCCATCGCAATCGTGCATTGAGGAAT
>CAZKXG010000188.1:0-6998 GCA_964556465.1 uncultured Cryomorphaceae bacterium | reverse complement strand
CAAAAATATCAACGGAGAGTTTACTCAAATGCACGACCCCGTGGCATTTGAGGTAACACCACTAGACCGACAAACCTTGATGGCTCAAGACCGTGAAGAGGTACTGGCTTTCCAAGAAAAAGTGGCTGAACTACAACGGTCCATTTCGGGAACGAACAAGCTTTACAGCGAAAACAAAGACAAGCTCGCTTACATAGAAAAGGCAGTGGAGATGTACCCTGCCGTTCCGATGGAAATGATGGACGAGATCCGCAAATTGGAAGATGAACTTTATGCCATTCGATTGGCCATTTATGGTGACAGAACTCGATCATCTCGCGACATTGAGACTGAGCCGAGCCTCAATGGGCGGGTTGGATATGCCGCTTACTCGAGTTGGTGGAATACAGCCGAGCCCACTAAAACGGCCAGAGAGCAAATCGCCATCGCCGAGGAAGAGTACGTTGAAGTTTTGGACAAAATGCGCGGTGTAGCCAGTTCGGTTGAAGCCATGGAGAAAAGATTGGTCGAGCTGAAAGTGCCTTACACACCTGGACGAGGAAGTGATTGGGGGGAGGAGTAAATTAGCAGTTAGCAGTTAGCAGTTAGCAGTTAGCAGTTAGCAGTTAGCTGTTGCTTCAACTTTTACCGAATTGAAGAGGTCTTTATGATTCGAAAGGATTGGGATGTAATTGTTGTAGGTGGCGGAGCAGCAGGCTTCTTTTCTGCTATTCATGCTGCGGAAAGGGGAGCCAAGGTTTTGATCTTGGAAAAGACCACAAAACTGCTCTCAAAAGTAAAGGTGAGCGGAGGTGGTCGTTGCAATGTGACCCACGATTGCGACTACCCCAACCAACTCGTAAAATTCTATCCGAGAGGGGAGAAGACTTTGAAAAAGTCCTTTTCAAAATTTGACGTCAACGATACCCGTCGCTGGTTTGAGGCGCGGGGAGTCAAACTCAAAACCGAAGCCGATGGTCGGGTTTTTCCCATTTCCGATAACTCCCAAACCATCATTGACTGCCTGATGAGGGAGATCCATTCAAAGGAAATTGAAATACGCACCAAGGCAGAAGTCACTGCACTCAAACCACTGGAAAAAGGCTATCACCTAGAGTTGAAAAACGGAGACTCCTTAACCGCCGATAAGGTCATTGTCACCGTAGGCGGCTACCCGAAATCGGAGAGCTACCAATGGCTACGTGACCTCGGTTTGAAAATCGTTGAACCTGTGCCCTCGCTTTTTACCTTCAATGTTCCCGATTCGGATATGAAGGATTTGCAGGGGCTTTCGGTGGAGAATGGGATCGTTTCGATACCTGGGAGCAAGTGGAAAGACTACGGCCCTATCCTGATTACCCATTGGGGCTTCAGTGCTCCAGCTGTGATTAAGCTATCTGCTTGGGCGGCCATCGATTTGCATTTAAGAAACTACCGCTTTCCGATTCACATCAACTGGACAGGGCAGAGCGAAGAAGAGGTGAGGACGGCTTTGCAGGAAATGCGGAAGAACCATCCAACAAAACAGGTTGCCAGTAATCCACAATTTGAGATCTCAAAGCGCCTCTGGGATCGCCTTTGCCAAAAGGCAGAAATTACCGACACTCTGAAATACGCCGAACTTCCAGCTAAAACCATGAATCGCTTTATCGAAATTCTTGTGAGGTGCCCTTACCAAGTCGACGGAAAAACCACTTTCAAGGATGAGTTTGTGACCGCTGGGGGAGTGGACTTGAGTGAGGTAAACTTGACCACTTTCGAATCCAAAAAACATCCCGGTCTCTTCTTCGCGGGAGAGGTTTTAAATGCCGATGGCGTAACGGGGGGGTACAACTTTCAGCACGCGTGGACGAGCGGGTATTTGGCGGGAAGCTCCGCACACTCTTGATTTTTAGAAAACTGTATCTTTCCGCCTTCCAATAAAAGAGCTAAACGCGTTGTCCGCCCTTTTCACGAAACCCGAAACCATCAAGTAGTTTAATCAATGCCGACATCACCCTTTCGAACTCAAAATATTCTACTGCTACTTTTTTGTTGTTTTTCAGTGATTGGCTTTGGACAAGGGCAGGTCAACGGCAAGGTGGTAAATGCATCAGGCGAAGCGTTGCTCTATGCCAATGCAGTCCTTTACGCGTCTGCCGATAGCGGATTTATCAAAGGGGCCGTGACCAACCAAGACGGCGAGTTCAATTTTTCAACGGTGGCCGCAGGTAGTTACTTCTGTGAAGCGAGTATGGTGGGTTTTACCAAAAGCAGTACCGACGTGTTTTTGGTGAATAATTCGGGAACGGTTGACCTCGGTGAGGTGGTGCTCAGTGACAATCTGGAATTGAAGGAAGTAGAAATCGTGGCTCAAAAATCCATGATAGAGGTGCGCCCTGACAAGATGGTTTTCAATGTCGCGGCTACACCAAGCGTTTCGGGTATTGATGCGCTGGAATTATTGAAGCGCTCGCCCGGAGTGAATGTGGATATGGATAATAGTATCTCGCTGCTTGGAAAGGCGGGCGTTCGGATTTTTATCAATGGAAGGCCTACTCGTCTGTCGGGAAATGACCTGGCCAACTTGCTTCAAAACATGGGGTCTGACAATATTGAGGACATTGAGATTATATCCAATCCTTCTTCAAAATATGAGGCGGAAGGCGATGCGGGGATCATTAATATCAACTTAAAGAAAAATGTAGCAACGGGTTTTAACGGAAGTGCGGTAGCTTCTTTCACCCAAGGAGATTATTTCCGAAACAACCAAAGTGTAAATCTCAACTACGGTGGTGAAAAGCTAAAGGCCAATCTCGGTGTAAGTCGGGTGGATAATGAAACCTATGACAATTTCCGTGAAGAAAGAATACAAAATGGCTATTCGTTTGAACTCGCCTCCGATCAAATCAGAAATTTTGACGGCTATACCGTCACCACTGGATTGGAGTATTCGATCAATGAAGAACATAGCCTCAGCTTTTCAGGGAATGCCATTCTCAACTCTAATGACGATGATCTGGAGAGCAGCACATTTATTTCTCTTTTAGAAACTAGTGCTATGGACGAGATTCTGGAGTCAGAGACATTGCTCGATCGAGAATCTTCGAATTACAATTTCAACCTGAACTACCAATGGAAACTGAGTTCCACATCTAAATTGTCTGCGGATTTAAGCTTGGGCGATTTTAATTCGGAGGGAAATACCTTTCAACCCAATACCTTTTTTGCGCCCGACGGAACGACCGTCATCGATGTTTCGAACAATGCTTTCGACTCTGATACCTATATTGATCTGTCGTCGGGAAAGGTGGATTATGAAAAAGAATGGGAGGGATGGAGTCTCTCGGTAGGTTCTAAATATGCCAGTATTGTCACGGACAATCGCTTCACTTTCTACAATGTCATTGACAATGAGCAAATACTCGATCCATCGAGAAGCAATGACTTTACTTACGAAGAGAACGTTGCTGCCCTTTACGCGATTGCTGATGTAAAACTAGCGCCTAAGTTTAATCTTAGTGCAGGGCTGCGAATGGAGAATACGGCTTCACGCGGGATATTAGAAAGCGCCCAAGAAGTGGACAACAACGATGTGAAGAGAAACTACACCGACTTTTTTCCAAACGTGAGTCTTTCATTTAGCGATGATAAGGATCACGCCCTGAGCCTGAGTGTTGGCCGTAGAATTACTCGTCCCAATTACCAGAATTTGAATCCTTTTGAATCACCTCTTAGTGAGTTGAGCGCTTGGAAGGGAAACCCTTTTCTGAGTCCCAGTTACACCATGAATTACCAGCTGACGTATGCCTTCAAAAAGAAGCTGACGATTACGAATTCCTACAGTGAAACTTCCGACTTTTTCGCCACGATTTTTGAAATCACGGGAGATCAAAGCAATGTGCTGATCCCACGGAATATGCAGAAGACCACGCGCTACTCCATCTCGGCTAGTTATCCTTACGAGGTAAGCGCATTTTGGGAGTTGATCGCTTTCGCGGATGGAGGTTACAGCACGTATGATGGCGATTTGGAAGGAACCATCATCGATCTGGAGCTGATAACTTGGAGCTTCAGAATTCAAAACAGCATATCACTGCCTTGGGGAGTGAAAATGGACTTGACCTACATGCGTTACAGCGACTGGATCTGGCGCGGCTCTGTCGATGTGGAGGGAAACCAACGATTGGATTTCGGCTTTCGCAAAAAGTTTCTCGATGGCCAATTGGAGGTGCGAATTACGGGAAGTGATGTTTTTCGAACAGATAGCGATTATTTCTACGCAGGAAATTATGGAGGAATTCAAACAGACGGCGTGCGGACTTTTGACAATCAACGATTCGGGATGGGAGCCACTTGGAATTTCGGAAATCAAAAACTCAAAACCATGCGCCGATCAAGAGGTGGAATGGACGATGAGTTGAAGCGAATCTCGAACTAGGAAAAAGGCGTTTCCTCATTTCATTTTCAACGCTGCTATTTCTTTGAGCTTTTCTTTCGCGCCATCATTATCAGAATCTAGCTCCAGCGATTTGCGGTAAGCAGCCGCTGATTTTTCATAATCTCGATTCTCAAAATACCCTTCTCCCAGGCTATCGAAGAGGTTGGCATTGTGCGGCATAAGCTCCGTTCCGAACTTGAATATCTCAATAGCTCCTTTTGCATCATCTTTGTCGTACAACCATTCGTAACCAATTGTATTGATCATCCAGTCAAACTCCATTTCAAGAAATTCTTCTTCTGTAATAGACTGTTCTCCGATAAGTTCCGTGAAAAAACCAGTGGGGTTCTCAGGATCATTGTACGTGAAATAGTTCTGATACCCCGGCGAGTCCTTGGGAAACATTTCGGCTATCATAACCTCGTGATTGCCTTTTCGAATTTTGTCTTCCAGCTTGAACTCCACAAAGTTGGAGTAATCGTGAAAAAGATAGACACGAACGGTAAGTTTCTCTAGATCGTAAACTGTGGTATATTGCGTCAAACCTTCAACGCTTTTCATGACTTGCATCACCTCGCTCGTGTAGTCCAGTGAGGCTTCCCCCTCACTTCTATCCAAGTAGTCCATCCCACTTCTGAAGTTGGGGAGGCTAACCTCGTCAGTTGACTCAATTTGAGAATAGTAAAAATTGGAAAAACACTGCTCGGGTTCTGAACCCAGGATGAGCTCTTCTCCTTCAACGATCAGGTAATCTCCTTCTTTGTCGACAAAAACGATCATTCCAGTAGTCAGAAAACTGAGATCAATGGTCGACAGGTACGTTTTGATTTCAGCAACATCACTCATGGTTTGCATAATCTCGCGAACCGCATCGCCCATGGGAATCGATCGTTTACCCTCCGCATTGTTGACAGCGAGATAGCCCATGGCAAATCCATCAAAAACCAACCCTGCGCTGTTCATCGCTCCTTGGGCAAAATTGTCGAGTTGACCCATGTACATCACATCATAGTCGCCTTTTTTACCTCCTTCAAACCAAAATTTCGAGTTTGGACTTATCCAGTCTTCGTTGTTGCCAACAATGGTTTTTCCATCCTTGGTAATCTTAAACATGCTGCATGCATGGCTAAAATGAGTACTGAAAAAGAGAAGTGAAATTGCGCAAACAAAGGATTTCATAATTGAGCTTTCTGAGTTCTGAAGCGAATCTCTTATTTATGGTGGAAAATGAAAACTCAATTTCGAACTATTAACAAAAGGATTTCTATTCAAGTTATTCCTCCCACTTCAGCGACTCAATCACAATCTCTTCAAATCCGGGCAGCGTTCGATAGGCAAAATCCACCTTCCAATCTGAGGTGTATTCGTACCCTGACTCCAAGTAATGCTTCTCATCCGAGCGCATTCGACCCATCGTCGCATCATTTTTTCGGTAGTTGATCACAGTAGGCACATCTTCATAAATGAGGAAATATTCCGGATGCGTTAAGTAACCCAATGGAGTGGTGTCGTAAGGAATGAATCCCGGTATCCCGAACATACTGCGCGCTCGTTCTTGCCACGGAACCATAAAGGCATTCAGCCACTGATCGTTCTTGCTTCCGCTGGCCAGGAAGTCGGTATCTGTGCGGCTCAGCAATAGGTACTCGCTGCATTGAAACCCACTTAGAACTACTTTAACTCCCGAGTTGAGGACGACACGAAAGGCTTCTACATCTCTCTCGAAATTGTAATCGTGAACGGTGTTTTGACGCAATCCAGGCTGGAAAGCATATCCCGTGGTACGTCCGGCGCAAAAGACAATCTCGGTGATTTGATCGGCCAGTTCGGGGTGATTCATAAGAACCGTCGCCACATTGGTAGCCGGCCCCAAAGCGAGTACAGCCATTTTTTCTTTTTTTAGGGCTTCAGCCAAAGCTTTGGACGCGTCTGTTTCCGTTCCCAAATCTTTGCAATCCGGTGAACCCTTGTAAACGGGAATATTCCTTTCAGGTGCGTATCGTTCTAAAATCTCCTTGGTGATTTCCTCGCCGTAATCTACCTCGGTGATGAGAGTGATTCCTGCGATTTCGATATTGTCTTGGGCCAAGGCCATAATCAGCGTCACACCATCGTCAATTTCTCTCGGAGCCCTTTCGGGAAGACCCATCATGATGTCGGTGTCAAACCAAATACGTTTTGGCACCTCTTGTGAAAGGGCCGTTTGGCAAAGAGAAAAAGCAAAAAATATAACTGCGAAAAATCTCATAGATTCAATAAATTCAAAGCTGTTTGAGTAAGTTCATCCTTCTCCGAAATGGTGCGAGACAATGGAAGTTGTGCTATTCCGAAGAGTCGTCGTAAAATTTCGATTCCGGCAAATTGATCGGCACGGAGATTATCATAATCACCATAGCGCCGCAAAATGGTGTTGATGCCTCTATTGCTCATTCCACAGAAAATCAAGTGGGCTTTGAAAACTCCCAGCTCAAACTCTACAGGGCCTGAAAAGCAAAATTCAGGATCAATGATTTTAACTCCTGTGTCCGTGTCGAGCCAACTGCCGGGAAAAAAATCACCGTGAAGCAAGGAAGGGCCTTTTGCCGAAAGGTAAATGTCG
>CAZKXG010000187.1:3016-7048 GCA_964556465.1 uncultured Cryomorphaceae bacterium | reverse complement strand
GGTGAAGTCCAAATGCACGGCTACTTCCAATGCGGCCAAAGATCTCGACTCAGCAGTGTAAACCATGGGCGTTCCATAACTGTTCCACTGAAATCCTTTGGAAAGTTGCACTCCTCTCCCACTCAACGCCGTATCCAGGTATTTCTCACGTACAATTCGGAAGACCCTCATCAGGCAAAAGCTCCATACTCGATGCGATCGAGGGCCGACTTGACTTCCTCAACGCCCGTAACCGAATCAAAAAGCGACTCGGGCGTCACCCCACCCAATGAAATATTGGGCTTTTGAAGCCAACGTTGAAACTTATCTTCTTCGAAGTTGAAGACCTCCAAACCATAATCGAGCACCTCTGCCAGGACGAGAACCAGCTCGCTATCCCTTCTACCCAAGAGTGCTTCCTCTCGCTTCTTTTTATTGTAGGTAGTTTGAGGCATCTCAAACCTTTTAAGAAAATGCTTGATGGAAAGACCCGACCGCTTGACCAGCGCCTCGATGGCAACGTAGGGCAGCCGCTTTCTGATCAACTCCAACTTGGAGGCGTTGTTGAAACGCAGATAACTGTAGCCGGAGATACCGACTTCATTAACCGCGGATGACTGAGATGAATCCAATTTTTTATAGGATTTGGTCTTTTTATCCATTTTCATACCCAAATGGAACATTTTTGCTACAAATGCACAACACATTTGCTTTAATTTAATACCACCACTCATCCCCTCCATCCTCCAATCTTCCTTTGTGAAAAACATTCCATCACATTAGTGGCGGTCTCTGCGCTTTGGTTCCTATTTTGCACATTCTAAAACCAAAGATATGGCCACGATTCGTATAGAAAACCTCAGCAAAACTTACCCCAACGGAGTGAAGGCACTGGATGATGTTTCACTGGAAATCAAGAACGGAATGTTTGGACTGCTCGGTCCGAATGGGGCGGGTAAATCCAGCTTAATGCGAACGCTGGCCACGCTCCAAGAGGCAGACTCAGGAACGGCCATGATGGACGATATCGATATCTTGAATCAACCCATTGAGGTGAGAAAGCTACTGGGCTACCTGCCGCAGGAGTTTGGCGTGTACCCGAGGGTTACGGCCGAGCAATTGCTCGATCACGTAGCCATCCTAAAGGGAATTACCAATGGAAAAGAGCGGAAAGAGTTGGTGAAGTACCTTTTACAGAAAGTCAATCTCTACGACAAGCGCAACAAGAGCGTAAAAGGCTTTTCGGGCGGGATGAAGCAGCGCGTGGGCATAGCTCAGGCATTGATCGGCAACCCGAAGCTTATCATCGTAGATGAACCCACCGCAGGACTCGACCCGGGTGAGCGAAACCGCTTCCACAACCTCTTGGCCGATGTAGGCGAAGAAGTCATCGTTATCCTCTCGACGCACATTGTAGAAGACGTGCGCGAGCTATGCTCCGACATGGCCATCATGAATTTGGGAAAGATTATGTACAAAGGGTTACCGTAATCGACGAGTTGCGCGGAAAGGTGTGGATGAAGATGGTGGAGCGCGATGAACTCGATTCGCTCAAAGCTTCTATGGATGTGATCAGTGATAAAATGGTAGCAGGCCGCCCGCAAATACACGTCCTCAGCAACAGCAGCCCTGGGGCTGGTTTTACTTCCGTAGAGCCCAATCTGGAAGATGTATTCTTTGTGAAGATCAACGAACCTGAAACTGTCTAAGCTATGTTTGGAGAATTTTTTAAGCTCGAGCTACGATCGGCCTTCAAGAGCCCGATGGTGTATGTTTTCTTCTTTCTTGTGGCCTTAATGGCATTTGGAGCGGTGGCCAGCGACGGAGTGCAAATAGGCGGCGCCGTAGGAAATGTCTACAAGAACAGTCCGCATACCTTGACCAATTTTGTGTTGATTTTGGGAATCTTCGGATTGCTATTTGCCGCTGCTTTTTTTAACAATGCCGCGTTGCGCGATCACAACAATCAGTTTAACGAAATCATGTTTTCGCTCCCCATCAAAAAGAGCGGATACTTCTGGGGAAGATTTCTCGGTGCACTTGTGCTTTCTACCATTCCGCTGCTAGGCATATTCTTCGGGGCTTGGATCGGAGCACTGATAGGCCCGGCTGCGGGTTGGATAGACGCTAGCAGAATCGGACCCTTCTTTTTTGAGACCATCGTCTCCAACTATTTCATGTTCATCCTCCCGAACATGTTCATCGCGGGTTCGATTATCTTCTTCCTGGCTCACCGATTCAAGAGCACCATCATCTCATTTGTTGGAGCAATGGTCATTATTGTGGCTTGGGGCGCCTCAGGCACCCTGCTTTCTGATATCGACAATGAAACGATGGCGGGACTCCTGGACGTGCTTGGGGTGCGAACCTATTCCGTATACAGCCGCTACTTCACTCCCGCAGAGCGCAATGCTTTGAGTCCTCAATTTGAGGGTATCATACTTCAAAATCGATTGATTTGGTTAACGGTAGGTGTGGTGATTTCCATCATTTCTTTCAAGGTTTTCTCCTTTAGAGAAAGGATGAAGTTCCGCAAGAAGAAAGCGCTTATTCCCGAAGTCTCTACGGTAATTGCCAATTTAGACAAACCCGGGGTCGAACAATCGTATACTACCAAAACCAACTGGCTTCAGTTTAAAAGCTTTTTCAAAACGAGCTTCTTGAGTATTGTAAAGAGTTCAGCGTTTCGCATTTTATCCCTTTTTGGAATCATTCTGCTTTTTGTAAGCTTGATCGAGGGCTACGAGTATTTCGGACTACAGAGCTACCCGGTTACTTACAAAGTGATTGGCGACATTGCCGGCGCCACCGGGCTATTCCTCATCATCATCGTGGTTTTTTTCAGTGGAGAATTGGTGTGGCGAGACCGCATGTTTCATATTGAAGAAGTAATGAACGCCACGCCACACAGCACCTTCGCTTCGGTTATTGCCAAGGTTGCTTCATTGGTAGCAGCCGCCACCCTCCTTCAATTGGTGTTTATAGCCATGGGTATAGTGTCCCAACTCTTAAGGGGCTACACGGCCATAGAATTGGATGTGTATCTGATCGATCTGTTTGTTGACACGCTGCCAGGTTTCATTGTATTTGCTGCATTATTCGTTTTTATTCAAACGCTGATGAACAACCGCTACATTGGCTATTTTGCCAGTATCCTATTCTACATTGTATGGGGCATCGTTGTAAACGGTGTGTTTGAATGGCAGACAAATATGGTTTTGCCCGGTGCAACGCCCGGAATTTTTTACTCAGACATGAGTGGCTTTGGCCCAGGAATGAATGGAACGTTATGGTTTAATGCCTATTGGCTTCTATTCGCTTTGATCCTATTGGCAAAAGCTGCGCTCTTTTGGCCCAGAAGTTCTGTTTCCGGATTTAAAGAAAAGTTTCGAAGCGGCATGTCCAATTTCAGCGGAAGCTATCGAACGGGGATGATAGCACTCGGCGCTGTCTGGATCGCCGTTGGAGGATGGGTTTTTTACAATACACAAATACTCAACCCCTACCTCAGTAGCTCAGATCGTGAGCAGCAAGCGGTAGATTATGAACTGGCTTACAAGAAATATGAAAATCGGCCCCTTCCGGAAATGAAAACGATCAAATACGAGATTGATATTCATCCTGAAGAGCGCGATATCTATGTAAGGGCGAATGCCACTTTTGTGAACGACGAAGATGTGGCAATCGACTCACTGTATTTCAACCTCAATCAATCATGGGATACTGAAATCACCATTCCGGGTGCCGAATTAGCCATGGATGACACGATCATGGGCTTTCAGATTTATACCTTAAGTGAAGCGTGGCAGCCCGGAGAGACCAGAGAAATTTCAATAAAGAACGATTACGTCACCAAAGGATTTACCAATTCGAGAGGGAATACATCTATCGTTTCTAACGGTACTTTCTTGAACAACAGTGGAATTTTGCCAAGTATGGGTTATTTTTCAGGAGCAGAACTTTCCGACAAGAATGATCGAAAGAAGTTTGGTCTGCCGCCCAAAAAACGGACTCCTGACCTGGAAATGAATTGTGGAGAGTTATGCAACAAAA
>CAZKXG010000187.1:432-3006 GCA_964556465.1 uncultured Cryomorphaceae bacterium | reverse complement strand
CATTACCGGAGACATTTCCCATTGGGTTGAAGTAGAATCAGTAATCTCAACGTCAGCCGATCAAATAGCAGTTGGTCCGGGATCGCTCATTAAAGAATGGGAAGAAGATGGCCGAAAATACTTTCACTACAAGCTCGACCAACCTTCGTTGAACTTCTACAATTTCATGTCGGCTCGTTATGAGGTGGCTCGAGAAAAGTACAACGACATCGATATTGAGATTTATTATCACCCGTCTCACGATGTGAATGTGCCAAAAATGATCGATGCGGTGCGCAAGTCGTTGGCTTACTACGAAGAAAACTTTGGGCCGTATTACCACAAGCAAGCGCGGATCTTGGAATTCCCACGCTTCTCGACCTTTGCACAGGCATTTCCCGGGACTATGCCTTATTCCGAAAGCTTTGGCTTTATCGTGAATTTGGAAGACGAAACGGAGAACAATGTCATTGATGCGGTGATTGCACACGAGATGGCGCACCAATGGTGGGCGCATCAGGAAACACCTGCAGATATGCAAGGAGGAACGATGCTGACGGAGAGTTTCTCAGAATACTCGAGTTTGATGACCATGAAGCAAGAGTCGGATGACATGAAGATGAAGAACTTTCTCAAATACGACTTCAATCGCTACTTGAGAGGAAGAACGAGCGAGAGACTCAAGGAGCTACCTCTATACAAAGTGGAAAACCAAGGGTACATCCACTACGGAAAAGGGTCAGTGATTCTTTACGCGCTGCAGGATTACATCGGTGCCGATTCGGTAAATGCGGCATTGCGCTCTTTCTTGGAAGAGTACCGCTATGCCGAGCCACCCTACCCCAACTCGCATGACTTTTTGCGGCATTTGGAACCACGTGTTCCCGACAGCTTAAACTACCTGATCGAAGACTGGTTTAAGCAAATCACTTTGTACGACTTCCGATTGGAAGAAGCCCGAATGACCAAACTCGACAACGGAAAATACAATGTGGAGATGGACGTGATGGCCCGAAAGCTATACGCCGACACCCTAGGGAATGAAACACAAGTTCCGCTTCAGGAATGGATCGACATTGGCGTTTATGCCGACAATGACGAGGAAGAACTAATGGCTTGGAAGCGTGTGAAATTTGACGAAGAGGAATCTACAGTTTCGATTATTGTGGATTCAATTCCAGCTAAAGCAGCCATTGATCCGCGACGAATGTTAATTGAGCGCGTTATTGACGACAATGTGAAGAAAGTAAGCCTCTAGTCGATCGTATTTGGTAGCTCGTTGTGTGCATTTTACCGGCAACGAGCTACTCGATTCGATCTACGTTTTCACTTTTCAATCGCCCCTGTGACCCTTTTCATAAAGGCATTCAAGGCGTCTTTGTCTGACATGCTTTGCTCCTCAATGAGCTTGCGCACTTCGAGTGCGCCGTACATATTAGAGAGTAATTCACCCATCACCTCCATCTCTTCATCTTTGATTCCCTTGGCTTCCGCCAAATCTTCCAATACTTGGATGGCTTCATGGATGAAGTCTTCGTCGTTCTCTTTTACAAATTCATTTAGGTGCTTTATAATGGGAAGTCGCATGATTTTAATTTTGTACAAAGGACGGTATTGAAAGAGAAACAAGGATTGAAATTGAATAATAAAGTTCTATCCATCAATTGAAAGTATTTACCAATTGATGTGATGATTCTTAGGTGATCAATTTTGGGTTTTTGAGATAATTAGTATCTTAGTGTCAACCAAGACTGCTATGAAGCTATTTATAACCAACCTCATTCTTGTCCTTTGTCCATCTTCTTTGTTGTGTCAAACTGTTTCTGATACTTCATTTCTTTTTGAAAAAGCTGAAGATGCGTTTCACGAATTCTATTGGCAACATGAATTGGAAATCTCTCATGACACAACATTTTATTATTTCAAACCTAAAGTAGAGATCCGGCGGCTAGAAGTAATCAGCCCTTCAAGCGAAATCATTTGGCACTCCAAAGATATCGGTCTAATACTTTCCATTCCTGCCATACTATTCAAAGAAGGTAGCTATCAAATCAGAATGTACGGACCTCAGGGAATTACTGAAGTCATGTGGTTTCCTTAGGACAAAAAAAGGGGAGCCGAAGCCCCCCTTTTAAACTATTCTTTTGTCACGCACTACTGAGTCATCATCAGTCTTTTGGCTTCGGCTTCCAAGTCGACGTACGGTGTTCCCTCGACGGTCACTCCTACCCCTTGGATAATTCCTCCTTCAAATTCTCCAGGGCTTTCGTAAAGCTCACTCACGGCATCACCACTGTCGTAACCAATGCAAAGTCCATCTCCCGAAAGGGTAAACTTGGCGGGTTGTGTTTTCATAGGTCCTTCAGCCACTACTTCTTCATCGATGTACAGCTTCATACTTCCGATTGACTCTCCATATTCGCCGGCACTTTCTCGCACGAATTCCATTCCGAGCGTGTACGTTCCCGGAGTTAATTTCTTGCTCGAGACAAATACCTGCTCTGGCTTGATGCCCAAGAAATTGTACACGTAATGCAGTTTGCTGTCCTTAATAAACAAGGAGTGGCCACCGAAACGTGAACCGTGCGCGAAAAT
>CAZKXG010000187.1:0-422 GCA_964556465.1 uncultured Cryomorphaceae bacterium | reverse complement strand
TGCCTCTCACGTTTACCGCAACCCCTTCAGGTACGGGTGCCGTATTTGGGTAGTACACGTGTCGGTCGCGCTTCTTCTCTTGTGTTGGTCTCTCTGTCCCAAGAATTTCCGCAGCACTTCTGTCATCCAGCGGAAGTACTTTATTGATTTCCGCCTGCTTGAACCACTCATCAATAAGCTCTTGGAGCTTCTCCGGATTCTCTTCGGCGAGATTATGAGACTCAGATCGGTCTTCAGCAACGTGGTATAATTCCCAAACATCATCATCAAAATTACCCTTCCCGGTAAGCGGAGAGTGAACTGCCGCAGCTTTCCAGCCATCTTTCCAGATACCTCTGGTACCAAGCATGCAGTAGTACTGAACTTCTTTCTGTGTTGGGCCATCAGGAGCTGCATCGAACGTATATGCCATAGACACTCCC
>CAZKXG010000186.1:0-7245 GCA_964556465.1 uncultured Cryomorphaceae bacterium | reverse complement strand
TTCCTGGCAGCCCTTGTGCTGTTCTCATGCAAAGACGACAAAGACGACATGGACACGATGTCCGCGTCAGGTAACCCTGTTGGAATCGTAGAAAACTCACACACTTCCGGTCAAACGGTCAGCGTTGATTTCAGAGGTAGAATAACCAACCAACAAGGAGCACCGATAGCGGGAGCTACGGTAAGTGCAGGAGGCTCCATAACCATTACCAATGCTCAGGGATTTTACCAAATAGCAGACGCGGCGGTAGATGATAACTATGCCCTGGTTAAAGTGGAGTACAACGGTATGTTCGATCAGTTTCGTGCTCTAAAGCCAAGAACAGACAAGACCAACTACGTTGATATCGCTATGATTCAAAAGACGGTAAATGGTTTTTTCTCTACTTCATCAGGAGGAACAATAGATATTCAGGGTGGCCCGACCGTGTCTTTCCCCCCGGGGGAGTTGGTTACGAGTGGAGGTCAACCATATTCAGGAGAAGTTTTGGTGGCATCGACCTACCTTGATCCATCCGATCCGTCATTGATGTCATATATGCCCGGTTCGCTGGCTGCCGTCGATGATGATGGCGAAGCCGTTGGGATGATCACTTATGGAATGGTTGGGGTAGAACTATCGGCTGCCTCTAATGGCCAGAAATTGCAATTGGCCGGAGGGAGAAAAGCAACGCTAACGCTACCTCTGCCCGAAACACATACTTCACATGCACCTGAAAGTATTCCCCTATGGTACTTTGACGAGACTGCCGGTATTTGGCAAGAGGAGGGAGTGGCGACTCGCAATGGAAATTCATACGTAGGTCAGGTCAGTCATTTTAGTTTTTGGAATTGTGATGTATCCGTGAACTCAGTCTTTTTGGAAGGGCATCTATTTCTACATCCCGAAGGTATTCCACTCTTTGGCGCTCGGGTCAAGATTCAAAGGCAGAGCGGTGGCTTTGCCTCGACACAGGTCGATCAAGACGGATACTTTGGTGGAATAGTACCAGGAAATGAATTGCTCACTTTGATTATAGAATCAGGTGATTGCAATCAAATTTTGTATTCAACCGAAATAGGTCCTTTTGCCGATGATGTCGACATGGGAGAATTACCATTAGATCTTTCAAATGATGATTTTGGGATCGTCGAATTTCAAGGTTCTGTGGTGGATTGCGATTCAAACCCTCTTCCGGATATAATAGTCATAGCTAATCTACCGAACACTAACTCAGGGAACTACATAACTACAAATCAAAATGGTGAATGGAACTTTGCCATACCATGTCTAGATCAAGGCCAGGTTTTGATCAACGCATATGATATTTCAGAACTCACGGAGGCAGAAGAACTGGTTCTTCCATACAATATTGAACAAAGCCCACTTGTGGAAGGTGGGGAGATTGACTTCTGCGATGGCGAAGAGGTTATCGAGTACCTCATCTATTCCGACGGGGAGAATGAACTGGAATTTGATGTGGTTGAAGCAAATGTTGGGGATTGTGGTGTTCTTTATGCTTTTAATGATGGGAATGAATCTACCGAATACCTTTTTGCGGAAGATTTCTTTGGCTTGTCCCTTGAAACGTTAGCCGATACTGGCTGGGCAGTTTGTGGTGCAGTTGATATTGACATACGTGGCTACAGTGCAGGTGGGGAATACCTTATCGTCACTATTTCAACTGCCTTATTTAATGCCTCTCAAATTCAGTATATAGCTACAGATTCATTTTATTTATTTGAAGGAGAGCTCACCAGCCTATCTAATATTGTTGGATTCAGTATTGAAGTTGAAGTTTATGAATCTCATTTGAGTACTACACCTACAAGCACATATGCCCCGGATGAAGCAGTAATCAATATGCTTGTTACCGAAAACGAATAAATAGATCAAAGGGATCCATTCGATTATAAAAAAGCACCGACTCCATATTGAGTCGGTGCTTTTTATTTCAAGTTTTTTTAAGATGCTTTAGAAGCTCTCAACCAATTCATCTAAAGCCATATCAAGATACTGGCCTCTTAGGTTTTTTGCGAGGATCACACCATTTTCGTCAATCAGAATACTCTGTGGAATACTGCGCACGTTGTAAATCTGAGCGGGTTTAGAACTCCATCCTCCTAGATCACTTACGTGGTATTTCCAAGCCAACTTGTCCTGAGCAATTGCTGCTACCCACTTGTCTTTAGCCTTGTCAAGGCTTACACTGTAAATCTCAAATCCTTTGGCGTTTTTGAATTTCGCCTTCTTGTATTTGTTGTAGGCGTTCACCACATTTGGATTTTCTCTTCTGCATGGTCCGCACCATGAGGCCCAAAAGTCGATTAAAACGACATTACCTTTGAGATCAGAAAGGCTTAACATTTTTCCATCAGGGCTCTCGAAATTTAATTCAGGAGCAATGTCGCCAATGTTAAGTCCTACTTCACCTGATTGCTCTATGGGTGGGTTCTTCTCTTCACTGTTGGAACTTACACTGAATGCTGTAAGTACCGCCAACCCTATAATTGCTATGCTCGTTGTCAATATTTTCATGATGATTTTTTTTGCCTGTTTAGTCAAAAGACGTACCAAATTACGAAATGCGCTTGATATTTGCACCCAAGGCTTGAAGTCTTGTGTCTATATTTTGGTATCCTCTATCAATTTGTTCAATGTTGTGAATGGTGCTCTTTCCGTCTGCACTGAGGGCTGCGATCAAGAGCGAAACTCCCGCACGAATGTCGGGTGAGGTCATCGATATCCCTTTGAGATTTACCTGTTTGTCAAGGCCAATCACCGTAGCTCTGTGCGGATCGCAAAGGATAATCTGCGCCCCCATATCGATCAATTTATCCACGAAGAAAAGTCTGCTTTCGAACATTTTTTGGTGAACTAAAACTGATCCTTTTGCCTGAGTGGCAACGACCAACACAATACTCAACAAGTCAGGTGTAAATCCGGGCCATGGGTGGTCTGATACCGTCATGATCGAACCGTCAATATAAGTATCGATAGCGTAGTGATCTTGAGCAGGAATGTGGAGATCATCGCCCCTCAAATCCATCTTGATTCCCAATCTTCTGAATGTATCGGGTATAATCCCAAGCATTGGATAGTTGACATCCTTGATGGTAATTTCAGAGCCAGTCATTGCTGCCAAGCCGATGAAACTGCCGATTTCAATCATATCGGGAAGTACTTTGTGCTTGGTTCCACCGAGGTATTCAACACCTTCTATTGTAATGCGGTTAGAACCGGCTCCTTCAATCTTGGCTCCCATTGCATTCAGCATCTTGCACAGTTGCTGAATATAGGGTTCGCAGGCAGCATTGTAAAGCGTGGTAGTTCCTTTGGCCATGGAGGCTGCCATAATAACGTTGGCCGTTCCGGTAACGGATGGCTCATCCATGTGATGGAATGTGCCTTGAAGGTTATCGGCTTCTACTTGGTAGAATTGCTCTCCAGGATTGTAATTGAATTTGGCGCCGAGTTTCTCAAACCCGATAAAGTGAGTATCGAGTCTTCTTCGGCCTATTTTATCTCCACCAGGCTTGGGGATATATCCTTTACCAAATCGAGCGAGTAGAGGACCTACGATCATAATGGAACCGCGAAGCCCACTCCCTTTCTTTTTAAAAGTCTCAGTATGGAGGTATTCTATATCTACGTTTTCAGCAGTGAAGGCATAGTGCTCTTTTCCGAGCTTCTCAACCTTTACTCCCAGATCTCGCAAGAGATCGATCAATTTATTGACATCAATGATGTCGGGAACGTTTTCTATTTCTACCCTTTCAGGAGTAAGAAGTACGGCGCAAAGGATTTGAAGAACCTCGTTTTTTGCACCTTGAGGGATAATCTCACCTTTTAATTTTTGTCCCCCGATAATTTCAAATGCACCCATTCTTTAATTTCTTTTTTTGCGTCGTTTCTTTTGACCTTTTCTCTGGTTCTGGCGTTGGCTTGGCTTGTTGACTCCCATTTGCTGTATCACCTTTTGGGTAGATTCCAGATCTTGTTCGGGGTTTTCCAGCTTCAATTTTCCGTTTGATAATTTCTGCAAGTCGGAAGCAATTACTTCGTCTCTTACGCTGTTCTGGTTCCAAACCACATAAGCACGCTTCATTACATTGCCCATGCTGATCGTAGCTTTTTGACGTTCCTCGTCATCTTCGATCAGTAGGACTTGTTCGAGAAGCTTTTCGATAGTCTTGCCGTAGTGACCCAAACGAATATCATTTTTGGGGTAATCTACTTTCTTCGGTTTTGATTCGAACGACTCAGGGGTAGGCTTGGGATAAGGGGAATCCACATCCAATTTAAAATCCGACATCACGTGAAGGTGATCCCAAAGTTTGTGATTAAAGTCTTCTACATCACGAAGTTGTGGGAAAAGATTTCCCATAGTTTTAATAATGGAACGTGCACATCTATTGCGTTCATCTCTGTCTTCTATAGTGATGCAATGTGCGACCATTGTATGGATACTGCGGCCATATTCCGATATTTTCAAATCGGGGCGCGTGCTATTGTAAGTTAATTTCATATGGTGATTTTCTCGTCAGATAAGACAGCTAAAGCCGTGCAAAGTAAAGATGAATTAATTCTTTAAAAAGGATTTAACCAAGTTTTCGACCTATTCAACGATTTCTAGCTTGGCAAATTTTAGAAGGAGCTGTTTTTGTCCAACCGTAGGGAAAAAGACCGTTGCTTTTTCATTCGGCGATTCTCCTTCAAGGTTGACCACTTTGCCCTTACCAAATTTTGCATGTGCCACTTTCGTTCCTACTACCACAGATCCGGGGGGTAGGGTGCTCCCTACAGCTGTGCTTGTCTGACTTACTTTTTTGAGGTTTTTTGGTACGGAAAGTTGAGTTGTTTGTGGCTTGGTCTCAGTCTTTCGCTTGAACTTTTGCCTCTTGGTAGAAGAGTTGCCTCCCGAAGATCCAAATCCGCCCCAAGGTGTCTCGTCAAAAGATGAAGGTGTTTTTCTCTCTTCGGTTTCGGGAAGATCTACATATTGGGTGTCTATCTCATCGATGAATCGGCTCGGCTCGCAATAATTTAAGCTGCCGTATTTATATCGACTCATGGCATAAGTCAGGGTGACTTTTTTCTCGGCCCTCGTCAATGCCACATAAAATAGTCGGCGCTCCTCTTCCAGATCGCTTCTTTCATTTAGCGACATTTGAGAAGGGAATAAATTTTCTTCCATCCCTACGATGTATACATAAGGAAACTCAAGACCTTTCGATGCATGGATAGTCATCAAACTGACCTTGTTGTCATCGTCGTCATTCTGATCAGCATCGGTCAAAAGGGCAACATCTAAGAGGAAGTCGCTGAGTGTTGGCTTTTTTCCATCAAACTCAGGTCGCTCACTTTCAGTGAATTCCTTTATCCCGTTCAAGAGCTCTTGTATGTTTTCAAAACGGCTCAAACCCTCGGGGGTTTTATCTGCGTAGAGCTCGCGCAGGAGTCCCGTACTTTTCGCAACATGTTCGGCTAAGGAAAAAGCTTCTTCAGTTTGTAATTGGGCGGTGAAGCTTTTCATCATCGTTGTAAAGTTGGCCAGCTTTGTTTTGGTGCCTGCGTTTACATCCAGCGCATCTCGAGAGGTTGTCATGATCTCCCACATGCTTTTGTCGAGCTCGTTTGCCTTGATTGTAATTTTCTCCAAGGTTGTTTTCCCGATCCCACGAGTGGGATAGTTGATCACTCGCTTAAGCGATTCCTCATCGTTTGGGTTGGCAGTGAGCCGATAGTAAGCCAGCAAGTCTTTGATCTCCTTTCTTTGGTAGAAAGATTGACCACCGTAGATGCGGTAAGGAATGTTGAGCTTCCTCAAAGCCTCTTCCATTGATCGACTTTGGGAGTTTGTTCTGTAGAGTATGGAGAAACTTTTATTGTCTAGTCGAGTATTGTTCTTTTCTTGAAAGATGTCATTGGCCACGAATAGCCCTTCTTCATTGTCAGATAGGTTGCGAACTACCCGAATAATTTCTCCATCGTCATTGGAAGTCCACACATCTTTCTTAATGCGGTCGCGATTCTTGTCAATAACGCTGTTTGCAGCGCCTACAATGCGTTTTGTAGAGCGGTAGTTCTGTTCCAATTTGTAGAGGCCATAATCGGGGTAATCCTTTTTGAAATTGAGAATATTTTGAATATTAGCCCCTCGAAATCCATAGATGCTCTGGGCGTCGTCCCCAACCACACAAAGGTTTTCATTGAGAGCAGCGAGTTTCTTAACTATAAGGTACTGGCTGAAGTTGGTATCTTGGTACTCGTCAACCAAAAGGTACCTAAACTTGTGTTGGTATTTATGCAGAACGTCAGGAAAATCACGAAGCAGGACATTCGTCTTATACAACAGATCATCAAAGTCCATAGCTGAAGACTTGAACAACCGCTTATTGTATTCGAAATAAATTTCAACCAATTTTGGTCGGCCTCCCATCTCATCATCACTCATGATTTCGGCGTGCTCTCTGTAAGCTTTCGGTGAGATGAGGTTGTTTTTTGCTGCCGAAATCCTGTTCTGTACAAAACTGGCTTTGTATAACTTGTCATCCAGGCCCATTTCTTTGACAATACTCTTCAATAGGTTACGACTATCTTGAGTATCATAAATAGAGAAATTGGAAGGGTAGTTGAGCTTGTCAGATTCAACCCTGAGGATTCTTGCGAAAATACTGTGAAAGGTTCCCATCCAAATATTTCGCGCTTCGCTCGAACCTATAATGGAAGCAATCCTTTCTTTCATTTCTTTAGCTGCCTTATTGGTAAAGGTTAAGGCTAAGATTTGAAACGGATCTACACCCTTATTAATAAGGTATGCTATTCTGTATGTAAGGACTCGTGTCTTTCCTGATCCGGCACCCGCGATGACCATTGTCGGTCCTTCCGTATTTACAACTGCTTCTTTTTGGGCAGTATTTAGAGAATCTAAATATTCCATTGATGCAAAAATACAGTTTCGGTTTTGATACCGATCTTTGTATTGAAAATCCTTATAAACAAAGGCTAAATAAGTATCCAAAACTTGAGTGCAGTAGGGGTGAAAAACAATTTCTTACAAACTCTTAAAAAACTCTCAAATCCTCTGTTGTATAATTGATTTATTCTTGTACATTTGCAGCCCCAATTATGCTAGGGGTTAAGCGCATTGCGCCGAAAAACACTGATTAAGAGCAAGTTTAAGATATGCCAACGATACAGCAGCTTATACGAAAAGGAAGAGTAACCAAAGCGAAGACAAGCAAGTCTGCAGCTTTGACATCA
>CAZKXG010000185.1:1566-7279 GCA_964556465.1 uncultured Cryomorphaceae bacterium | reverse complement strand
TATTGAGTGTTATGAATCAACTGAGCCAAATATCTCCTATGCGTTTCCCGCTTTATCCGCAAATGAAGAAGGAGTTTTTTACCAGTGGTATCTCAATGAAGAACTAATTCCCGGTGCCAATGAAGCTGAATATATTCCCGAGGAAGATGGCTTTTATTCGGTTCTGGTGAAGGATGAGAACAACTGCAATTCCTTTTCAGAAGCCTTCAACTATACGCTCACATCAGTGCGCGAAACGTTGGAAATTAGCGCGAAGATTTACCCCAATCCATTTCGTGACTACACCTTGTTTTCTTTTGGGATTGATCCGTCAGGCAACTATGATCTGATTTTTTACAACCTTCAAGGAGTGGAAGTAGATCGAGTGAATCGAATCACGGGACTTGAGTATTTCTACGAATCACATCAATTAAGCGGTGGATTATACTTGAGCTGCCTTTTGAATCGCTCTTCGGGAAGACGGATTTTCTTGGAGAAATTGGTGGTACAATAGGGCTCTTGGAGAGCCTGTTCTTAAGCAGCTAAAGATTTGAACTCTAGATTTAGCACAATCGATCTCCGTTTTCTATCAAATTGTCCTTATAAATTCCTTCAATAAATCCTGAAAAATGTAGTGTCTAGAATTTAGCATAGCCTAAGCTATGCGCTGAGAATAGGGGGGCATAAAGATTCTCAAGTTGAAGTGCATTTCACTACTGAACTTTCTGAAAAACGCACAGTAGTAGTAAACAAAAATTTTGATTCGATTTGACCCTTGGATAGCACAGAGAAAAGAAGAATATGCCGTGTCTGTTATTGAAAAGCCTGCATTAAGTAGAGTTAGTTGTTTTTCATTTTAGATGCTATCTTTAAGGCATGAGATCTATGAAACACTTACTACTCCTTTTAGCTTTATTGCCGTTATCCTGTCTTTTTGCTCAGCCTGAAGAATGGGAAATAATTAGCCACTACCCAACGGATAATACGATTCATGATGTTGTCTTTTTGGACGAGAGTACTGGTTTCATGGCAACAGAAGATGGACTTTATCAAAGTCAGGATGGGGGTGAGACATGGGACTTAAACACTCAACTTGCTCAGTCGTATTGGTTGATCGATGCGAAAGATGAAACAATCGTATCGATCGATTTGAATGGATATGCGTCTTTCTCAAATAATGGCGGGCAATTCTGGAATGCTGTCCAATTGCCTCTGTGTTTTTCTAGTGCTCATGTTTTGGGGCAAGATACCATTGTTCTGTTGGGCAAAGACGAGATGCTCATTACCACCAACGGTGGTGAAGACTGGCAAACTGATTTAGGTCCTTTAATAGGATCGCCGTACTGCCCTGACTACAGTCAAGTGTTATCGCTTGAAACGGCCTTCGCAATCCAAGATGAAACCCTCTACAAGAAAAGTGAAGAAATGGCTCCGTGGGAAGAAGTCGAAGTACTCTCGACCGAAGAATTCAAGACTTTTGTTTTTAAGAATGATTCAGTTGGTGTAGCTTCTTTAAATACAGGAAACTTAAGACTTACAGAAGACGGCGGTGAATCGTGGTCAGAGCTGGACGAGAATCTTACGGCAAGCTATGACTATGCCGAATATCATCCGAACGGCATTTATCTATTTGCGAGTGAATCAGGGCGCTTAGCGTGGAGCACAGATGATGGCGAGTCATGGCATTACCATTGGCTCATCGAGGGGTATTTTTCAAATGATGATATCGAGAGAGTTGGCTTTCAAGGTGAGATAATGTGGGTAGTGGGAAAGCATGGTTCTATGTATACCAATACGAGTGGTGGAGTAGACGATTGGGAAACGGAGTTCTCTACTAGAGGCAATATATCGGATATTTCTCCTACCAGTGATGGTCATCTTTTCTTTTCAGCGGAGAATAATTTCTTGAAATACGAGAATAGTATTGCTGACTTTTCCAGTCACATACTCGAAGAGTTTCCAGGGTCATATATTGATGATTTTGAGATGATAAATCAAGACAGAGGTTTCTTGGTTACAAGTTCAGGACAACTCATGTTTACGGACGATGGCAGCGAGACCTGGCAAGACTATGAAAGCGGTGGCTTGAGCTGGGATAACTTGAATCACATTGAATTCTTAAATGAGAACGTTGGGTATCATTCTCAATATGGATTCAATTCTTTTTACAAAACTGAGAATGGTGGAGAAAACTGGAGTCCCGTTTTGGATGGTTCGCTCAGAGGTGAGATTAGAATTGTCGACGAATTCGTTGTCTTTGTATCTGACGAAGATTTTGATATTACCACCATTTATCGCAGTCTAGACGGAGGAGACAGTTGGGACGAAATGTCAACATTTGAAACCCCCAATTTAAGAGACTTTTACTTTTTAAATGAGTCGATTGGATTCGCAATCACCGCAAGCGAATTTCTGAAAACGGTTGATGGTGGAGAAACATGGGAACTTTCGAATGGGCCGGAAGACGCGCTGGGGTTTCAACAGTTACTCTTTTTGAATGAACAAGTCGGTTTTCTTTGGAACTCCGCTACGGGAGCTTCTCTATATAGCACCTCTAATGGGGGAGAGACATGGATAGACGAAGGATTGAGCAATATGAAGGTGATTGAAAAGGACAATGAGTATGTTTATGTTGCTGGCAACCGCGGAAAGATATATCGTAGAACCATCTCTGCTTTGCTCAGCGTTTTCGACAATCAGGAAGAGGATGTTCGACACACTTTCCCCAATCCTGCTTATGATTTCGTAAACATTAGTCTAGGCAAGGAAGACTGGGAGCGAATTGAGATCTATGGTCTTAATGGCAGAGTTGTATACGAATCTGCAGTGCAAGGCTCAGAATTACTCCAAATTTCACTTGGCTCTTTTCAGAATGGCTTGTACCTGTTAAAGCTAGTCAGTGACGAACGAATATCTACTGGAAAGTTTGTTGTGAACAGACTAGATTAATTGTTGCTCATTCAAAAAGGCATGAATAAGATATGCGTCGTTTTTACTCGTAAAAAGAGTTAGAAATCTAAGAAAGGTTTAATGGGTGTACGTAAAGTTTTAACCACAAAACTGGCTTTGCTCGGATTCATTCCAATTTTTTTGGTCTCTTGTTCTGAAGGTAAATGTGATGAAAATGTCCACATAAAAACAGCAAAGGAACTATCATGGGAAGATAGCACTGCTTTTTCTTTGAGACTTCAATCAGACTCAATCTTTCGAGCGTTTACAGAAAAGAATATCGATCGAACCGAGTATTTGAAGTGGTTAGAATATTCGTATCGTGTATCTCTAGCCGCGGGAGGACAAGAACTGACCATTGATGCGATTGACAATTCGCATGGTCACCCCGCAGACTACAATCGACCTTTTGTGGTAACTGAGCCGCAAGATATTGATCGACTAAGGAAGTATTTGCAGCAGGAACTGTCTAAACCAGATTCTTCCGCTGAGAATATCTCTAGTAATCCAGAGAATTAAGCACAAGAAATTAATTTCTCTAGAATGCACTGAAGCGATTGGATTAATTGATCAGACCTTGATTGCTTGTCCAGACATCGCACTTGCCCAACCCAGATAGTTTAAATCTGTCATGATTTTTCGTTTCGACCGTTTTGAGTTTTAAATTTGTTTCATGGAATTAGAAACACACAACCTAGGCATAGGCGCCCGAGTAAAACACCCCACCTTTGGTGAGGGAATTGTGGTAGACATGGATGTCTCTGTCCTTCAGATTTTCTTCAAAGGCGAAGGCGACCGCGAAATATCTCGGTCATTTGATGGATTGGAAGTTCTGGAATCGCCCAAAGAAGTAGACGAGTCGATCGGAATCGATGATGTCAAGAATGCCATGAAGTCTATTCTAAAGGACTTTTCTGATCTGAGTCACGTAGTTGATCTTGGCGAAAAATGGGACGGAGGCAAGATGGTGCTCGTACCTGGTAATCCCGATCTGCAGTCAAAAGAGATTCCTATCGATACCTTCTTTCACAAAATTGTGATGGTTCGCGACCGATTAAGGGTGCTCGAGCAAAACATCAACTCGCATAAGGTGTTATCAGATAGCGACAAGGTTCACCTGCAACAGTACATCAGTCGGATCTATGGTTCTTTGACCACTTTCAACGTACTGTTTGCCGAGAAAAAGGATCATTTTTCGAGCAAGTAATTTGCTCTACTTTGGTTTTATTCCTCGGGTAATTGCTGTAATTTTGTCCCCAATAAAGGAAGTAAACGAACTCCCGTGCGAGCTATAAGTTTGAAAAACTAACATTTTATGTAATTGGAGCCTAACTTGCTTTGGTTAGGGCGGGCCTCGATCCACTAGTTGGGTTTTCGTGTAATGCGAACGAGAGGATTACCGATCTAAGGCGGAAGCTTCATCCATGTCGTTTAGAGTTTTTCTAAACACTCACCTCGCACGGGTTTCCTTTCCACTACCATGTCTGCATCCCCTGAATTTTCTGAAGTAAAAGTCGACGCTCTGCCAGTAATGGAAGAGTTTTACACCATCCAAGGCGAAGGTGCCTACACAGGAACAGCGGCCTATTTTATTCGTCTAGGAGGCTGCGATGTGGGTTGCATTTGGTGTGACGTGAAAGAGAGTTGGGATGCCTCAGCTCACCCCAAAAAGAGCATTACCGAGTTGGCTGATAGAGCCAAAGCTTCGGGGGCAGAAATCGTGGTAATTACGGGTGGAGAGCCTGCCATGTACGACCTAGAAACCCTCACCACTGCGCTGATTGAAAAAGGATTGAGAACCCATATCGAAACATCAGGTGCACACCCGCTTACGGGAGAATGGCACTGGGTTTGCTTCTCACCCAAAAAATTCAAGTCTCCGATCGATGCCGTTTGTAAAAAAGCAGATGAACTAAAAGTGGTTGCATACAACAAGCACGACTTTAAATGGGCCGAAACTCATGCAGCTAAGGTTCGTAAAGACTGTCAGTTATATTTACAACCCGAATGGGACAAGGCAAAAGCCATGACTCCATTGATCATTGACTACGTAAAAGAAAACCCGCAATGGCGTATATCTCTGCAGACTCACAAATACATGGACATTCCTTGATGAAATTATTCAAGTTATTTATTCCAGCTCTTTTTCTCTTCACGTTTCACTCACAAGCTCAATCTCAGGATTATACGACCACTGATAAAAAGGCGATTCGTTCTTTTGAGAATGCCATGAATGCATTCGATGCCAGAAATTACGATTTAGCATTGGCACTAATTGACGAGGCACTGGAAAGGGAGAACGGATTTATCGAGGCCCACTTACTCAGTTTCGAGGTCTGTACAGAAATGCGTGAATATGATTGTGCAAAGAAATCACTTAGGAAAGCTATTGCTATTGATCCTGAGTTTTATGCCAATGCACACTTTTTTCTCGGAGCCCTAGAGATGAACGATGGAGAATATGAAGCAGCCAAACAAGGCTTTGAAACGTTTCTTTCATTCGATCGCATCAGCCCTGAAATGGCAGAAAAGGCAAATGCCGAATTGCTTAATTGCATGTTCGCTTTGGACAGAGTTCAAAACCCTGTAGATTTCAATCCGATCAATTTGGGTAAGACCATTAACAGTCCCTTTCCTGAGTACTATCCCACCATTACAGCTGACGACCGTCAACTGATATACACTCGCCTCATTAATGATCCCGAGGCTTATCAGGGCAAGAACGAAGATTTTTATATGGCTTTCAAAGATGGAGAGAACTGGCGTGCCTCTTTCCCTCTCAGTG
>CAZKXG010000185.1:0-1556 GCA_964556465.1 uncultured Cryomorphaceae bacterium | reverse complement strand
TATGGTGGCAATAGAAGAGGATTTGGCTCTTGTGATCTCTTCATGTCCGAAAAACAAGGGAGTACATGGTCTCCTCCTGTAAATCTTGGTCCCGATGTAAATACTTCTGCTTGGGAATCACAGCCCTCACTTTCAGCTGATGGCCAGACGATTTATTTCGTGCGTGGTTATCCCACCGCTTCGGGGAATAAGGAGCAAGATATTCACGTAGCGAAAAGAAATGCTGATGGAACTTGGGGAGGAGCTGTCAAACTTCCTCGAACGGTGAATTCGCGAGGCAAGGAAGAATCAGCGCATATCCATCCCGATGGCAAAACTCTCTACTTCTCTTCCAATGGACACGTTGGAATGGGAGGACTGGATATTTACGTTACACAGAAAATGGACAATGGTAAATGGTCTGAGCCAGTTAATTTGGGTTATCCGATTAATACTCATAAAGATGAGAACAGTCTTTTGGTTTCTCCAAATGGTGAGATCGCTTATTTCGCATCGAGCCGCGAAGGAGGGTTTGGAAATTTGGACATGTACAGTTTTGTATTGCCCAAAGAAGTGCGGCCAATCCCCGTCACTTTCGCCCAAGGTTTAGTGATTGATGCGGAGACTAAAAAGCCCGTAGAAGCGTTGCTTCGATTGAGTGATGTATCTTCTCAGAGTTTGACCTCCCAACTCAGCAGTGATGCTGTAACCGGTGAATTTCTCATTGCTTTACCTGCAGGTGAAACCTACGCTTTAAGCGTTACCGCTGAAGGATACCTCTTTCACTCAGAGACGTTTTCACTCAAAGAGAATAAAGGGAATGAGCCTTACGCTCTTACCGTTGAGCTAAAGAAAATCAAGGAGGGGACCGCTATTGTATTGCAAAATATCTTCTTTGATTTGGACAAGGACCAAATGAAAATTGAGTCCCTTTCTGAATTGAAAGAGCTCGCTGGTTTCCTCAATGCTAACACCGAAATTCGGATTGAAATATCCGGACATACCGATAATCAAGGAGCTGACGATTACAATGAAGACCTTTCGTTGCGGCGTGCCAACGCCGTCAAGAAGTACCTCGTAGAACGAGAAAACATAGCCGCTGATCGATTGGAAACGAAAGGATACGGAGCCTCGAAACCACTCGTATCTAACGATACCGAAGAGGGCAAGGCCAAGAACAGAAGGACAGAGTTTAAGGTGCTTTAGTAAATATTCTAAGTCTCTGAATAAAAAGTGACTGACCACTTGAAGAAGATGGCTGTCTCTTTTACATTTGTAACACATGGAAATGCTTAAAAAACGGTTTTTCGTAGCCTGGGGCCTATCGGTCGTGGTTATGATGTCGTTAAGCTTTCTTTGGCATGGAGTAGTCCTCAACGATTTTATTCACGTTCCCAAGCCTTACGGTCTGTTTTACAGCCTCGCCGTGCTCACCTATATCCTGATCGGATTTGTGCTCACCTTTGTTTTTACCTACCTCAGCATGGGAATCGGTATTAAAATGAAAGGCGGCTTTATGGGGCTGGCCTTGGGGTTTTTCATCTATCTAATCGCCTTTGTGTTGGGAGTTTCTTTTA
>CAZKXG010000184.1:0-7305 GCA_964556465.1 uncultured Cryomorphaceae bacterium | reverse complement strand
GCAAGGTCGTGCTCTACCAGCTGAGCTACTCTCGCATTTGGGTTGGCAAAATTAACTATTAATTCCTTTTCGCAAAATATTTTTACCTCCCTGTAATCTTTTTAATCTCATTCAGCTTCATCAAAGCCTCAACAGGGGTAAGCGAGTTGATATCAATTGCCACGATCTCATCGCGAATTTGCTGCAAAACCGGATCGTCCAATTGAAATATACTCAACTGCATCTCGTCGCTTTTCGACTTGGAAAGCTTGGACTTATCGTCGAGCGCTTCGCCTGAATGCGTTTTCTCTAACCGAGAGAGAATGAATTTGGCACGCTCCAATAAGGAAGTCGGCATACCTGCCAGTTGAGCTACATGGATACCGAAGCTGTGTTCACTTCCACCCCGCTTGAGCTTTCGCAAAAAGATAATCTTGTCTTTGTACTCCTTTACGCTGACATTGAAATTTTTAATCCGAGGAAAGATCGACTCCATCTCGTTCAATTCGTGGTAATGCGTAGCAAAAAGGGTCTTAGCACGTGCAACTTTCTGCTCGTGCAAGTACTCGGCAATGGCCCAAGCGATGGAGACCCCATCGTAGGTACTTGTACCGCGACCGATCTCGTCGAGAAGTACTAAACTGCGATCGGACAAGTTGTTGAGAATGCTAGCCGTTTCGTTCATCTCCACCATAAAGGTTGACTCACCCGAAGAGATGTTGTCGCTGGCACCTACCCTTGTGAAGACTTTATCTACAACCCCTATTTCAGCGGAAGCTGCGGGAACGTATGACCCGATTTGCGCCATTAAAACAATCAAGGCAGTTTGTCGGAGCAGAGCGGATTTACCGGACATGTTTGGCCCCGTGATCATCATGATTTGGGTGTTCTCGTTATCGAGCTCCACGTCATTTTCGACGTAAGCCTCTCCCGTAGGCAGCTGGTGCTCGATCACCGGGTGACGCCCACCGCGGATCTTCAGCTCGCGGCTTTCGTTCATTTGCGGACGAACATAATTCAATTCCACCGCCGTTTCGGCAAAGGAAAGGTAACAGTCTACTTCGGCGATGCGTCGAGCATTAAGCTGGATAGGCTCCACGAAAGCGGCCAAATCAGTGATTAAATCATTGTATAACCTCGACTCCAATTCAAGAATACGCTCTTCGGCACCGAGAATCTTCTGCTCGTAGGTTTTCAGCTCTTCGGTGATGTAGCGCTCGGCGCTGACCAGGGTCTGTTTGCGGATCCAGTCCGCCGGCGCTTTGTCCTTATAGGTGTTGCGGACTTCCAGGTAATAACCGAAAACGTTGTTGAAGGAAATCTTCAAACTTTGGATTCCCGTTCTTTCGGTTTCGCGCTGTTGAATTTTGAGAAGGTGATCCTTCCCATTGGTTTTGATGGCGCGCAGTTCGTCTAGTTCTTCGCTGACTCCTTTGGCAATCACTCCGCCTTTGTTCAACTGCACGGGAGCCTCTGAGCTAATTTCATTCGAAATGCGCTCCACCACACTCGCACAGGGGTTGAGCTGTTCTGCAAGCTGGGTCAACGATGAGTTTTTGGATTGATCCAATTGCTCTTTGATGGGAAAGGTAGCCTTTAATGCCCTCCCCAACTGCAGCACTTCCCTGGGGTTGATACGGCCCACACTCACTTTGGAGATAAGTCGCTCGATGTCTCCGATTTGCTCAACTTGGTGTCGAATAAAATCGGCAATCTTTTTTTCGGTGATGAAGTATTCCACAGCCTCGTGCCGCTGGGTAATGGCCTTTACCGATTTTAGCGGAAGCATAAGCCAGCGCTTCATCAAGCGGCTTCCCATGGGTGAAATCGTTCGATCGATCACCATTTGCAGGGAAGTTCCTCCTTCATTCATGGGGTAAACCAATTCCAGGTTTCGGATGGTAAATCGGTCGAGCCAAACGTATTTGTCCTCGTCTATTCGCTTAAGCCGGCTAAGGTGGCCGAGCTTGTGGTGGTGTGTTTCACTCAAATAGTGGAGAGCGGCACCTGCCGCTATGATGGCCATTTCCATTCCTTCAATACCAAATCCTTTCAGAGACTTGGTTTTAAAATGAGCCAGCAGTTTATCGTTGGCAAATTCATCGGTAAAAACCCAATCGTCCAACCGGAACGTGTGGAATTTTCCGCCAAAGGCATTGAGAAAATTCTGTTCGTTGTTTCGCTGAAAAAGCACTTCACTTGGCTTAAAGCTTTGGAGCAATTTTTCCACGTAGGGAAAGGAGCCTTCGGTGGTAAGAAACTCACCCGTGGAGATATCAAGAAAGCTTACGCCGGCTTTTTCTTTGCCAAAATGAACTGCCGCCAAGAAATTATTGGACTTGTGGTCGAGCACTTGATCGTTGTAAGCAACTCCCGGAGTAACAAGTTCGGTAACTCCCCGCTTCACAATACTCTTGGTCATTTTCGGATCTTCCAGCTGATCGCAAATAGCAACACGGTATCCTGCCCGAACCAACTTGGGCAAATATGTATCTAAAGAGTGGTGCGGAAATCCTGCTAGCTCAACGTGAGCAGCTGCGCCGTTTTTCCTTTTGGTGAGCACAATTCCCAAAACGTTCGAAACCGTAATGGCGTCTTTTCCAAAAGTTTCGTAGAAGTCTCCCACCCGAAAAAGCAACAAAGCATCGGGATACTTTACCTTAACCCCGAGGTATTGCTTCATCAAAGGGGTTTCCTTTGGCTCTTTTCCCATCTTGGTTTTCGGCTTTGCCTTTGTTTTGGTAGTATCCACGTGCTGCTTTTTCCTTGTTCACGAAAATACCAATACCTTTCGGGAAGGAAAAAATGAAGGTTTTCTAGTTTTCAATTCTTATGAACAAGAAAGTACCAAACGAAGCACTGAATCGCTTAACAGAAGAGGAATTTAAAAATGCACCCAAGACGCCTGTTGTGGTGGTATTGGACAACGTGAGAAGCGCCCAAAATGTCGGTTCTGTTTTTCGCACCAGCGAT
Organism: uncultured Cryomorphaceae bacterium; assembly: GCA_964556465.1. GTDB lineage: Bacteria > Bacteroidota > Bacteroidia > Flavobacteriales_D > Cryomorphaceae > JAKVAV01. The sequence goes on along the minus strand of CAZKXG010000184.1, from coordinate 4,353 downwards.
GCATTCAGGCTGGAAAAGATTTGCCTTTGTGGAATTACTCCTACCCCACCTTCGCGGGAAATGAACAAAACTGCCTTGGGAGCTACGGAATCCATGGATTGGGAATATTTTCCTGATTCCTGTTCTTGCATCGACATACTATCGGAACAGGGATTCGAATGTATTGCCGTGGAGCAAACCGAAAATTCAGAAAAACTTGATGCTTTTAAAATTGAGACCGGGAAAAAATATGCCCTCGTTTTCGGTAATGAAGTAGATGGAGTAGACCAAGAAGTAATTGATCAATGTCCGAAAAGCCTTGAAATTCCTCAAATTGGAACAAAACATTCGATCAATATTTCCGTATGTACCGGGATTACTATTTGGGAATTTTTTCGTCAGATAAAAACTGAGGGGTTGTAGAACTTGTATTTCTTATATTCGTCCTTTTATCTTTGATAGCTGTGAGTAAGTCTTATCGGTACATTTTTCTAATTCTGTTCATTGCATCTTTTATAGGGGCGGATGCACAGTATTTCAGCGGACAAACTTCATATTGGAAAAGCCAGCGTCACAGCTTTGGGATGGGTCTAGGTGCATCTTTCTTTTTGGGCGAACTCGGCGGAAGAGATCAGATAGGAACAGACTTCATCTATGACTTAGAAATATCGAAGACACGTCCGGCTTTACAACTCATGTATCGCTACCAGCTTGGAAGTCGATTGTATGCAAAAGCTCAATTCGCCTTTGCCTACATCGGAGGTAATGATGCGCTGACAGAAGAGATTTTCAGGAGAAACAGAAACTTGAGCTTTCGGTCAAGCATCTTTGAATTCTCGATTCAAGGAGAATTTGATGTGATCGACTTCACTCCGAAAAACCGCTACGGAAAAGTTAAACAAGGGAAACTCGAAGGTTCTGCACTGTATATCTCAGCAGGAGTGGGTGTAACGAGATTCAATCCACAAGCAAATTTTGAAGGGTCATGGTATAACCTTCGTGATTTTGGTACAGAAGGTCAGCTTCAGGATGGAGGGCCATCGCAGTATTCACTTTATACCGTGGTAATCCCGCTAGGAATTGGATATCGTCTTCAGATTAACAAAGAGTGGACTGTAGGATTCGAAATAGCTCATCGCATCACGTTCACAGACTACATGGATGATGCAAGCACTGTGTACTTTGACAATCAAGTAATAGCAGATAACCAGGGCGAATTGGCTGCCTTCTTTGCTGATCCAAGCTTGGGTTATTATGTAGATGAAAACGGCTCTCGAGTTCCTCTTAATAGCACGGAAACAGGCTTTCAACGTGGAGACCCTGAAGACAATGATGCCTATTTCTTTGGCATGTTCACCGCTTACTACAAAATACCCCAAAAGCGTTTCAAGCGCGGTCGTGGCCGTGTAACGAAGAGGCGGCGAAGAAGAGTGGTATTCTAAAGCGGCACTCAATACTGAGTACTTAGGCAGATCAGACTTTCTATTTTCTTTTATAGCTCACATGATCTTACATCATCGTGCTGTTCTGAAGCATGTATCTCCAATTGATAATTGTTGTCAAAAGAAATGATCGTCTTGTCAAAGAATAAGATTATAGCAGATCTTGAGCAAGATTGAACAATCTGAATAGGAACATGCCCCGTACTTGAATTCATACTTCAAAAATTCTAATCAACAGAGGTTATATCTAATTTGTATTGTGAGCATTCTGATGGGTATACAACAGATAGCTGCCTGTACCATCTAAGACACAAAACTCGAACTCACAATGAATTAATGGCACTATCTATACACCCCACCCAAGTATTTGGCGCCATTACATCATAGCTAAGGCTAAGCCAATAAAAAAAGCCGTCCACCCTAAGGGCAGACGGCTTTAAATATCAATTCCTGTTGTTTACTCTGCAGCTTCGTCTTGGAAGTTTCTAAACTCTAAATCGCCGGCAGCTTTCTCTTCTAGAGAGGCATCCATGCTGTATGCTTTTTCCAAGTTTGTAGTCACTGCGTCTCCATCATTCATACGCGCGCCAATGATCGCTTTGAGGTAGTAACCCTCTGCAGTATCAGCAGCGTCAGAATCGTTAACGGTTTTCAAAGCAGTCTCTGTATTTCCGGCCAAAACTTGAGCTAACGCTTTATTGAAAGTATTGTACCCTTTCATGTTCTGGATTGCAGAAGAGTAATCACCATTTTGGATATCAATAATACCCATGTTGTAATTTACTTCGTCTCCTGCTCCTGCAGCAGCTTCTAACATTTCCATAGCTCCTTGGCGATCTCCGTTCAATCTGGTGATGATAGCCATATTGTTTTTCACAACAGGGCTTTCTTCTTTAGTCATGGCATTTTCAAACATGGTCTGTGCTTGAGAAACCTCATTCTTGCGAAGGTGAATCACTCCCATATTGTTGTGAGCTCTGAAGTCATCAGGGTAAGTTGAAGCCGTCGTTTCGTAGATAGCATACTGCTCGTTCATATCCTCGGTAAGAGTTGCAGCATAAAGCATTTCTTCTAAAGAAAGTGTATCAGCATTTGCGGAGCGCGCCAATGCAATGATTTCTTCATCACTTCTACCCACTATATCGTAGTTTACAGTGATTTGAGATCTACGCAATTCAGGAAGAATCTGCTCTGCAACTTCAGTGTAAGTAGCAGCAAGGTTTCTTATTTCCTCTTCGCGCTTCGTTACATCAGAGTACATCTCGAGAATTCTCAAAATCAACTCTTTGTCTGCGATGTCAGAAGCTTCCATTTTGTTTTTGAAGCCTGCCCAGTCTTCACCTTTTGGCATCAATTGGAAGAATGCTTCTTTGTCGTACTCCATTTTGGCACGATCCATCAAGCGAGAAACAGCTTTCATTGCGCTTTCAGCTCTTTCCACAGCCAAGTTCTCATTGAGACTGATTTCACCTTCAGGTGAAGCATATGCCATAATCTCAGCTCCTTTGAATTGGTAATCTTCATTGCTACCAAATTCTTTCAAAAAGCTTTCGATGGCTTTGATGTCCTCATCGCGAAGTTCAGAGCTTCTCACATTCGAAGAGTTTACCAAGTAGTTGATCACTGCATTCGCTTGGTGAGAAGTAATTCTTTCAAACTTGTCAGCACCAATAATTGGCATATCATCGCTCATCACCATTAGAGGAGTTGTGATCACACCGTCCGCCAACTTATATGGCTCGAAAGCTTTCTCTTTGTTTCCTTGCTTACCCATAATATTCAACATCAACTCAGATGTTTCCATTTCAGGTGTATATGCTATACGGTCAGTGTAAGAAAAGTTCTTTCCTCCTTCGTAAGGAATAACAGTAGCATTACCTGCAGCATCTTCTCCTTGATAAGAAACTGAGTCGTAAGGAGTAGATCCGCCTTCATAAGTAAGTGTTGGAGTCAATGTCACCATTGCTTTCTTACTGAAGTACTTACCAGGAAACTTACCGTTGATGTTTAGCTCAACGCTATCACCACGAACAATTAGTGGCTCCGGATCAACGTTATACTCTACTGTCTCAGCATATTTTGCCATCTTGCCCAATCCACCACAGGCGGCCATAGCAAATCCGACTACGATTAATAATGCCGGAAATTTAAATTTCGAATGCTTCATTCGTTTGATTTTTAAAAGGTCTTTGATTTTCCTTGTTTATTCGGTGCAAACATACATATAGTTTTTTATTCCATGAAGCGATAGCCGCGGTTTTAAACGGACTTTTGTGTAGGCTCAATAACCTGATGATGAATACCTTTGGAACGTGGTTTCTTGATGACCGACAACAACTTTTCATAGACGAACCGATCTTTTACAAAGTCGACCCCCGAGACATCTAGAATTAGCACCCTCATATTGTCAGATTGCTTTCTCAAAAAATCAAGGTATTTGGCTTGAACACGGCTCAAGTATTCTTCTTCAATGCTCTGCTCATACCTTCTACCTCTTTTTCGGATATTTTGAAGAAGCCTTTCTGTATCGGAATAGAGATAGACCAAAAGATCGGGAGTAGGCACGGTCTTGAACATGATATCAAATACTTTCCTGAAAAGACGAAGCTCATCCTCATTCAAGTTTGAAGCAGCAAAAATCAGCGACTTACTCAATAAGTAATCTGAAATGCGAACAGTGCTGAAGAGATTGCGATCGGACCCAAGGCCTGACAATTGGCTGTAGCGCTCAGCTAGAAAAGACATTTCCAACGTAAAGGCGTATCTTCTGGGGTCAGCATAGAATTTTGGTAAAAACTCATTATCGGCAAATTGCTCCAAGACCAGCTCTGCATCAAATTCAGTTGCCAGCTTATGTGCCAATGTAGTCTTACCCGACCCGATATTTCCTTCTACGGCTATGTAGCTATAATCCATTTAACCCAATTCTACC
>CAZKXG010000183.1:4439-7324 GCA_964556465.1 uncultured Cryomorphaceae bacterium | reverse complement strand
AGAAAGGATTTATTTCTTGTGCTGATACTATCTGATTATTTAAAGCTAACCATAAAGCTCTAGCTGCTTTTTTAATATATTGTTGTTCTTTAGTAAGGTCTGCCTTATATGCTTTTTCTTTTCGTTTAATAGATTGCATTACATTCTTTATTGGGAACGGCTTCCCAAAATATGCGGGATTGGATGCGTAGACCTCGTTGTAATTCATGGCTGCGTATCCGATTCGATCTTCCCGAGAACTGTCTGAACGTGTGAAGTGGTGCAAACGTAAATACTCCCCAACTGCTTCAGTGAGCTAAAAGCAAGCGGAATCGCGATCTCCTTCACCCCGCTGTAATCGTGGCGGGTGTATTTTTTCTTTTTGAATTCTGTGGATCGCTTGGTCTGAACGTAGACCGAGAGGTGAAAAGTTTGGCCTGAACAACTCACGGAAAGATCTAATCCATCGTAATAATCCTTGCTTAACGAATATCCAACCGAATCGAAACGCTTCGACTCTTGAAGCATCAGATAAAAATGAAAGTCGCGAATGAGCGAAGGGTAGGTTCTAAGAAGTCGGGCGCGTAGACCCTCCGCAGAGTACCTCTTATCTTCAATTACAACATCTGATTCTCGCAGCTGTCCCGAGAAAGAAATGTACCGATCAAACAGCTCCTTTTCTGTTGGAATAGATCGCTGTGAAAAAAGGTGGTAATAAAAAGCCAAAGCGAAGGGAGGCAATTTGGCTTTCTCGACTTTCGGATCTTTTGAAAGCCCGATTCCTGAATAATCAAGTTTGGCAATTTGCTCTTCCGCCTCGTTCAGTGAAATATCTAAACTTCGAGAAACAGAAATTTGATCGCCTTTAAGCTCAATATCAGTGATGGCTTTCCTGAACATGAGCCTGAGTATTTAACTGAAGTGCTTCAATGATTTGTCGCGCGGTAGCCTCAATAGCAGGCACTGCCACGCTATTTCCAAATTGCTTGTAAGCTTGAGCATCGCTTACTACAATCTTGAACGATTCGGGAAAACCTTGCAATCGCGCCCATTCTCTGGGTGTCATGCGACGAATTCCTTCTCGGTTTACCTCTCCTTTGATTTTGGTGATTGGCTTAAAATCAGTGAGTCGATCATCGTAAACTAAGTTTCTTTCGCGGCCCATTCCGCCCACTACAATAGCATTGGCAACACCATCATCAGGAATGATTTCGTAGCCGAAGCCATTGCCTTTTGACTCGTGCCTGCGACGGTGATCCCGCAGCGTTTCGAGGTACTTGGTCGAGAGGTAGTACTTCACCGAAACGGGACTTTCTTCCTTCACTTCTTCGAAGGTACTCACTTCCTCATCGGGCTCGGGGTACTTGAATTGAGCGGCGTCAGCCTCGTCGCGAAAGCCGATGATAAAAACTCTCTCACGGTTTTGAGGCACACCATAGTTTCGAGCATTCAGCACTTGAGGATCGGGAACAGTGTAGCCCAAATCATCGCGAAGGACACTCAAAATCGTTTTCAAGGTTTTGCCTCGATCGTGATTAAATAGTCCTTTTACATTTTCTAGAAAGAGTGCTCTTGGTCGCTTGCGGCGAATGATCTCTGCTACGTCGTGAAAGAGCGTTCCTCGTGTGTCGTTGAATCCACCTCGCTTGCCGGCGATGGAAAAAGCCTGGCAGGGAAAGCCTCCACAGAGAATATCAAAGCTGTCTGGGATAAACGATTTGGTTTCTTCAGAAGTAATATCGCCAAAAGGCAAATCACCAAAGTTTTCAAAGTAGGTTTCTTGAGAGTATTTGTCCCATTCACTGGTGAAAACGCAGTGGCCACCTAATCTTTGCATGGCAATGCGAAAGCCTCCGACCCCGGCAAAGAGATCAATAAAAGTGAAGGGAGCATCTTCGGCGTGGCGGCGGCCTGCTCGATCAGGGATGGGCTCATCAGAGTGGCGCATGTACTCGATGGCAGGCTTTCGATATACCTCCAATCCCGTGTGGATGTAGTGCGTAAAAGCTGCTTTGAGAAGATTTGATTCGCCGCTGATTGATTTCATTGGGCTGAAAATACGGAAAAGCGGTAAAAGGAAGATTGAAACGCTCCTTCTTGATAAAACAAAAGGGGCTGTCTCATTTGAAACAGCCCCTCAATTTTAAGAAGGCTTACCTGTTAGTTGTAATCAGGAAGCGTCGTGAATTCGTCTGCGTAATAAAGCATTTGAGATGCAAAATCATCCGGATACTCAACCCTCACTTCGGTGATCTTCCCATCTTCCATGATTGGTACCAACTGCGGATTGATAAATCCACCGTAAGGCGCACTGTTGAACTTTTCGGTTCTAGCCAATACTTCGGCATGAAGCTCAGGGTCAACTTGAACACCATAAGTCTCTACCAAATCCTTACCCGCTTCATAATCACCTTCAGATTTTATGCGTTGAATCTCTCTCAGCAAATCTCCAAATAGTACTTGAAGCTTCTCGTAATCGTTGATTTCAAAGTAAGTCAAACTATCACGCATTACTTTCGAAATCACGTTATCGGCCTCTCCTTTTTCGAATACCCAGGCGGCCACCATCTGACGGTTTCTCATGTGGTCTTCTTCGATAACTGCTCCAGGCTCAATTCGACGCAACTGGGTCATTAACCCATTCTTGATATAATCATCATAAGCGTGATACCCTACTCCCAAGTCATCCATCACACCTATCTCGATCAATTTTGGGTCGAGCATATAATAAAGCGCTACTAAGTCTGCACGGCCTTCTTCCAAGGTACTGGCGTAGTTCTTCAAGGTCTCTTTCGGAGTTCCTACACCCGGATTTAACTTTCCGCTGGCATGACCGATCACTTCGTGAAGTGCTGTATGAAGCTTATCTGCTTGTTTCGCATATTTCTTAGCCAAGGCTATTTCAG
>CAZKXG010000183.1:2165-4429 GCA_964556465.1 uncultured Cryomorphaceae bacterium | reverse complement strand
TAAACTCGGCCAAAAACCCCGAAGTTCCTGCTTTATCGTAAGCTGAAACGATATTTCCCAAACTCACAGACTTTGAGCCGTATTCGGCACGAATCCAGTCAGCATTTGGTAAGTTCACACCAATTGGTGTAGATGGACTTGCGTCGCCTGCTTCTCCGGCTACATTGATAAAGTTGTAAGATATTCCCACAACATTCTCTTTCTTATGCTCGTCAAGGATGGAAGAGTTGTCTTCAAAATACTGAGCGTTCTCAGCAATGACCTTCATTTTCTTGGATGCATCCAAGTCGCGAATCTCCACCACCGTCTCGTAAGAACCACGGTATCCGAGTGGGTCGTTGTACACTTCTACAAAACCATTAATGTAATCCACTGTGCTCAGGGTATCTTGAACCCATGCAATGTTGTATTGATCCCATTTTTCAAGATCACCTGTCTGGTAATACTCAATCAAGTAACCGATTGATTCTTTCTGCTTGTCCGTTTCGGCTACGCTTTTTGCCTTCTCCAGCCAGTAAACCACTTTTTCCAATGCAGGGCCATACATGCCACCAACTTTCCAGGTTTTCTCCATGACCTCACCGTTTGCTTTTACGAGCTTCGAATTTAGTCCATATGAGATCGGACGCTCCGGGTCCTTGTCTTTCTTCTTTATCTCGTAATATGCGTTGACATCCTCCTCAGTTAGATCGGGGTCGTAAAAGTTTACAGCACTTGCCAAGACGAGGTCCTTATTGGGATCTTTGCTTACTTTCTTAGAATCTACCGATGGGTCAAAAATAACCGTCATCACTTCGTCGGTCAGCTCTATTCCTGTTTTTGTCAGCAGAGTGTCCATGTAAGAACGGCTGAATGCAGGACTAAATTTCTCATATGAGTAGTGGTGATGAATACCATTCGCGAACCAAATGCGCTTCAAGTACGTCTCAAAAGCTTTCCAGCTATCGGATGACTTGTCTCCATCGAAATTTCTGTAAACCTCTTCTAAGGTTCTTCGAATGGTCAGGTTATGACGGTAATTCTGGTCGTACATCATATCCCTACCTGCCGTTCCCGCTTGCGTGAGGTAGTAAGTTAATTCCTTTTGCTGCAGCGTCAACTCATCCCATGCCGGAATTTGGTAGCGCAGGATTTTAATGTCTGCGAATTGCTCGGTCATCGTTTGAAAGTCAGCTTCACTCTCGCCGGAAGTACTCTCGGATGATTGACCTGTTTGATCATCTGCTGATTCATTCTGACATGAAGTCATAGAGGCGATAGCAAAGAGTGCAGTAAATAGTAATGGAAGAAATCTTTTCATGATTTGATTTTTAAGCAGCGCAAATATAAAACTTCCTTGGCGCCAATATGATGACCTCTAAATGGTTCTTTCTTTTCTCATCGAGAATGATGAACTTGCGCACAACCAAATAATTCTAACCATGCGCTTACGCTATTTTACAATTGCTCTTTTGAGCATTGCTTTTCTCTCTTGCCAAAAAGAACAAGACAGTATTCCCGTTAATTCGAATTCTTCAAATACAGAGTTGACTCTGATTAATCCGATTGAACCGTTGAACGATCGAGAACCTCTGAGTCACGCTGAGTTGGTTCAAGAGTTCTCATCTCATCTAGAGCGATTCGGAGTTGTGTCCTGGTCAAATTATGACGACTATACGGTATGGAGCACGGTATTTTCATCGGATAGTGTCATCTCTGTAGGATATCAACCGGATGGAATCGGGAACTTGGATCAATCGATTCATCAAATCGATGTGGAGTCAAGTGAATGGAAGAATACCAAAAATAGCTTGATCAATTATGTGGTCATGGAGACGCAGAGAAAGTACCCGACACTTTCTGTTGAAGCAGAAGATTTACTGGTTTTTGGCGATAAACCTTTACCCTACTTCAACATCAGAGTTTGGGATTACGAGATCTTGGCCAACCTGCGCAACTTTAGTGTCGTACGTTATGCCGAGCCAATGGGTTTTACATTTGAAAATCATTTTCGAAGCAATTGATTAATTCGTGTTCGAAACAATTAATTAATTTCGCTGTAATCGGACCGGGAGTCTCCAATACGATATCTTCGTAGCGAGATATGGGAAGTACTTTTGTCCCAGAGTGGGCGGTGAAAATCTCATCTGCTTGCATCATCTCTTCCGGGTGAATCTCCTCTTCGGAAACAGGTATCCCCAGAACAGGTGCAGCTTCGACTCCCACGTTCCCGTGATGTCGGCGCGTTCCTCCGACGCCGGCAGCGGGGCCGTCGTGCCGCGGGT
>CAZKXG010000183.1:0-2155 GCA_964556465.1 uncultured Cryomorphaceae bacterium | reverse complement strand
TGCTAACCCAAGTCCTTCCGACTATTTTACAGCCCCTCAAGGCCCGCGCGTTAGTTGGAATTTTATTGATATGAAGATTCACAAGGCTTGGAAAGCAAGCAGCCGTGGAAACGGGGTGACCATGGGAATTATCGATACAGGAATATCTTCTGATCAGGCAAAATTGAACAGTGAGTTTTCAGGTGGTCTTTCCGGGAGCCGTACCGTTGAGCGCTACGGGTTTCACGATCCTTGTTTCTTGTTTATTTTCTGCGAAAACGATGGTATCGACGACCTGTGCGGTCATGGAACCAATATGGCAGGTACAGCTGCAGGCCCTGCCAGTAGCGATGGTTCATTTGCAGGAGTAGCTTTTCAGAGTAACCTCATTGGGATTCGAGCTGCTGAAGATGTCGTTCACGATACGAGTGCCGAACAAGACGGTGTGTCCGATGCATTCACCTTTTTGGGAAACAGAACAGATGTAGACATTATTTCCATGTCAATGGGCAACCTCTTTTCAAGCGGACAGATTACAGATGCAATCAATTTCGCTCACAATCAAGGGAAAATGATTTTCACCGCTGCAGGAACTTCTTTTGAGTTTACCACTTTCGTAGGCGTGATTTTCCCTGCAACGCTGAACAATACTATAGCGGTTACAGGCACCAAAACCGGGCTTCCAATGGAAAAATGTACGACCTGCCACAGTGGTTCTCAAGTAGATTTCGTGGTAACTATGGAAGACCGAAACAACTCAGACAGGACACCATTGACTCTTGCCGATTCGGGTAATGACCCGAATTACACAGGTGGATCTTCGGTGGCGACGGCCACGGCGGCAGGTATAGCGGCTTTAGTATGGTCCAACGACCTCAGCCAGTCGAGAGAAGATGTACTGGAAGCTTTAAAAAATGCGTCCAACTTTTACCCTTCCCGAGATGGTGATTTCGGATGGGGAAAGATTAATGCTCAAGCAGCTGTGCTCTACTAACCGCACAAAAGGAATTGGATAGCTAAGTAAACAGACATCTTGCGAGATCTTCCGTGACCTCTTTTAGAATTTCTCAGCAATCGAAGTCCATTGAGTGTAAACACGCTGCCCTGAACTGAAAAGTTTTTGAGAATATTATAGAAATTCTCTAATGACTACTTTCAAGTCAGGTATAATTGTATACATTTACAGTAACCAAAACTTATCCCGATGGACAAAGAAAGTTTTATTAATCGCTGGAAAGCCACAGCTGACGAACTCCGTGTGCAGCTGCACTTAGGATCGAAGGACCTGACCGACAAATTCGAAGAACAGAAAAAAGAAATCCTTAATTGGTCAAAAGAAACCAGGGCTTCACTTGAAAGTGAGGCTTCTACTGCGTCTGCGGAAATGCGTACTAAGCTCGAGGAGCTTGAAGTTCAAGCTGCACTTGGTAAAGCAGAAACCAAAGAGGCGATTTTGGAGCAAAGAAAAAAATTGACCTCATTGATTAAGGATGCGAATGAAGCATCTATAAAGTTGATGGGAGATTCAAAGAAAAACATTCGAGAAATAGCTGGAAAAGCAGATTCAAAATTTGATGAATGGCACACTCGCTTCGACCTTTTGCGATTGCAAATCACGCTTGGTGCCGCTGAGGCTTCTGATGAATGGAAAGATAAGAAGGAAGATTTGACCAAATCCATCCATCAGTTAGAGTCTAAGATTGGAGAAATCAGCCAGGAAACGGAAGAGGGATGGGCTAACTTCAAAGGTGAGATCTCCGAGGCATGGACACATGTTAAAAAAGCCTTTTCAAAGACTGATTAAGACCAACAGTCGTTAGTTTCTTAAGAATATCATTACGAGATTTAACTCTGAATCTGAGCATTTTGGAATCTCATATTGGAGCAAATTTAAAAATCGAGTTTAAAAAAGTACCATAATTTTAAAGAGAAACGCATTGAATGACAGCGAGAAACGATAGATTTTGTAAATGCTCTATCTGACATAAAGACCATATTAGTTACGAAGGCGCCGATTGATTATTAACCAAAACCAAAGGACGGTGTAACATTTAAGTACAAGCATCGTATCGCACAAGGAACAACCAAGAAATGAACGAACAATACGCAATCCAAAAAGACAATAAATCACTGCAAGTCAAGTGTATTGCTGCTTTAAGATCAGCCAGAAAAAGCC
>CAZKXG010000182.1:3664-7447 GCA_964556465.1 uncultured Cryomorphaceae bacterium | reverse complement strand
GAGCGGTTTTCAGTGATCAGTGAGCAGTTTTCAGTGATCAGTGTTCAGTGAGCGGTTTTCAGTGAGCAGTGTTCAGTAGATAATAGGCTCCTCTTTCGTTTTGCTCCTGACTCATCACATCTGCTTGAAGCGGAGTACAAGCACCACGGCTATTTCTTGTTGTCTGCTTTTTCGGCGGCGGCCTTCTCAGCGGCTTCTTCGAGTATATCCTCAGAGAAAATATCGAAGATCACCGCAAACTCATAAGCCATGTCCTTGTAACGGTCGTATCGGCCTGAGCCGCCACCGTGACCGGCACTCAGGTTTGTTTTCAGGAGCAATAGGTTGTCATCTGTTTTCACATCGCGGAGTTTAGCTACCATCTTTGCCGGCTCCCAATAGCCCACTCTGGTGTCGTTTACACCCGTTGTAAAGAGCATGTGCGGATAGTCCTGAGCCGTCACATTATCATAGGGACTGTAGCTCAACATGTATTCAAATGCCTTCTTGTCATTGGGGTTTCCCCATTCCTCGTACTCAATGGTAGTGAGCGGAAGCTTATCGTCCAGCATGGTGTTGATCACATCTACAAAGGGAACATCCAGAATGACGAATTTGAAAAGGTCTGGACGCATATTCACGACGCTCCCCATTAGTAAGCCACCGGCACTTCCTCCCTGCGCCACGATATTTCCTTTTCGGGCATAGCCCTCATCAATCAAAAACTCAGCGCAATCGATAAAGTCGGTGAAGGTGTTTTTCTTGTTCATCATCTTGCCGCCGTCGTGCCAGGCTTGACCCAATTCTCCGCCGCCTCTTACGTGGGCGATGGCGTAAACAAATCCGCGGTTAATCAAGCTATAGATGGAACTATTGAATCCTTGTTCGCTGCCCGCACCGTAACTCCCATAGGAGGTCATGTACATGCGTTTGTAGCTGTTCTTCTTGTTCACATCCCAATTTCTGTAAAGTAGAGTGATCGGAATCTTGGTGCCATCGCGCGCCTCGGCCCAAACCCGTTTGTTCTTGATCCATCGTCCGCTGTAATGGTACTTCACTTCTTGCTTTTTGACCAGTCGCTTCTCGTCGGTTCGCATATTGTAATTCCAAGCTTCTCCGGGCATTTTCATGGACGAAACGGTGTACTGCAAGGTGTCCGTATCAAACTTCGGATTGTACCCCAGCGAAACCATGTGCAGGTCTTCCTTGATTTTCAAGTAGCGAGATTTACCGTTTTCCTTCTCAATGATTTTCAAACGGTTTTCCATATTCTCCGTTTCTCCGAGCACCATATAGTCATCGAAGATTGCAAATTCGGTCAATCGGGTTCCCTTCTTGGGTTGCAGAAAGATCTGCCAATCTGATTTGGAATAGGCACTTTCATCGCATTTGTACACTGCGAAATTCGGACTTTCCTTATTGCTGATTATGTAGAATTCATGCGCGTAATCCGTCACCATATACTCATGGGTTCCTTCTCGCGGTGCCATCAAGTGAAAGCCTTCACCCACAGCCTCCACATTCATAAAGTGAACTTCGCTTGTGTTGCTGCTGCTCGCGCTCATGTAAATGTAATCCTTCGATTTGGATTTCGAGATGGAGATTTGAAATCGATAATCGCCTTCCTCGTAAAGCAAAGAATCGCTTTGCTGAGGCGTCTTTAATTCGTGGAGTTTGAGGCGGTACGTGCGGTTGGTTTTGGGCTCTTGCAAGGTGTAGAGCAGTTGATGATCATTGAGCCAAATAATGCCCGATACATCTACCAGAGAGTCTTTTATGGGAAGCCCCGTTTCAAGGTTTTTGAACTTCACCATCACCTTATCGCTACCCGTAGTGTTCTCGTAGTACAGCATCAGTTTGGTATTCGGACTTACCGTAAGTCCTCCCGCTGCGTAGTAGTCGTAATCTTTTGCCATGACATTCACATTCATCAGCGTATCCCATTCTTCGCGTCCCTCTTTTCGGCGGAGGTAGATCGGGTATTCATCGTCTTCCGTCCACTTGGTTTGGTACCAATACCCATCCTTCTCCACAGGTATGGACTCATCCTCTTTATCCAGTCGGGCGGTAAGCTCTGCAAACAACTCCCGCTGATCTTTCCTTAGCGGGATGAAGTAATTGTCCATGTACTCATTCTCTGCCACCAGGTACTCCTTAATGTCGGGGTTTCTGAGGGGATCTTTGGGCTGCTTTAGCCAAGCGTAGTCGTCTGTCAGTGTTGTTTTGTGTACCCTCGTTTCGGTTGGGATCTTCTTGGCAATGGGGGCGGGCAAGCTATCGTTTCGCTTGTGCTTATCGGCAAATTGCTTCTCTAAGGGCGTCTCGACCTCCATGTCTTTTCTGATGCTGTCGGGAATGACCGCTATCGGGTATTTCGCCGTGTAGTCTTTCCAGAAGTCTTCGTGGTATTCCAGCGGTAGATCAAACAGTTGATTGGTGGTGAGGTTGGCAAATACTTCGGTCATGTCAAAGGGCTTCACCTCTTCGGTCTTCACTTCATCTACCCAAAACTGACTGACCGCATAGTAGGGAGTAATGTTGCTGGTGATGGTATCGTTCAGGATAAACTCGTCCTCATGGCGCAGGCTTTTCAAGTAGTACTTGTCGCCGATTTTTTGGTATTCAATGTTCAGCTTGTAGTCAAAGTGCTTGTAGTTCATCGTGGTGTAACTACAGAAGTACTCTTTGAATTCATCCGGAACGGAACTCTCAAATTTCAGCACGGCGTAGCTCTCTTTGTCGATGTAAATCTTCCCTTGCAATACCTTGTTTCGATGGGCTTTGGCATAAGGTCTATAAGGGCTTTTCGCTTCCAATTCCTCCATCAACTCCTTGGTCAGTGCCGTTCTGAAAGACAATACGTAAACGTAACCCACACCGTCGATCAATACTTCTCCCAATTCGTAATTGAACTTCCTGAATTTGTTGTCGTCGAAAAAAGCGGCTTTATACTTTAAATAATCTTTACTAAAAATCCCCATTGGTCCGCATTGAACATTGGCAAACATATCGGTAGTGGTGAGGTTTTTACTCGATCGCGAATCAATCACTTTCGCCTGATCGTCCTTCACCGTTTGAAAGTGAAAATGCGCTCGGTGCAAGCTCTTTCCGTTGTACATATTGGAGTTGCTCAAAGATGAAATGGATCTTTGCGCTTCCATTCGGTAGTCACTCCACTTGTAAGATTTCTCCTGATAGGGGGCATAGTGTATTTCTGCAGCAGCATCTGCATAGGATATGAATGCACCGTTTTCGGCCACTGTTTCTCTATAATAACCTTCTAATATGACGGGTTCTTGCGCATAGTTATCCTCGATGTTCTTTATCACCCTTTTGAGCAATTGCTTTGCCGAGATGCTTTTGTCGGGTTTGATAACCACCTCCTCGATCAGGGTCACATCCTTTTTCAAGCTGACCACCGGCGGGCTCATCTTTTGCAAGGCGCTGATGGCGATGATCTGACGCTCGTAGCCGAGGTAAGAGAATACGATGCTTTTGTCGCTGTGAACTTCGGGAACGTTCAATTTGAAAATCCCCTCGCCATTGGTCACCGTACCCAGCGCTACCCCGTTTAGCGTAACATAGGCAAAGGATAGCGGCTTTTTGCTTACGCCGTCCAGCACCTTTCCTTCCAGCTTGATTAGGGATTGAGAAAATACCGTAATGGAAAAACCGAGTTGGATCAGCAGTAGTAAGAGGAGTCTCATAGGATTGGTTGTACTTTTTGTTTCATCAATGATTGGCACTAGCCCAAAGGTATGACCCAAAACGGTATAAAAAAGTTACTCGGGATCAGGTTTTAAT
>CAZKXG010000182.1:2934-3546 GCA_964556465.1 uncultured Cryomorphaceae bacterium | reverse complement strand
CATGTCACCGCCATGACGGATAATAAGCTGCTGTGATTGTATCTTTTCTTTCGAGCAAAAGAAAGGCGGAACTCAAAGAGTTCCGCCACAATAGGTTGCTTAGGTGATGACCTGGTATTATTCTACAATCACCTTTCTAGTGATCGATTCTTTTCCTGCGTTTAGTTTTAGGAAGTAAATTCCGGAAGCCATCTGTTCAGGGGTAGAAAGAGTCATGGTATAGGTTCCCGGTACTTGTCCGCTCTGCGTCATGGCACTGATCACGCTGTCTTTGGCATCCATCAGCTCTACTGTAAAGTCGGCACTGTTATTCAGTGCGTAATGGATAAATATGGGATGGCCTGTTTTCACCGGCACGGGAAATACATTCAGCGCTACAAAAGTATCGGCGCTTACGGCACTGCCCGTTGTCTCCGAAAGTTCTGCACTTATTGCTGAAGGAGCAAGTTCAGGTTGCTCTTCTTTTTCAGCTGCTTCGCTCGGAGCGGGAGTGAGGTGCCGACTGCCATCTGCGGTCAATTGGCCCGAGCCATAGTTCTGTGTATCGTCATTTGGCTCAAAAATATTTACGTAATACCAGTCGGCCTGAGCAGCTCCTTCGGTAAGGTTCAG
>CAZKXG010000182.1:526-2924 GCA_964556465.1 uncultured Cryomorphaceae bacterium | reverse complement strand
ATATAGCCATGGTTTACCAAGTCTACGTACTTCAAGTGCGGATTGTAATTTACCGTTCCCAAAGGAGGGCCAATCGGAATATCGGCATTGATTCCTAGCTGAAGCCCCAATGCTTCTTCGGGGGTGAGGTTTTCATCAAAATTGGCCGAGGTAATACTCGGCGTGGCAAACTCTACCAGAAGTGAACCTTCGCCGGTGGCAGGATTGTAACCTGCTACGGGAGTAGGGAAGTTCAATGCCAGCGGGTTGGGGTATTCTACCGGTTTCTTAGGTACATCAAAGGCAAAGGAGCAGTGAAAATCTCCCGTGAGGATGACCAAATTGTCAACATCGGGATTATTGGCCAATCGGTTGAGCAATAGCCTTCTTTCTTTTGGGTATCCGTCCCAGATATCTACGAAGATACTTTCTACCAAGGTGATCGAATCCAAGTTGGTAGGGTCGCTGGTGGCAAAACCAACGTTAAAAGGAGAAAATATCGTTTGGTTTCCGATTATTTTCCACTTGGCGCTGCTGCTCTTAATGCGCGAGCCCAGCCATTTGAGTTGCTCTTCACCCATCATGGTGCGGTATTCGAGCGTATCAGAAGCCAGCAGGGGCTGAGGCTCTCTCGCTTCCAGTCGGGTGTCGAGCATGATGAGCTCAGCTAAGTTGCCGTATTTTAAAGATCGGTACAATTTCTCGTTTGGCAAGTCTCGTATGGGCATCCACTCGTAATATACCTGTTTCGAAATGGCTTTCCTTACTTCCCAATCTCCTTCGTCCTCTTGGTGGTTTTCGGCACCCGTTTCGTGAGAGTCATTGGTCGATTCGTGGTCGTCCCAAATGGCTATAAAAGGGTGTTGCTGATGCGCAGCCCGTAGGTCGGAATCCAAGCGGTAGAGGGAGTATCGTGTGCGATAGTCTGCTAAGTTGAGTATTTCTGTTTCGGGTACATTGGCACGGTCGGGGCGGTCTTCGCTAAACCCGTAAGTACCTTCTCCCGATCCATATTCATAAATATAGTCGCCGAGGTGAATCACCGCATCGAGATCGGCACGTTCTGATATTTTGCGAAAAGCATTGAAGTATCCTGCTTGATAGTTTTGACAAGACACTACGGCAAATCGAAGGTGGTCTGTATCTTCTGATGGTGCCGTGCGTGTGCGACCGATCAATGAAAATGTTTCTGATGTGAAGTCATAGAATCGGTAGTAATAAGTTGTTTCAGCTTCGAGCTGGCCCACATCGATCTTTGCCGTAAAGTCGGCAGAAGCCATTGCATCGATCTGTCCTTGGCGGACTACGTTTTCGAATTCTGTATCAGTAGCCATTTGCCACCCAAGTGGGTAAGAAAGGGCATCATCACTTGGTGTCCGTCGCGTCCAGATAATCACTCTGTTTGCCAAAGGATCGCCCGAGGCCACACCGTGATAAAAGGGTGCTAAGGCAGGATCGAAGTTTAGTTCATTGGCCGATTTGGCCGTTGATCGTTCCAATTTTTTACTGTTGGCTGATTCACCCGAAGTGGGGCTAATCAGCTGAGCATTCGCGGTGAATGTCGAGAAAAGGAATGCGGCAATGCCCACTCTTTTAAGAAGATTTTTCATAATGGTTTTTATAGAATGTGATTTCTTCAAAAAACCTGATTTAATAATGCTTGAGCGCAACCGAAACTTAAACGAATTATTAAATATATCCCGGGCGTGTTTAGTCAATGTAAATTGTGCGGTTCAGCCTCCTTTACGGACATTATTTTAATTCATTTGGTAAATCTGAAAGATCACAAGAGAGTATAAAATCCACCTAATGTACCACGTCGTTTTGGCGACTGTGAGAGACAATCATGAAACAACTCTTGTTAATCATCCTGTAAGGATTTATATTTGCTTAACTTAAAATTTAAGGATGGCAATCACGTGGAATTTTGTCCAAGCAGGAATCGGAGAATGGCGTTGGCAGAAATTGGATAGAGAAGGGAAAGTAATTGATGAATCGATTCCCGGCTTTATTTCAAAAGTGGAGTGTTTCAATGATGCCAAATCCAATGGATACCCTGATCAAGCAGTACCCGCGCGTTTCGAGAGCTTACAGATAAAATCAGACAAAAAGTCTTTTCTTCGCTGAAAGTTGATATTGACGACAACTGCTATTTAACAACTCCCCCTGATTTCTCAATTTCTCTTTTTAGGCTAATTTTCTTTTTGCTGCGCGATTAATTGCGCAGCAAGATTAATACGGAGTCTTATCCCCTGTTTAACTTGGCGATGGCGTGGTGCAATCTCCCGTAGTGCGCGGCTGTGGGAAGTGAGTGATACAGGGGGTGCCGAGGCACGAGCAAGGGAACACCTTTCTCAGTCAGTTCGTTAGGTTTAATGACTTGATAGTTAACCGTATATCTGGTTGGTAGTAGTTGGGT
>CAZKXG010000182.1:0-516 GCA_964556465.1 uncultured Cryomorphaceae bacterium | reverse complement strand
CTTTTTCTTCTTCTTGTCTTTTCCGGGACGTACCTCAAAATCGTCCAAGGTGCCTGTAATTTTTAAGTTCAAATAACGCACCTTATCGTTAGGGTCTACCTCGATGATCTCATCTTCGCTGGTTTCCTCACCCGCTTTTTTCTTACTGCCAAATACGCGGTTGACGGCCCCTTTCCTGATTAAATTCCAAGGAATACGCACGTAGTACTCAATATTGTTATCCGTGTCTTGCTCGCCCGAAATCTCCAAATGACCCAACGTAGATTCGATAGTCATTTGGGGTATGGTAAGGACTCCGTTCACCACGTCTAGGTGGTTTTGCAGGGTGTCAAAACGAACGCTGCTCAGGTTCTTATCTCCGAAGTAATCCGACAGCATCAGCATGTAGTCGTAATTCTCCAAGCGGCCATTCAGGGCCATGACGTCCATGTGCACTTCCGACTCATCTAGATCGGGCACAAAGTCAGGGTAAACGCGAATGTGTCCCGTTACCGTTGCCGAAAGCTGCCCGTGCAG
>CAZKXG010000181.1:4961-7448 GCA_964556465.1 uncultured Cryomorphaceae bacterium | reverse complement strand
AATAACCGGTCTGATTCGATTAAAGTTTAAATCGTCACATCAGCCTTCATGCCTGCTTCTTTCTTTCTACCTATTGGGCTTATTCATTTCAAGGAATTGATCAGGCTTATACGCCATGATCTGTTAGGCTTGGCCTCTATTTAGAATAGATCTACCACCAAACGATAAAAAACTCAGTGAATGATTTCCCTTGTTTCTGCCAACACAGTCGCCCTTGCTTTTCGCACAAGCTTTTGACTAGTGTTTCTTCAATAGCTTCGAACTCACTCCATATTTCATTTTCACCGGGATCCATTCCCCACTCTTTTTTTGGTGGTAAATAATAAGATTTTGATGAATCATCAAGGCATTTAAAGGTTTGGAAATCCAAGTAATGACCTTTTACGGCTTTTGCATAATCGGGTCTGATTGCTGCCTTGTAACTATAGGGTACAAACAGCGAAGCCAAGAGGCAAAGTGCTTGAGAGATATTGGACGTATCTATCTCTTCCAACCTGGTTTTTACCTGTGCATGGCTAAGCAGTGGAAATTGTTTTCGCTTTAATTTTTCTATTTTTTTTTTCAAGGAGTCATTCCGATTCGGACCAATCCAATTATTAACGATGTCATCTGAAATACTCGGGTCCAATAGGTAAAACTTGTACGCCAACTCCATATGAATAAACTCATTGGTATCAATCTCCCTGATTATGAAGTCCAGCTCTCCAATGGTTCTTTTTTCTTCAATAATCTGAATGTTTTCATCGATCATTTCGAAATTGGCTGATGCCTTGATCATTCCGGAAACTACCTTTTCTGCTAAGTGGCCTAGCCTTACATTGGTGGGCAATTGAAATTGAGTATAGGGTTCGAGATCTAAATCAGACAAATGAAAAGTCTTAAACCCGGTGATGGAAAAGTCCAGACTCTCCGCTTTTAAAATGGATACAATTCTAGATTTGTTGTTCATTTCTACAATTCTCTCTGAGTCGATCTTGTGTATTCGGAACGCATTGTTTTGGACATTTTGTTCGAAATTGAAAAGTAAACATATTTGAGAGATGGATAGATCGAGTAGGCTAGGGGGGCAATTCCAAAAGGGTAGAAGTGAGTAATCAAACTTGATGATCCATTCATTCACTACAGAGTAATGAAGGTCGTTCTGCCGTTCGTCAGTCCGCCAAAAAACCATTAGTCCGCCAGAAATAGCAAGATCCGATAAGAAGTCAGATATCCGAAAATTTGTGAATTTCTTTGATGATAAACACCGTCTTAGCATTGAAGAAATCCTTTAAGAAAACCCTATTATTACACTTTAACCAATGTTAGTCAATCTTTGACAGAAACCACTAGGTCTGAATTCGGATGGATCTTCGGAGTTCACGTTTATTAGGAAGTCTATGTGCGACTAGCAAATACAACCTTAAGAAGAACCTAGATGTCAGAATCGCGCCAACTCTCCGCTATCCCATTTGCCGATATCAATGGCAAGCACGACATGTTTTTTCATGCAGAAACTTCACAGAAACCCATGTTCGAATTCTTGGGCACCCCTGATGCTCATAAAAAACGGATTGTATATGAAGCAGGCCACTTGGTTCCGCGACTCGACTATATGAAGGAGTCGCTGGCCTGGTATGACAAATATTTGGGATAGGTGGATTGAAGATGGTAAACGTCGAGCTAAAAAATCTGTTAGAAGTGGCTTGATAAATAAAAAAATAATTGATGATACGCTTTTTCCGCACCATACGCCAAAATCTGCTTGCCCAGGGCCGCGTGACCCGCTACTTCACTTACGCCATCGGTGAAATAGTGCTGGTGGTCATCGGAATCCTCATAGCACTCAGCATCAACAACTGGAATCAGGAACGGATTCAAAACTCAAAAAGCCAGGAACTATTGAGAGGGATAAGAAAGGATCTCGATCAGGACATCACGACACTCACTAGAATGATCAATCATTATGAAGACAGAATGAGCTTCTTTGACCGTCATTTGCCTTCCGACGAATTTTCAAATTTACCCACTGATACCTTGGAAAAGATTATTGATGGTTATGCAGGGTCGTTCTACCATACCACGCAGAGTTACGAAAAGGTCAAAAATCTTGGTATTTCTCAAATTTGCTCTGATAGTTCACTTTCCGAACGGATTGACAATTACTACTCAAGGTCTTTAGAATTCACCAAAATCATAGTCCAACATGATCAAAACAAAACGATTAAAGACGCGGAATTCTGGGCGAACGATCAATTTGGAGTAGAAATAGATTATCAACTGAATCTGAAAATCCCAATCCTTCAGGATTCACTGGAAAGGAGAAAAAAATTAATGTCCTTGATATCTTCTCCCAGGGGAAGAAACCACATTAAAATGGAAGTCTTTCGGAAAGAACTTGTTTTGGAACACCACTATGGAATTCGAGAGAGGGCCGAGACGCTACGTGCAGATATTCAAACCTATCTGGAACAGTAAGTCAAAATGCACCAATGATCAAATTCTTCC
>CAZKXG010000181.1:0-4951 GCA_964556465.1 uncultured Cryomorphaceae bacterium | reverse complement strand
GGAAGACCGCGGCCCGGGAGATGATCCAGGCCGGCACTGTTTTTAAAGAATTTATCCCATTATTGATCCATGATACCTGGTCTGTAAGGCTGGGTGCCATGGTGGTGGTGGAAACCCTGGCACAAGAACGCCCGGATGTGGCAGTGCAATTGTGCCCGCAGCTCATCCAGGAATTTGATCACAAAGAGATCCCTGTCCAGGGAGATATCCTCTATGCCCTTGGCGAAATATTTCTTGTGGTCATAGGGATCCTTATAGCGCTACAGCTCAATAATTGGAATGCATTGCAAAAATCCGCTAAGGAAGAATTAAAAATATTACAGGAAATGCGCCACAACTTGGCGAGCGACTTGGAAGACTGCTATTGGAACATCAAAAAACAGGCGGAGCTGAAGCACTCCAATACCACTGTATTGAGGCATCTCGAAGACGGTACGTCCTTGACGGACTCATTGCGTTTTCACTACGGCAACTTGATCTATTCCACCACTCAACGGCGAAACATGTCGGCTTACGATCACCTGAAATCCAAAGGTATAGACCTGATTCAAAACGACAGCCTGCGAAGAAACATCACCGTCGTCTATTCCGAACGGTACTACTACATCGAACGACAAGAGTTGGAATACGACAATGCCTATCAAATGAATGAAGTCATTCCCCAGCTCAATGCCAAAGTGATTTTAGTCGAAGGTTCGAATTCAGGCACGCCCATCAATCTTTCCGATTTGAAAGTCGATGATGGCTTCAAGGGAACTCTCCGAATGAACGTGAAGCTGCGTCAATCGATGATCAAACGGTATTCGGGTTTATCCGAGGATTTGAAGAGTCTTATTGCCCACATCGATCAAGAATTGAATGACAGAAGATGAGCGGGTTTTTTAGAGAGATCCGCCAATTTTCAGTCGGGAGAAGCCTGGCCATCCAATTTAATTGTCACGCCATGGGTGCCATTCTCGTTGATCTCATTTGCATTTTCACCATCTTAACGCCCACCAATTTTTTTAAATCAATTGAACCAGCGGAAATATAGAAGCATTTGCGGCCACCATTGATGAGGCATTTTCCATCATTGGAACCTCTGAAGGAGAAATTAGTTTTGGGAAAGAGGCTGTCGCAGCGATGTACCAAGCGCAATTTGAAGAAGTGGTAGGCAAGGCAGAGGTTCTTAACAGACAAGTCAAAGAAATTCCCACAGACGACAAGTTGCAAATCATCGAGCTTTCCGACATCTATGTCATGACTGATTCGGATTGGAGCTTCTACTCAAAATTCCGTCTTTCCACTCTCCTCCACAAAACTCCTGATGGTTGGAAGCTTTTGCAACAGCATGGCTCCCTGCCCGATATGCGTGTCGGGGAAGGCGAAACGGTTGCGGTTGAGAAAATCAGCAAAGAGAATTTTGAGCTGCGCGATGCAGTTAGACGACGAACGGTAGAACTCGAACACAAAAGTCGCGAGTTGGAAATTGAAGCGGCCTTGGAAAGAGTGAGAAGCCGCAGCATGGCCATGCACGAAAGTGAAGAACTCGCGGACGTCATTCAAGTCGTGTACGATGAATTAGTCGGTTTAAGCATCCCCGTTGATCATGCAGGTTTCATTCTGGATTACAAAGAAAGAGACGACATGCACATCTGGTTGGCCGACCATCAGCAAGGTGTTCCAACCGAAATCACCATCCCCTATTTTGATTCCCCACATTGGAACAGCTATGTGGAAGCGAAATCAAAAGGAGAAAACTTCTTTGCCAACCTGCTGGATTTAGAAGAGAAGAACAAGTTCTACAAAGATCTCATCGAGTTGATTCCTTCCATGCCGGAAGAAACGGTACAAAACATTTTTGATAAACCCGGTTTAACGATTTCAACTGTATTGCTCGACAATGTGGGACTGTATATAGAGAATTATACAGGCACGCCTTTTACGGAAGCGGAGAATGCCACGTTGATGAGGTTTGGAAAAGCTTTCCAACAGACCTATACACGTTTTTTGGATTTGCAAAAAGCGGAATCTCAAGCTCGTGAATCAGAAATTCAGTTGGCACTTGAGCGTGTCAGGGCGCGTACTATGGCGATGCAACATAGCGACGAATTGCAGGAAGCATCTCACTTGTTAGATGAACAAGTCAGAGCACTGGGAATAAGAACGTGGGGATGTGCCTTCAATATTTATGGGGAAGAAGATTCTACCGAATGGTTCGGAAATGAAGCCGGTGTTCTTCCCACCTACACTGTTCCACATGTTGGCATCTTTAAAGAATATTACGATAGAGGCCAAAAAGGCGAATCGCTTTTCATCAAAGAATTTCGGGGTCAAGAGTGCATAGACCACTATGAATACATGAGTTCACTTCCCGTGATCGGTGAAGTGCTTAAAACACTAAAAAATTCCAATGACGGCTTTCCCACTTATCAAATAGATCACGTTGTCTACTTTAAATATGGCTATGTGCTCTTTATCACCCGCGAGCATGTCTCGGAAGCTCATGATATTTTCATGCGCTTCGCCAAAGTCTTTGAGCAGACTTATACCCGTTTTCTCGATTTGCAAAAAGCGGAGGATCAGACCGAGGAAGCCAAGATTCAATTGGCTCTAGAGCGAGTGAGGGCGCGAATAATGGCTATGCATGAAAGTGATGAGCTATTAGATGCCGCAGCTGAAATGTTTCAGCAAATGGCAAACCTAAGTGTAACGCCCGAGCGATTGAATATCTGCTTCTTTAAGGAAGAAGAAAGAACGCTTGAAGTGTGGCCCACCGACGAAAGTGGAATGGCAATCAACAAGTTGGTTACTGCCAGCCTTGACGAACCAACCACCATTTTCAAAGCCTTCACGGCATGGAAGGAAAAAAAGAATTCGATCATCATAGACTTGCACGGCAAGGAACTCGAAGAATGGGTGGCTTATGTGCGTGAGGCAATGGGTTTGACTATAAAAGAAGAAACGCTCAATAACCGCAGAATTCATTCCATGGCTTTCTTTTCACATGGCTTGTTGATGACTACTTCTTCTCAACCTATTCCTGACAAATCCCTGCAATTTTTGGAGCGATTTACCCAAGTTTTTGATCAAGCCTACATTCGCTTCCTCGATCTTCAAAAAGCAGAGGCTCAAGCCAGAGAAGCCCAGATTGAGTCTGCATTGGAAAAAATTCGTTCAAGTTCCTTGGCAATGTATCGAACGGACGATTTATCGGATGTAGTCACTGTCTTGTTTGAACAGATGCAAGGCCTTCACGTCGATATGGACTTTGGGTCAGTGAGTATTTTTATTTTCAAAGAAAACTCCAAAAATCTGACCCAGTGGATTCAACTACCAAATGGTGTCGAAAGTGTATCTGTACCTTACTTTGATCACCCGATATTATCCGATCTACATGAAGCATTAGAAAATAGAAAAGATTATTTTTCAAAGATTTATAAGGTTGAGCAAAAGAATTCCTGGATAGAAAAAGGGTTTGAATTAACCGATTATAAATACCTCCCTGAAGAATTTAAAAAAGCATTATTGGCAGCACCGGGTTATGCTATGTCCATAGCGCTGGCAAAGCATTCAGGCATCTGTATTCCTAGTTTTCAAGGCATGCTGCCGCCGGCAGATGACATTGAGATTATGAAACGAGTGAGCAAGGTCTTCGAGCAAGCCTATATCCGATTTCTCGACCTGCAAAAAGCAGAGGCACAAGCCCGTGAAGCAAAAATAGAAACCGCCTTAGAAAAAGTTCGCTCCCGAACCATGGGCATGCAAAAGTCCGATGAATTAGCGGATGTGGCGGATGTGCTTTTCAATGAAATGAATGATTTGGTCCATAATCTCTGGACTTGTGGTTTTGTGCTCTGCGAAAAAGACCGCGAAGAAGATGAATGGTGGTTGGGCCTGGAAGAAGGCTTTACGCGCGGCTTCTTTTTGCCCAACATCAATGATTATGCGCATTCCCACCTGTATGAAGGTTGGCTGAAAAACGATGATTTCAGAACGGTTCAGCTTGAAGGGGATGATTTACTGGCGCACTACGATTGGCTAATGAAAATTCCTGTGGCCAAAAACATTTTTGATGAAATGGAAGCCGCAGGAATGGAACGTCCCGAGTGGCAGAAATTGCATGCAGCCTATTTTTCCAAAGGGTACTTGGTCATCATCACCCGCGAGCCCTGTGCCGAAGAAGCTATTTTTAAACGCTTTGCTCAGGTATTTGACCTGACCTATACTCGCTTCCTCGATCTACAAAAAGCAGAGTCGCAAGCACGCGAGGCACAAATCGAGAATGCGCTCGAAAAGGTGCGCTCCCGATCATTGGCCATGCAAAGTCCTGATGAGCTCATCGAAGTGGCTGAATTGCTCCGCGAAGAAATGGGAGCCCTGGGTGTGGAAGAGTTGGAAACAAGTTCCATTTACATTCACGACGATGAGAGCGAAAAAACCCAGTGTTGGTTTACCATTAAGGATACGGACAAGCCCGGCAATAACATAAGCGACCAAATGACGATCGACCTGCAGGATACTTGGGTGGGAAGAGAAATGAGTGACTTTTACCGCTCCACGCAGAAACACACTTCGATCCCCATGCAGGGAGAGCAAAGAATAGAATGGATCCGCTATTGCGAAGATAAATCGGACTTGTTTTCAACCGGCGCTTTTTACGGCGATACCATTCCCGACAGGACCTATCACTTGTACAAGTTTTCCAACGGGTACATCGGCGCTGCTTCGCCTGGAGAAATTTCTGACGAAAGTTGGGACTTATTGAAACGAGCGACTTCTGTTTTTTCATTTGCATTTACCCGCTTTCTGGATCTCAAAAAAGCCAAGGAGCAAACCCGGGAAGCGCAGATCGAACTCTCCCTAGAGCGCATTCGAGCACAAGTCACGGGAATGCAGGAATCTTCCGACCTACTCGACATTGTTGTTGCTATGCGCTCCGAATTTGTCAATCTAGGCCACGAAGCGCATT
>CAZKXG010000180.1:0-7482 GCA_964556465.1 uncultured Cryomorphaceae bacterium | reverse complement strand
ATTGTCCTGAGTCAATTGGTAAACTTCCTTATCGGGTTTTCCCAAATCGCCGGCAGAGGTCACGATCATTTGCGCTACACGAGCGCGCTCATCCATTGCATCAAAGAACTTCTGAACCTGCGCTTCCAGCGTTTTATCATTTGAGAAAAAAGGCTCGGAAATGTTCGAAGCTTCCTGCGCTCTGAGATTTAGTATCGCCATGAGGCATATGGCTAGTGATGATGCAACTTGTACTGTACTTTTCATGTGTGATCTGCTTACATCCTTTATCGGTTTTAACGGAATTATGTTCCACGAAACCTGCACTAATTCTAACGTTACGAAATGAAAAAAATCTCCCGAACTGTCGCGAACTGGTCTTGCAAGAGTAATCATCACAACATCTCCCTGCAAATAAAGAGTGTAATAACGCTCTAAAAGTGTTGCTATGAACTAAACCTTGTTTTAAGAGTTTTCGTTATACCTTTATCAGAATATACCTTTAAGGTAACAAGAATCTATGCCTCCTGCCCTTCCCTTGGATCCCGTAAACGATCCTTCTGTAGAAATCCGAAAATATGGCCTCATTAGTGACGAACAAGATGAGGAGCTAAACGAACTAGTCGAGATTCTAGCAATAGTTTGTGAAACTCCCATTGCTTTGATCACGCTTTCTGATGGAGACCGTCAGTATTTTGTGGCCCGAACAGGAATAGAAATGGAATCGATCGCCCTGGAGGACTCTTTTTGTATCGAAACCTTAAAATCAAAAGGAAATCTATTTACGATAAAGAATGCGGCCGAAGACGAACAGTTTAAGTCGAATAAATACGTAACAGGAGAGCCCCATGTTAGGTTTTATACAGGTACTCCATTGATAACACCAACGGGTTCAACGATAGGCACTATTTGCTTGCTGGACCATAAAGAACGTGAGCTCAGCGAAGAAAAAAACAAAGCGATCAAGCTTATTGCTAAACGGGTAATCCTAACTCTAGAAAAACGAAAACAGCTCATTGCCCAAAGCAAACAAATTGAGTTTGACCAAGAGAGACTCAGATACCTGACCGACCACGTGCCCGGTGCCATTTTTCAATTGGATTACCACCATGGCCAAAATAGGTATGAGTTCTCTTTTATCAGTGCCGGAATATCCACTCTCCATCCTGCTTTAAAACCAAAGCAACTGCGGGAAGATCCATTTATTGTATCAGACTTGGTTCATGCTGATGACAGGAGATCATTTCAAAACAGCATTGGCGCAGCCATTCGAGACTTTCAGCCTTGGGTAAAAGAATTTAGATTGGTATCAAATGAGGGTAGCCATTGGTTTCGGGGCACGGCTGTTCCCAAAAGGCATAAAAACATCACCGAATGGTACGGTGTTTTCGAAAACATCAACTACCTCAAGGAGTATCAACTGACACTGGAGGGTATTGCGTTCGATATTTCTCACGGTTTGCGCAAGCCGGTGAGTAATCTGCTCGGTTTGATCGATATTTTCGAAAAGGATAAGATGAGCCAGGAAGACAACGATAATTTTAAGTCTTATGTGAAAACAGTATCAGAAGAGCTGGAGAAGTTTACCAAACAGCTCAATAAGACCTACTCAAAGAAAAAAATTGATTTCCAAAAAAGACTATCACAATCCAACCCAATGATCTAGCTCAGGCAATTTCAAGTCATCTCATTAGTCTTCACTACCCAATTCTCCCTCCTCTAAATCAATAAGGATCGATCCGATGGAATACGAAAACCATTCTTTAAACATGTCGAGATCTATTTCGTCAGGCCAATGATCCTCGTCAGTCGTGGTCAGAAAAAGCTCATTGGCAAAAATGTCCTCCCAATGCTTGAGAAGAGGTTCGTCAATGTTTTCCCAATTTCCCTCTACCAAGTAGATAGTCGCCTCGTCTTTCTCTGAAGGCTGAGTGGGCTCTTCATCCGGCAAGACTGCGTTTGCCCAGTCGTGGTAAGCCTGTTTTGGAATAACACTGATTGCGCCGCGATTGAGAGTATCTCCGTAAGCCATGCCTATCTGATTCGATTTTAGATCGCGAAGCTAACGTTTTTACCTATTGAGAACATAAAGTATAGCCTCGATGTTAGGTCTTATACGAATATATTTGTATTTCGTACATCGACGGGATTTGTCCCGACTAAACACGTGCAGATAGGCATAGAAAGTAGACCAAATGAGATTTTCTATAATAGTAGGAGCGGCTTTAATTTTCCTTAATTGTTCAGCATTAGCACAGACAATTGAACTAATCGATGATTTCGAATCGGCCACTGAAGGTTTGGAGTGGGCAGGTGATATAGCTATCGTGAATAACGATATTTCAAACCCTTTCCCGGAAGGTATCAACACCTCATCAGGAGTAATGGAGTATATCGATTACGGCTCAGACTACTCTTACTTTCGAGTTGACGCACCGCTCAACTTTGATCTTACCGAAAACAGTTCATTCACGCTCAAGATCTATGTTCCTTCATCAAGTATTACGGGTGATCAGCCAAATCAGGTCGCTTTCAAACTACAAAATCGAAATCTCCTGCAGCCTTGGACTACCCAAACCGAGATTGTCAAAAGCATTGAGCTCGATCAATGGCAAGAGTTAACCTTTGATTTTGCAAATGATGACTTTATCAATCTGAGCATCTCTTCCCCTCCTCCAACAGAAAGATTTGACTTAAATCGAATTTTAATTCAAGTGAATGGAGAGGCCAATACCGATCAGGTCACGGCCTATATCGACGACTTTGCGTACAACGGCATAATTGACCCGAGTACTAATCCATCAAATTCCATTTATCAAACGCTGGTTTGGACGGATGAATTCGAAACAGAAGGTGCCGTGAACGCTGAAAAATGGTTTCACCAAACTTTACTTCCGAACGGTTGGAGTTGGTTTAACAATGAACAACAACACTATACCGATCGCGAAGAAAATTCTTACGTAGAAGATGGTTTCCTGCATATTGTTGCCAAAAGCGAAACCTACTTCAATCAAGGCATTACCAAAGATTACACCTCAGCAAGACTAAACTCCAAATTTGCCTTTACTTATGGACGAGTAGTGGTGAGAGCTAAAATGCCTTTTGGTGGAGGAACGTGGCCGGCTATCTGGATGTTGGGTAAAAATATCACGGAAAACGGAGGGTATTGGGCCGATGAATTCGGAACTACGGGCTGGCCCGAATGCGGTGAAATAGACATCATGGAGCATTGGGGAAACAATCAAAACGTAATCTCCGCGGCTCTTCATACACCATCATCCTATGGGGCTACTGAAAATTACGGAACGATAGTAGATGAAGATGTCTCTGAGACTTTTCATAATTATGAAATGGAGTGGACACCTGAAGCCATCAAGTTTTATATTGACGGACACAATTATTACACTTATTCACCCGCAGTGCAGAATTCGGCGACCTGGCCATATACGGAAGATCAATATCTATTGCTCAACATCGCGATTGAAGAAAATGTGAGCCCGTTCTTTGAAGAAAGCGATATGGTATTGGACTATGTGCGTGTCTATCAGCAAGGATCACCAACTTCAACAAATGAAGAGTCACGACTAGAACTGCATCTTTACCCTAATCCGGCTCAAGATGTGCTCACGGTTGAGTCTTCAAGCACAGATCAGGCTGTGATCGAAATATTTTCGGTTACCGGTCTAGAGGTTCTTTCGCAAAATACTACGGGTACCCTAACCATTATCTCCTTGGATAATCTGTCTGCAGGTTCCTACGTGGCTACTTTCAGAAATAGCCAATCTTTTGAATCGGTTCCTTTTGTGAAAATGGATTAAAGTTTTTCCAATTAAGGTCAAAAGAATTAATACCAAAAAGCCCGCTGCTGTAGCAGCGGGCTTTTACTTTTTAATAAATGTTCCTGTAACGCATTACCTTTTCATTACTGCTTTAACATTCGCAAACTCTTTCATTCCGAACCCGGCATGTTCACGTCCAAATCCTGAATCCTTCACTCCACCGAAGGGCATTGCGGGATCGGCCAAGCCGAATGAGTTGATAAATACCATTCCCGTATCGAAATGCTTCTCTGCCATTTCGATGGCGGTGTCCTCATTTATTGAGAATATACCACCACCTAATCCGAATCGACTGTCATTGGCAATGCGCATAGCATCATTATTATCCTTGGCTTTAATGAGAGAGGCCACTGGCCCAAACAATTCTTCATCGTACGCAGGCTGACCTGGTTTTACATTTTCCAGAACAGTGGCAGGGTAGAAAAAGCCCTCTCCATTAGGCATTTCACCACCGCAAGCTATTCGAGCTCCATTCTCAACACTCTTTATTACTTGATCATGCAGGGTCTTGCGGAGATCCTCTCGTGCCATCGGTCCGAGTTGAGTACTTTCCTTGTTCGGGTCACCCATTCGTACTTCACTCATCGCCTTCACAAATTTCTCTCGGTATTCATCGTATACCTTGTCCGCTACGATAAATCGTTTTGCAGCAATACAGGTCTCGCCATTGTTGTAAATACGACCGCGTACACTTGCTTTTACCGCTTTGTCAATGTCGGCATCTTCAAAGACCAAATAAGCATCATTGCTACCTAATTCGAGTACTGTTTTCTTCAGCTCTGCTCCTGCCAATTTGCCAATTTTCTTTCCCGCGCTTGAACTTCCTGTTAGGGTAACTCCCCTCACCAACTTGTTTTTAATTACTTTGTTGGATTGGTCGTGGTCAATCACTAGAGTCGTGAAAAGGTCTTCCGGCAATCCGGCTTCTAAATAAAGTCTTTCCAGCATTTTCCCGGTACCGGTTACATTAGAGGCGTGCTTTAGAAGTACACCGTTTCCAGTCATTAAGTTAACTATCGAGTAGCGTACGACCTGGTAACTCGGGTAATTCCACGGTTGAATTCCATAAATCACCCCAAGGGGTGCGTAGGATATACGGCCTTTATTTCCATTCACCATATCCCTTTCTTCAGTTTTCAATTCACTCGGTCCGTTCTCGGCCGTATATTGACAGATAGCGGCACATAGCTCCACTTCCTGAACACTCTGTTTTAGTGTTTTACCCATTTCATCGGTCATCAACTGCGCCAATTCTTGCTTGTTCTCATTGAGGACTTTCCCAATACTAGCTATAACATCGGCACGCTCTCGAAGAGATTTATGCTTCCATTTATTAAATGCTTCATGGCATTTTGCAATAAGAATACTGACTTCCTCTTCTGCCAAGTATTCATAATATGCCATCCCTCTTTCAGTAGTGGGATTTATAATTTCAATTGCTTCTTTTGTTGCTATTTCGCTCATAATATTTTCGTTTATTTTAGTTAATAATTACCCTTGCTCAGTAGGCATCAGATAAACATCATTGATATTTACTCGCACGGGTTGACTCAGTGCATAATAAATTGAGTCGGCGATATCTTCTGACTCTAGTCGCGTCATTTGTTTCATTCCTTGGAGTTTTTCCAAAATATCATCATCGGTGATCGTTTCGAGCAGACTCGTATCTACAGCGCCTGGTTCAATAGAGGTCACATTAATACCGTATTCAGGAGCTAACTCTTGACGTAAGCCCTCACTGAACATTTTTATACCCGCCTTAGTGGCGCAATAAATTGCACCACCCGGAAAGTAACGATGAGCTGCCGAAGAGGAAATATTGATAATGTGCCCGCTTTTGTTTTCGATCATAACAGGTAGCACAGCTGCCACTCCATTCAAAACACCTTTGATGTTGACATCAACCATTTGATTCCACTCATCCATTTTCAATTTTTCTACAAACGACAAAGGCATCAAACCGGCATTGTTTATCAAGACGTCAATCGTCCCGAATTCGCTGACTCCTTGATCTACGGCATTCTTGAGGTCGCTTGGCTTGGTAACATCTGCTACAGCTACCAATGCTCTACCACCCTTGCTTTCGATCGCATTCTTCAATTCTTCCAACTCGTCCTCACTCCGAGAACACAAGATAACTGCTGCTCCTTCTTTCGAAAGCTTAACGGCAGTAGCTTTGCCTATTCCACTTGATGCACCTGTGATGAGTATCACTTTATTCTTCATTTTCATTGTTCTTTTATGTAAGGGGTTATTACTTGTAGCTGTAGGTGCAAACGCCGAACCATAAGGCACGGCTAGCTATCAACCCAGTGAGGGAGCCACTTCAAAGTTTACTTCTGAAGAAAACCGTGAGATCAGTCAACGGAGTGTGGATTTACTACGCAGTAAAATGAAAAAAACCCCAATCGGAGTTAGCTTGACTCCAATTGAGGTTTACACGAAAAGATGATTCTTTAAAAATTTTAAGCGTGCCCTTCAATGTCAGGAGCGGCATCCGCCTCAGGCGAAATAAACTTGTAGACCAAACCTGCAAGAGCAGCTCCAACAATAGGTGCCACCCAAAAGAGCCACAATTGACCTGTCGCCCAATCTCCGACAAAGAGCGCTTGACTCGTACTTCTGGCAGGATTCACAGATGTATTGGTAACGGGAATACTAATTAAATGGATCAGGGTCAAACCCAAACCAATTGCTAAACCTGCAAATCCGACTGGTGCTTTTGAATGTGTGGCGCCAAGAATAATCATCAAAAAGAAGAATGTCATGACGACCTCGATGGTCAGTGCGGCCACCATACCATATCCACCGGGAGAGTGCTCTCCATACCCATTGGCGGCAAAGCCGCCCAATTCGAATCCCGGCGCTCCTGAAGCAATGACATAAAGAATTCCGGCTCCCGCAATTCCTCCAAGAACCTGAGCAATGATGTAACCCGGAATGTCTTTAGCCGGAAAACGACCACCTGACCAAAGCCCAATGGTTACAGCAGGATTCAAATGACATCCTGAAATATGACCGATGGCATAAGCCATAGTAAGCACTGTGAGTCCGAAAGCCAATGATACACCGGCGAATCCGATACCAAGCTCGGGATATCCCGCCGCTAAAACAGCACTTCCACAACCGCCCAAGACGAGCCAGCCCGTTCCAATAAACTCTGCTACTAGCTTTTTCATAGTTGTAATGATTAAGTTTAATAATGGTTTATAGTCAATTAGGCCTGTAAAATATGAATTTTAGAAAAAGATCGTTTGATAAAATTAGTTTTCATCAACAGAGTATCCGAAGAATGGAAAATTCCCATCAACTTTATGTTCATCGGCTCTCCGGAAGATCATTTCCCAAATGAAGCGGACTAACCGGGTGGAGTGCGGCTCATCATTTGATATGATAAGATTTGATAGTGCTGACTTTATCCAAAAAGAAACCTATGCCGCTGATAGGCAGGACAGGTAGGCTTTGATTATAATGCAGGAAATTTCAATGCAATTATACGCCACCCTTCAGCCGGAAGGGCTAAGTGAGTGGCCTTTTTTTACGATTACAAACTTCCGCTCGGGGTATCTTTTACTCCGATTCCCTTCAATATTTTTTCCATCAGGCACCATTGTGTAAATGAAGATTGAAGCAAATTGGCTCCTACAAAAGCGGTAAACCAAAG
>CAZKXG010000179.1:587-7523 GCA_964556465.1 uncultured Cryomorphaceae bacterium | reverse complement strand
TTTCTCTCTGGCCGCTTTGGTATAATAGCCGTACTTTTCGAAGAACTGAATGTTCAATTTAGCCCAATCCGATTTCTTGATCGATGTACCCTGAAGTATTTCCTTTTCTTCTCTGAGCAAGTCAGACCGCTCTGCTGCCACATCCATTCCCAAATGCGCCAAGTCGGCATCGCGAATGATCTCCTCCAGTTTGTCGGTAGGTTTGTAATCCATTTCCGTGGCCAATATTAAACGATGGATGAGCTGTCGCTCTTCCTCCGTAACTTCATACTCTTTGAGAAACCCTTCGACAGCTTGAGCACTAATCTCTTCATGGCCTTCCACCTTTTCGAGGTATCCTAAATCGTGAAACCATGCGGCCACTTGCATTGCGTTGATCGTATTTGAATCAACTCCTTCTTTCTCGGCCAAGTCTTTTACCGCATCAGCTACCATTTGCGTATGGTTCAGGTCGTGGTATTTGACATAATCAGGCAGTTCTAAACTCAGTTTTTGCGTGGCGAAAGCTTCTGCCGCCTTGACGATTCTTTGATCCATTTACAGAATTATAACAGCCTAAATATAGAACTAATGCAGAGGAGGCGATAACTTCGCAAAAGATTCCCGAAAGGGGAAATAGTATATTTGATTGATCCTGATTTCAAGAGGAAGATAAAATTCTGATTCTCGACTACACCTGCCAAGCCATGAACAAACACGAAAAGTTTCAAAAAGATTTTCCTTTCAAGAGTGAATTGAACTTTGAGAAAATCTTTGACTTCTGGGAAGATCAGGCCAGTTCGACTGTCCCGACAGTAGCGGAAAATGCAAAGGCTATTTTGGAAGTAGTCAAAAGCGAGCCTGAACTCATGGAGCCCATTCATGATCACGCCATCATCGCAAAGCATATGGACAAAGTAGAATTGCTGATGTCGGACATCTTTAGCAAGGCAACTTGGGAAAGAGAGATGAAAGGTGTGGTAGCTGCTTTTGATATAGATTGTTTCTACGAAACGCCTCAATTCAATCGAGTCGTTAATGTTTTTAGAAGTCAAAAATCTTTCGTTCCCGAGAAACAGTATGAGGAAAACATGTACTTCCAAATCATCGGAGCATATGTGGCCATCATAGAAAATTACTACGACTTCCCTGTTGAGCGTCGCCCTTATAGAGTGATCAGTTTCATAGACCCCGACACGGGTTTGGAGCGGTTCTTCCACGGTCAGATGAACATGGAATTCGTAGACCTTATCTTGGAAGGAGACCTTCCCGAGCTTAGTGAAGATGACCTCGTAGAACTCATCAACAATTACTTGAACATTCCACTTTGGATGGAGAAGTTACCGCCATCTCTCTTCAAATTCTCAGGGGTAAGCATTATAGATCTGACCGAAGTCACTGAGCAACAATTACTCTCCAGACTTAAAGCCGACTTACTCAAACCTGGAGCGCTCAATTCTATGGAAAGCATAGAATCCATCGAAAAGTGTTTTAAAAGTTTGATGGGACGCAAGGAGCTTAAAATCGGAATTGCTTTCTACCAAAGGCTTCGCGATGCCATCATTTTTATGGGAGCCAAGATGGAGGAGGACAACGACGATGCCTACAATGAATTTAAATGTGGGATGAGCGATGCCGATTCAAAAGAAATGATGGCTCCGCTCTTTGAGAGCAGAGAACCCATCGTTTTAACCAATGTCAAAAAGGCCAATATCGACGAAAAAATGAGAGCGGGACTTTTGGAATTTGGCTTACAAAGTGTCATAGTGGTACCGCTCGTTCTAGGTGACGAGGTAGTAGGTCTGTTCCAAATGGTTTCAGAAGAAGAAAACGCTTTCAGCTCCTTGGATTTACTTCGATTCAATGAGCTCATTCCGCTGCTGGCTATGTCTGTGGAACGTGTTCGCGATACGGAAGAAAACAACGTTGTGGGCATTATCAAAGATAAATTCACCTCTCTGCACGCGGCGGTGGAATGGAAATTTCAAGAAGTGGCTTTGAATTATTTGGATGCCAAATCGAGTGGCGAGGACAAACCACTGGAAGAAGTCGTCTTTAACAATGTGCACCCGCTCTACGGGTCGTCCGATGTACGAAACTCTTCTATTATCAGAAACAGCTGTATCCAAATCGATTTGGCCACCCAGCTGGATATGATCTTGGATGTATTCAAGGATGTCATCAAGAAACATCCATACCCCATCTATAAAGGGCTAGAGTTTGAGGTACAGAATTATAGGAAACAAATCAGTAATCAATTGCTTTCCGATGAGGAGGTGGTCATCGTCGAATTTATCCGATCGGAGATAGAGCCACTGTTCCAGCATTTGCGTCGGGACAACCCTGATTTGCACACCTGCTTTGACAACTACTTCAATGCATTGGATGATGATCACGGAATCATTTACAGAAAGAGAAAAGACTTTGAGGACTCCATTGAGCTGATCAACGGCATGTCTTATGCCTTAATCGAAAAAGAAGAGGAGAAAACGCAACAGATGTTTCCCTACTATTTTGAGAACTACAAAACCGACGGGGTGGAATACAACATCTACATCGGCCAGTCCATTGCTAAGAGCAAGGTCTACAACCCGATCTACCTTCAAAACCTGCGTTTGTGGCAGCTGATGCTGATGTGTAAAGTGACTCGCGAAACGCACAAGATTCTTCCCAAGCTACCCATCGCCTTGGAAACGGCGCAGCTTATTTTGGTGCAAAGCGCTCCTCTTTCTATTCGGTTCCGAACGGATGAGAAAAAGTTTGATGTGGATGGGGCTTACAACATCCGATACGAGATTATGAAGAAGCGAATCGATAAGGCCACCATTTCAGGAACAGGTGAGCGTCTTACTCAACCGCATACGGTGTCGGTAATTTTCTCACATTCAAAAGAAGAAGCAGAGTACATGACATACATCAAGTACTTGACTCATTTAGACTTTATTGAGGACAAGATCGAACGCTTCGACTTGGAACATATGCAAGGCGTGAGCGGCTTGAAGGCCATTCGAGTAAAGGTCAACCTCAGCGAAAATACTACGATTGAAAAAGCCTTTGAAAAGGAAATGCAAGAAGTAGTAGGGGTGGTTACGGAAGAGGTCTGACTATCTGGATAGCATAATCTTATCAGTTACCACTTGCGTACCCGTCGCAAGCTTGAAAACATAAATACCCGTTGGCAAATCCCTCAAATCAATTTGAAATTGATAGTCAACATTTGGTTCAGTAAGTCCGGCGAATACATCCTTAACCACTCTACCCGAACTGTCAAAGAGTTTTAAACTCGTCATTTCTTGCTCGACCACTTGCATCGTTACCGTTGTTCGGTCCGCAGCGGGATTGGGGAAAGCAGACATGCTTATCCCCGGACAATCGATGATGACCAGGTTTAAGACATTCGAAGGATCGAAGCAATCGGGGAAATTTATGGGAGTCACCTGCCCTAGCGGCACATCATCCTCATACGCTACATGAACGACCTTGTAAATTCCAGGAGGTGTGTTGTTCGGCAAATTGAAAACACCTGTGGTATTCGTAGCCAGCAGATTTTGAAGCGACTGATCAAATACGGCCCAAACTAGATTTTGGCCTTGAGCTCCCGTAACATTGAAAGAAACTTGATCATCATCAGAGCAAACAGGGTTTGGCTGGTTTCGGGTAATGGTTCCACCTGAAACCACGCAAGAGCCGGACTCTACCACGTCAATATAAATGGTGTCTTGCGCAAAACCACAGGTGGGGTCATTTGAATAGTAAACCGCATATCCATCTACCATTGGACTTCCCCCGAAATAGTCGGCTGGATTGAGTGTCCATGTAGTAGCGCCTCCTATTCCTGAAAAAAGCAACAGGTTATTCCAACTATCAAAATAAATCCAAGATCCACCCAATGAGGCCGGCTCACCGAGCAACGAGTCGAAAGGCACAAATGGTGCATCCAGAAGGCTAACGACGATATCATTTGAAGGAAAAGGCTCTGCAGCTCCTGCATTAATGCTTAACCACATGGAAATGGTCACCGGGCAACCTTCAAAATCCAGATAGTTATAGGTGTAGATTCCGGAAGGGCTTGTGTCAACATTCACCACACCACCGAGAACGATTGCTCCGTTTGGTAAAGTCCATACGCCGTCAGGTGGAAGAAGTACGGAAGGGTTAAGCCATAAATCATTCAGCAGGGCAGTACCATCGCACAAGCTATTGGTTGATTGCACACCCAAATCCAATGTGTCAGAACAGGTTCCGAGTTGCTCATTGACTCCATTTGAACTATTGTGTTCGTCGAATATAGAGCCGAAAGTGCAAAGACAAAAAAGGAGAGAAAAGAAGGTAAGAACAGCTTTCATCGCTTAAAAGAAGTGGATTGGTTGAGAATAGGGCCTCTAAAGATACTGAAAACCTCCTTCTTGTCCAATGCATAAGGCTGCACGGTTCTATATGCCAAACCGAGTTAGGGGGCACTTTAGGAGCCCCAAAACACAAAATCAACAGGCCGAGATTGAATCTTCAATTTGAAGATAACTATACCCGCCAAAATTGTTTTCTACTTTTGCGACGCAACGAAATAAGTCTATGAAGCAATTCCATTTTATCATTCTCTTTACGCTCATATCACTCCTGGGTTTTGGGCAGAGCAAAGAAATTTTTACAGGCGAGCAGAAGCTTGGAGAGTTAGAATATTACGATACTCCGATTTTTGGATCTTGGATTCGGTCTAGCTCAAACGGAGTCTATTACGGTATTATTGATGATGAATACATCGCAACGGGTGAGGGTAGTTTTACTGAGCTAATTAAGAACTATGAAAACGAGAAAATCCCCCTTCCTAAAGAGTGGAATGAACTCGAATTCAAGACTTATTACTGCTTTGCCATTAGTGACACTGTACATCATGTTCAAAGCTTTCGAGACAAGTCCAAGTTGATTTTGTTTCACACAAGCTTTAATCTGAAAACTCATGAGCAACTAAGCCAGAGAAGGGTCATATGCGAATATGAGTACGACTCAAAAAAGGATGCAAAAAATGGAAGTTGGCAAATGGAAATTTCAAAGGATGAATCCAAAATATTATTTAGACCATATATACCTTACCGGAAAGGCAATCAACCAATCTGCTTTTTTCTATTCAATTCGAATTTTGATTTGATTCATGAAGAGAGAAGTGAGCTACCCTATGATAACGAGGATTTCAACCTGATTGGCTGCAAGACGTCAAATACAGGAAAAGTTTGGATCTTCGGAATCTATAGTGGAAAAGAGTATAAAAAGACTCCTTTTAAATACAAGTATCACTTTTTTTCTGTCGATAAGGGAAAAGCATTAATGGATGAAATTGTAGTAGAACCATTGGCCGGATTAAACAATGCGACGATCACTCTTTCTAACAAGGATGATCTTGTTCTAGTTGGACTTTTTCACAAAAAGACCAAAAGTTATATTCAAGGGACTTGGCTATTAAAAATAGACGCACAGACTAATGAGATTCGAACAAACAAGTTGTCCGATCTAATTCGGAATGACGATTTAAACGGATTTGGTACTGGAAGTTATAAATCCAGAGATATTGCGAGAATCTATTTTGATGAGGAAGATAACATAACGGTTGTCGCTGATGAGGTTTACGAACAAAAAAAGTATCAGGTTGACAAATATGTGATGGATTCAAAGGGAGTCCA
The DNA here is from genome assembly GCA_964556465.1 of uncultured Cryomorphaceae bacterium. Taxonomy (GTDB): domain Bacteria; phylum Bacteroidota; class Bacteroidia; order Flavobacteriales_D; family Cryomorphaceae; genus JAKVAV01. The sequence continues at coordinate 1,869 of CAZKXG010000179.1, read as the reverse complement.
AAAACACGTTCAAAAACATCCCTACTTCATTTATAGTTCTTATGATATACAGGTATTCAAACTAGACGATCAAGGAGATATTCTGTGGAACAGGAGGGTAAAAAAATATCAAAAAATTCAGGATCGAATTTCTAATTCCTATGTAGGTTCTTCTGTTTTTTACAGGAATGGAATGCTACATATGTTGTTCTACGATAACCCCGAAAATGAAAATTACAATCCTTACGAGGATGAATTTCTACAAGTAAACAACAAAACCGTCAAGGAGAAATTTATCACCTTGGTTTCTATGGATGAAAACGGAAAGCAGTTTAGACAAACTCTAATAGATGAGGAGAAAAGAGAAGTAAATCCAAAAATTCTGATCCTAAAAACTAAAATGATTTCAGAAAATGAGCTACTCATCCCCGTGCCCACATATTCTGACCTCAAGTACAGGGGTGACGTCCATTATTTGCTTCGATTTGATTAGGTCGCGCTTGCAGGTTAATTATTCCTTATCAAATTCGAGTGAATAGTCCGATTATTTCTCTGTGCACGGGAAAGTGATTTGCTAAGTCTTCTCTTTGTGCCATCTCAAAATCAGCAAAATCAAAGCCCGGAGCGACTGTACATCCCGCCAGGGAATACTCACCTAGCGTCTCGGAGGCAAACCAAGTCCCTCCTTTTACCATATGCTGGGGCAGCTCTCCCTTTTCCAAATCTTTTCCCAAAAGTAGTTTGGCGTACTTCCCTTCCGGGGAAATGATGTGAACGGCAATGGGGTCTCCTATGTAATGGTGCCAGAGTTCATCTTGTTTGATGCGGTGGAAAGCCGAAAAATTGCCTTTGGTCAACAAGAAGTAGATGGCCGTTGAGAGATTTCGCTGCTCCCCTATCTTCAAAGCATCAGGCGGGATTTGGGAGAGGTCGCTTCGGTAGGTTTCCTTGTAAAATCCACCCTCGGGGTGTGGCAGAAGATCGAGTCGATCGACGAGGTCTTGAATTGAATCTATAGACATTCTACGAAGGTAAGAGTCACGAGGGATTCTACACACTTCAAGGTGGAGTTGCAGAACTGAATGATCATAGTGACAAAAGAACTGAACCAATAGGGTTATGCATTGAAGTCGCGAACAATTCCCAAGGTTGATTTTCACATGCTTCTATGCTCAAAACAGCAGCGCAGAGTTAAGTGAGAGAAATCGAAGGTTAAAGCCTAAAACATGAGGTCGCAGAGGATCGCCGTCGCGATCGATGAGGGCTCAAAATTGCACTGCCGTGCGAAATCCGCCTGATCTAA
>CAZKXG010000179.1:0-518 GCA_964556465.1 uncultured Cryomorphaceae bacterium | reverse complement strand
TCCCTAGAGCGGATCGGGATTCCGCGAAAAGCTCCAAGCGCAGCCGCGATCGATGAGGGCTCAAAATTGCACTGCCGTGCGAAATCCGCCTGATCTAAAGGGGTAAGCCTTTAAACCAAAAAAGCACCCGTCTTTTTGGGACGGATGCTTCAGGCGAAGTTGGCTAGGCGATTGTGATCACTGACCGACCAAGGACAGTGTTACCGCTCCAACCTGATTCATAGACCTTCGATATGCTTGGATTAATCTTTTTTGCCCTCTTCTCTTTTTCAAGAGCCGATCGTCTCGAGCATTTTGGAGAATATTCCTTTAACTACCCTCCCATTTTAACCGATTGCAAGGTTGTGATTCTTGCGCCTGCGGTCAATAGCTATTTTTGGTCAAACTTTATTTACGAAATTGAGATGAAGGTTAGAATGATCCGAAGAGAGGGTAGAGAAAATTGATCAGGATTTTTGTCGGGCAATAGAGAAAGTAATATCTTTCTATTCGTATAGATTCACCAAAAGAATATCGGT
>CAZKXG010000178.1:2056-7530 GCA_964556465.1 uncultured Cryomorphaceae bacterium | reverse complement strand
ATGCGTACCCGGCTTCTTCGGCTGCCAGCATAAAATGCCCGGCGTAGGTGGTCCCCCAATCACTGCCGTAGCTAAGCCCCGGCCAATAGGAAAAACCACCTCCACTTATTTGAAAACTTCTCAATTGCCGAAGGACATAGTCCACATTTTCCGTGATTTCCGCTTGTTGATTTGAAGTGAGCGAAACGAATTTCCCTAAGTATAGTTGAGGGAAAGCCTTGGAAGTGAGCTGCTCGACACATCCATGAGGATATCCCATCAAGTAGCCGAGTCGTTTCTCCAGCTTTATCGAGGGCAGCTTAGATACTTCAACCCCTGCTTTGTTGGTGCCTTCCAAGCCGAAGTAGGTGATCTTTTGAGACCATTTACCGTTGGGAGCGATTGCCGTATCTTTTAACGTGGAGTAAATCGGATTCGGAGATCTCAACTGTACTTCAGCTTCATAGCTGGCTTTCTTATTTCGGGCTGTAGCCAAAATGGAAATCTCTGCTACGCCCTCTGCTTCAATTGTTTTCATTTCGAAATAGACCATCTGCTCACCTGGTTTATCGAAGCGAATGGTCTTTTTTACTTCACCTTGGGCCAGAAGGAATTCGTTTGACTTGAGCGTTACGGTTACGTCTTTTACCCCATCTTCCATAGCAAAAACGTTGACGGGCACAGAAACCGTTTCGCCTGGTCCCAATACTCTTGGCAAGGTTCCCAGTACCATTAACTCGCTTTTTACAGGCACCGTTTTTTCTGTTTTGCCAAAAGCATCTTCATTTCCGGCAACGACCATTACTCGAACTGATCCCACATAGTTTGGCATGTCGATAACGTGCTCTTGCGATTTTCCTTCTTTTAACTCAAACGGCCCTAAGTGATGCACGACGGGTTTGAATCTTCTGGCTTTTTGTTTCGAGGGATCTGCCGCCTCGTCATCACCACCAATGCTGAGTATTCCCGAATTGACGGTTCCAATGGCACCGACTACGTGATCGTAGTAATCCCACGTGCGTACACCAAGGGCTTCATGCGCGTAGAAGTACCCGTGTGGATCGGGAGTTTTGAAATTGGTGAGATCCAGCAGCCCCTCGTCAACAATGGCCAAGGTGTAGGTCATGGCGCTGCCATTCTTTTCCGAAACTTCTACCTCAAAGGACTGTTCAGGGCGAATCACTTTTGGTAGCCGCAACTCAGGACTCAAAATAGTTGCTTGGTCTTCCACAGTAATCGGGATGACTCCAAACATCCTGATCGGTCGATCGTTAACCGTCTGATCATGCGGTTGCACAAGTGAGATATGAATGTATGCGTTGGGAGCCATGTCTCCCGTTACGGGAATTTCTACCTTGGTTTCACCCTCCGTAGTTTCTACCCACCTTTTCACCAGTACCGAAGTTCCGTTTTCAATGGTCACAAGTGCTCGGCCTTCTTTGGGAGATGGAAAACTAATTTTGATCACATCGCCGGGGTTGTAAGTTTCTCTGTCGCTGCTAAAGCCAAGTATCGATGCAGCTTCACCTTCCGTGCGGTTGGTCCGCATCCAATAAGGCCAATCAAAAAACACGAATTGTGCTGCCGAATGGCCACTCACTTTGTCCTCAACACGAATCAAGTAGCGCCCCCAGTTTTCCTTGTCCATGTTTACATTAATACTCCCTCTGCCGTTTACCAATGCCACTGTTTCTTCTTGGTGTTTCCTGAAGCTTGCCGTGTTCAGATAATTGTATTGATTTCCTGAGTATCGGTCAAACCACCATCTGCGATCTACGCGATAAATGGTCACTTGTACATCTTTATTCTCCGGCACTTGTCCCGACTCTAGCACAGCGGCCAATTCGATGAGGTGATCTTTCTCGGTTTCCAAAGCTCCTCCCCATAATTCGCCCTCAGGTACTTTTAGCCCTACATAAGAAGAGTAGGGGCTTATGATAGCATTGTAATAGTCCACACTAAAACCTCCGCCCGGCTCATATACTTTTGTTTCAAAGTAAGCTTTAAGTTTTCCCGATGCTTTGTTTCCTCGATCGGACATCGATATGTTGATGGACTTTTTACCGTCATTGTCCAGAGTACCTTCAAACACCTTTTCGCTGTTTCTTGAAACGTTTGATTCCAAAAGATTGTCGAAGTGAAATCCACGAAATCGATCAAATGAGGTTTTGGTTGAGCTCAGCCTCATGCTTACATCGGCTTTCAGTCCTGTGGCAATAACGCCATGAAGCCAAGCTGCCGAAAGGGAAGCCTTGATGCTCTCACTCGTAGAGTTGGATTGATCTATTTCCAGATCAATTTTCAATCGATTGGGTTTGATTGTTTCAATCGGAATGCGCTTTTCAAAATCTTGATTTCCGACAGACACTTTAAGGCGATAGTCGCCTGTAGGATCATCGGCTGCAGTAACCGTAGAAAAATCGTAGAAGCCATTCAGGTTAGTGCTCTTTACCTGCATGTCGGCCAATTGGCCACGTGAATTATACAGCTGCATTTTGACAGGATGATTATCGGGTAGTTTTCCCGATTCATCACTGAGAATGAAATTTATATGAAGCGAATCGCCGGGGCGCCAAACGCCTCTTTCGCCGTAAATGAATCCTTTGAGTCCGTCTTTTATGGTCTTTCCTTGCACATCAAATTTTGAAAGTGACAAGGAGCTACCATCATTTACTTTCATAATCGTTTGGTCATCAGCCGTCTTTACCAAAACAGCCAAAGGGCTTCGAGAACACTCAACCGTCGCAAATCCTTCACTATCCGTTTTACCATTGCCCACCAATTGTTGTTGGAAGTCGAATACCTCTACCGTGGCACCACTCACCGCTTTAGCCGACTTGATATCGGTTACAACCAGATGCAGAAGGCCATCGCCCCCTTTTTTTGCAATCACACCTAAATTGGTCGCCATGACCACTCTCCCTGATTTGGTGCGGTAACGGTTGTAGTATGCTTGATTGCAAGGATTGTCACGCTGGTCCCAATCGTAGCGGTAGTATTGCCAGTACTCTTCTTCCAGGTAGTCAGAATCCTCGAGCCAGCCATCCTGAAATACAATAGGCCCTGCATCGGGTTCGATGCAATCCAAAGCCGCATAGTTTTTCTTGAATCTCACCTCTACCTCGTACAGAGCTGACTTGTCTTTATTGATGATTTGACTTAGGTCAACATGGTATCTGTTCCACTCATAGATCCGATCAGCCCCAACTTTTCTCAGATCTAAGTGCTTCTTGTAAACCTTTCGACCCACTGAGTAAAGGGATCGGTTTCCTCCTTGATCATTGGTTTGCAGGTATTGAAGAACATTGTTGCTAAAGACTTTTGTGATGTATATATCAACCGCGTTGAGCGAGACAGCTTCAAAAGGAAAGATGAGTCCCTCGCTTTGGGTTGGCACAATAAATTTGTTTCCCACCATGCGCACCGCGGGATTCTCAGGGTCGAAAACCATGGTTTTGGTAAAGTTCTTTCCCATTTCTCGACCAGCCGTATTCTTTATTCGGCACATTACGGTGAGCAGTTTTTCACCTTGAAGACCTTTTTTTAAACTGACACTTATTTTATTGCCATTCTGCTTAAAGCTAAGATCGGAGTCATCAACGTCTTCAAGGGTTATTGACCCAACCAACTCTTGGCTCTCCAATGGATCAGAAAAGTAGATATTGATTATTTCCTCGACTCCTTTCAAATACTCAGCACTCATCACGCTAAAGTCATTTATGGAAGGAATGATCAGTTCTGCGTCATTTTTGTGCTTCTGTTCGAAAGTGTTGCCGCTCACTGAGATGGTCAGGTTTGAAGACTCTTCCAATCTTTGTACGCCCGTAATGGAGAATTTAAATCTTCTTAGATCAACTTGACTTAATTCCATTTGCTTCTCTGTATCGCCTTGTAATGCTCTTAGGGACTCTTGAAGCTCCTTGATTGTGCAATTGTCTGCAGTTCTGACTGTTCCTGACACCACGACTTGCGATATATCTGTGGGCGATTCTAACTCGTATCCGTCGAAGTAGATACTCAAGTTTTGGTCAATGGTTTGAATTTGAAATGAAAAAACCCCTAGGTCTCTAGCATCAGTAAAAAGTTCAGGCAGATCAAGTCTTGCTGTGTATACTGTTCCGCCTTTTAGTTTTTGAGCGGGCTTAAAGACTAACCGTTGATTATCAATGAAAACGATGTTCCCACTTATTTGAGGCTCGAATTCCAAAACCCTATCAGGAAGGGTGTTTCCTTTTTCATAAGCTTTTGCCAGCTCAATGACAATTGGTTCATCTACTGAAATAACGCCTGAGGTATATCCTTGAATATATTCTCCAAAGGCCGGATCGATTTTTATCTTTTCGGGCTTTTCTTCGCAAGAAGAGAAGATCAAGATAAGGGCGGAAAAACAAAATAGAAGAGAGCGAACCATCGTCAGTGAATTAAGTTGAATACTAGCGCGAATATAGGCGGCTTACCCCTCAGAGCAAAGAAGTGGTTACTCTTCAATATCAACAGAATTCACAATGTTTTCAGTATTCGAATTGAACTGATTGTGAAACTTTAGCAGTATTTGAGTAAGGTTAGAAAATATCAAAAAGAGAAAATAGTGAAAGTGCAACTGCCACCAAGAGAGCGTAGTAGGCATAGGTGTTGATGTTGGGGAATTTTACCGCATATCTGGCGGTAATCCATCCTCCTGTCAGCTGGCCTATGCCAATGGTGGAGCCGTATAGCCAATGAACTTTACCATCAAAGGCGAAAAATACAATAGCCGGAACGGTGTAGATTCCGATGGCCAGTACTTTGATAATATTTGCCTTAAGCAAAGGCATACGACCGCCAATCACGGCAATAGCCAAGAAGAAAATACCCATTCCCATTTGGATAAACCCGCCATAAATACCCAAGCAGAAGTAGGACAAGTCGAGTAGAGGACGAGGCCAAGTGGGTTTTGTTTCATCAGGATAAATCCATCGTTTTGGTTTAATGAGTAATACGAAAAACAAAGCGACCACCATGTACTTGAATACATCCATGAATTGGTCGTTGCTGATATTGAGCGCTAGCGCAATACCAATGAAAGCGCCGATTACCATTAAGATAAGTGGTCTGGCTTGTTCTTTCCAGGTAATAATTTTAGCCTTTTGGAAAGTGACTGAGGAAGAAACCGTTTGAAGAGCTACGCCGATTCTATTTGTGCCATTGGCCACTCCGCCGGGCAATCCAAGTAATTCTGTTAGGATAGCCAGCGTGATGACCGAGCCACTTCCTGCCAAGGTATTGATGACTCCTGCGATTAAGCCACCACCGATGGATATGGCGATTTCTATAGGTTCCAAACTGCGGCGAAAGTAAGCAATCCCGGCGCTACATGCTCACAAAGGCCTCTGCCGAAAGTGCTTCATAGACTTCGTTCTTGTCAGGATGAATCGAGATCACTCGAGCCTTCACCCTTACATCTCTATCCATCAGATTGGCTATTGCTTTGTTTTCGGGAAATGGCCAGTACCCCA
>CAZKXG010000178.1:0-2046 GCA_964556465.1 uncultured Cryomorphaceae bacterium | reverse complement strand
CTCGTTTCAAGGTGAGGGGATCGCCATTGGAAATGGAGCGATAGGCCAACTGATAATCGTAGTAAGCCAAGCCGCTTAAATAAGATCGGTCAAGGTAAAATGGTTCTGAGAAATACCGGATAGGTAGCTTTGGTGCCGCCTGATTTGATGGTGTTGTTGCGATCATGCTTTTGTTTTATTCAAAGAAACATGCGCAGAACGTAACGTATTTACGTTTACTTTTTCTTTTTACTGAGTTTGTCCAGAAGTCGGTTCATCCAGCCTTTTTTGTCTTCTTTTTCCTCATATTCTTCTTGGAGTTCTTCCTGACGGGCTTGTTGACGAAGTTCTCGTCTTTCCTGGCGAATTTCTTTGTCAAACAAATCCTCAATGAAGTGTTCCGTCCGATTTTCGACATAGATAGGACAAAGCAAGTCGAGTTGAACATCGGCATCAACAACGGGGAATTGATTGCCTACAAGGAGTTTGGTGGCTTTCACAGACTCTGAGGATCTGATGAATTCTCCAACAATCGGTAGGGCTGTTGCAGCTCCTTGACCCAGTCTTGTCGATCGAAACCGCACCAAGGGCGATTGTCCTCCTACCCAAGCACCACATACCATATTCGGCGTAATTGACATAAACCAGCCATCTGCGTTGTTTTGTGTAGTACCCGTTTTTCCTCCGATATTCGTTTTTATTCGATAGATAGATCGAAGAGCACGTGCAGTCCCACTATCTACAACCAGTTCAAGCATTTCGCGCATGGTAGTGGCCACATCGTATTCCAAGGCTCTTTCCCCTTTTTTTGGCTTGGCTTGGAATAAGGTATTTCCATCGGCCGTTTCAATCTTTAGGATGAAATTCGGTTGGGCCAGTATGCCTTCATTCGCGAAAACGCTGTAGGCAGGAACCATTTCCAAAAGAGATAAATCAGCTACACCAAGGGCAATGGAAGGGCCTTCGGGCAAGTTTGAATTTATGCCTAATCGTCGTGCTAAATTCCGAGCTGCATCAGGTCCTATTTCGGCTATTAGTCTGGCGGCAATAGTATTCACAGATTTTGCCAAGCCACCTTTTACCGTGTAGAACCCACCCTCAGGTCCGCCGGAGTTCTGCGGACTCCAATCATCGTAGTTGCTAAAAATAATGGGTTCATTTTCGATGTAATCGCATGGTTTGATACCCATTTCTAATGCGGCAGTGTACACAAAGGGCTTGAAAGTAGAACCCACTTGACGTCGGCTTGTAATGTGATCGTATGGAAAATGTCCGAAATCTATCCCACCTACATAAGCGAGCACATCTCCTGTTTTGGCATTCATTGCCATAAAACCCGCCTGCAGAATCATTTGGTGGTAAGCGATAGAATCGAGCGGACTCATGGTTTTGGATTGATATCCTTCCATGCTAAAAACATTGAGACGAGTCGGAGTGGTAAATATTTCTCTGATTTCTTCCTGGCTGCGGCCGGCGTTAGACAGTCTTTTGTAGCGCACCGATTTTTTAGCTTCGTTCCAAAGAAAGCTTTCGTCTTTTCCCCAAGGTTTCTTCCCTTTCCAGTGGACGTCAAAATCGGCTTGAATTCTCCGCATGTGTTTTTTGACGGCTGCCTCGGCATTAGCCTGAAGTCGCGAATCGATTGAAAGGCTGATTTTCAAGCCATCGCTATACAGGTTGTATGGAGTCCCATCGCCACGATCTGTATTTTTCAAAAGTTCGGTGATTTTTGGCTTTAGGAAATCTGGTAAATAGGGCGCCGGACCAAATTGCCCTTCGATTTTTTGGTAGTCCAATTTTATAGGCTCTGCCTGAAGGCGGTTAAGTTCATCGGGTGGGAGGGAGCCTTCTCGAACCATCAATGCCAACACTATATTTCGTCTTTCCTTCGAAGCTTCGGGATATAATCGCGGATTATAGGATGTATTGGCCTTAAGCATACCTATAAGAGTGGCAGCTTCGGTGAGCTCAAGTTTTTCCGGCGTTTTATTGAAATACCGCTGGGCCGCTGCTTTGATGCCATAAACGTTTTCGCCAAAGCTCACGGTATTGAGATAGAGGGTGATG
>CAZKXG010000177.1:0-7555 GCA_964556465.1 uncultured Cryomorphaceae bacterium | reverse complement strand
AGTTTGAAGCGAAAACCCCTTATTTCTACAGCACCTTTGAGGACGAAAACGAATCGGAAGTAAGCGACCGTAAAAAAATTGTGGTGCTTGGATCGGGACCAAACCGCATCGGTCAGGGAATCGAATTTGACTACTGCTGCGTGCACGGAGTCTTGGCCGCCAAAGAATGCGGTTACGAGACCATCATGATCAACTGCAATCCCGAGACGGTTTCCACCGATTTTGATACCGCCGATAAGCTTTACTTCGAGCCGGTTTTCTGGGAGCACATTTACGATATCATTCTTCACGAAAAGCCCGAAGGAGTAATTGTACAATTGGGTGGGCAGACCGCATTGAAATTGGCTGAAAAGCTGAGTCGCTACGGAATCAAGGTAATTGGAACGAGCTACGAAGCGCTCGATCTGGCTGAAGACCGCGGAAGCTTCTCCACACTTTTGAAAGAACATGATGTTCCTTATCCAAAATTCGGTGTTGTAGACAATGCTGAACAATCTTTAGAATTGGCGGATGACTTGGGTTTTCCGCTATTGGTAAGGCCTTCTTATGTCCTTGGTGGGCAGCAGATGAAAATCGTCATTAACAAAGAAGAGCTGGAAACGCATGTGGTGAATATCCTTCGCGATATGCCCGATAATAAAATCCTCCTCGATCACTTTTTGAGCGGCGCCATAGAGGCTGAGGCTGATGCTATTTGCGACGGGGAGAATGTGTACATCATTGGAGTAATGCAGCACATTGAGCCTGCGGGAATTCACTCCGGAGACTCATACGCCGTATTGCCACCTTACAATTTGGGTGATTTGATCATCGAACAAATCGAAACCATCACGAAAAAAATAGCCATCGCACTGCGCACTGTTGGATTGATCAATATCCAGTTTGCCATCAAAGATGATGTGGTATACGTGATTGAGGCCAACCCTCGTGCTTCACGAACGGTGCCATTCATCGCAAAAGCTTACGGGGAGCCATACGTGAAATACGCCACTATGGTGATGCTCGGAGAGAAGAAGGTGACTGATTTTAACTTCAAGCCAAACAAGAGTGGTTATGCCATCAAGATTCCGGTATTCTCATTCGAGAAGTTCCCGAATGTGAATAAAGAGCTCGGTCCTGAAATGAAATCTACCGGTGAGGCGATTCAATTTATCGATACACTGATGGATCCGTTTTTCCGAAAAATCTACAGCGAAAGAAACCTCTACCTCAGTCGCTAAAGGAATCTCTATATCTTTGAAACGACATGAGGTTACTCCTAATCATTTTGGCCATTTACATTGCTGTCCGACTTTTAGGGAGACTGCTCATGCCTTTTATGAATAAAAATACCTCCTCGGGAGGCTCCGGACCTGCGCAAAGTAGGCAGGATAACCGAAGAGAAGGAGACGTAACCATAGAGTATACCGACAAGAACAAAAAGAACAGCAAAGGAGATTCCGGAGAAGGAGATTACGTCGATTTTGAAGAACTGGATTAATTATGAAACACCCAATAGTAAAGCGATTTCTACCTCATTTAATAGCCGTCCTTTCATTTCTGGCCATTAGTGTTGTTTATTTCTATCCTGCTTTTGATGGATACCGCCTGAACCAAGGAGACGTAACTCATTTCAGGGGTATGGCTCAAGAAATTGTCGAGTATCGACGAATGTATGGAGAGGATCCACTATGGACAAACTCCATGTTTGGCGGTATGCCGGCCTATCAGATTTCGGTTGAGCATTCAAACGACATCATTTCTATTATTGATGATGTAGTGACATTCGGTCTTCCCAGGCCTGCAAATTACCTTTTTCTCTACTTGTTGGGTTTTTATATCCTGATGATTTCGCTGCGAGTTAAGCCTGCACTGGCAGCCGTCGGAGCGGTAGCCTTTGCCTTTTCAAGTTATTACTTTATCATATTAGAGGCGGGGCACAATACAAAGGCTCATGCCATCGGATACATGGCTCCTATCCTTGCCGGAATTATTTGGGCTTACCGAGGAAAATTTCTCTTTGGTGGCGCTGTAGCGGCACTTTTCTTGGCTTTGGAGATTGATGCCAATCACGTACAGATCACGTATTACCTCGGTTTCCTAGTCCTCTTTATGGTATTCGTTTTTGCCTTTAGAGCATTCCGGCAGAAAAAGATCAATGAGTTTGTAAAAGCTTCCATAGTGCTTCTCGTCGCAGCGGTATTGGGGGTCTCGGCAAACATGAACAATCTATGGCCTACCTATGAGTATGGAGAATATTCAATCAGAGGAACTACCGAATTAACTATCGCACCCGACGGAAACTCGAATGAGGCCAACACGACAAAGGGATTGGATCGAGATTACGTTACTCAATGGAGTTATGGTATCAACGAAACCATGACCATTTTGATTCCAAATCTAACGGGTGGCCCAACAGGGGCACTCATTAGTGAGGAGACGCAAAGAAATAATCCACAGATGCATCGTGCCATTGTGGAAGGCTATCAAGCAACGCAGGTTTTTCCAAACTCCTATTGGGGTGATCAGCCTTTTACCAGTGGACCGGTCTACTTTGGAGCTACGGTTTTTTTACTCTTTATCTTAGGCTTGGCCTTTGTCAAGAACAGATTAAAATGGGCTCTTTTGGCTACCGTGATTCTCACCATCGGATTGGCATGGGGAAAGAACTTCATGGGTCTCACCGATTTTTTCCTCGATTTCGTTCCGGGCTACAATAAGTTTCGGGCGGTGACGATAATTCTGTCAATCACCGGATTGGCATTTCCCATTTTGGGTTTTATTTTTTTGAGGCAACTTTGGATGAAGCCCGAAATGGTGGCAGAAAAGCCTAAGCTCTTTTTTGGAGTCTTTGGTGGACTAGCTCTTCTTTTGCTTGCTTTCGTGGTGGCTCCACAGGCATTCTTCAGTTTCTTGAGCACACAAGAAAACCAGATATTCAGCAATTTATCTCAAGGCGACGGTGCTGCAGCCGTTTTGCAATATGTATCAGCGCTTCAAGAAGCACGTGCAGACCTTTTAGTTGCTGATGCCATGCGGTCATTAATTTTCGTGCTCTTCATGGGTGGACTGGTTTGGCTCTTCGCCAAAGGAAAAGTCAATGAGAAGATATTGATTGTCTCGCTCGCAGTTCTGATTATTGGCGATTTATGGCCTGTGTCTAAACGTTACGTAAATAACGAGAAAGACCGAGGTCGTTACATGCAATGGCAACCAACCGAAGCCACGGCTGCTGCATACCCCGTTATGGCGGCTGACTCTTATATTTTGCAGCGTGAGATGGAAATGAATCCGCGAGTGGGTGATGCCGTTAATAACGCCGTTGCGGAATACCGAAATGAGGCCAAAAAGGATGTTTCGCGAAGAGCCAGTCAAGACGAAATCGACAATGTAAAATTTGCCGCTCTACGCTTTAACACGGATTACCGCGTATTGGATATGAACAGGCCATTCCAAGATGCACGAACTTCATATTTTCATAGTTCTGTGGGAGGATACCATGGGGCTAAGTTGATGCGCATTAGCGAGTTGGATCTTTTTCATATTGAGAATGAGATCGCTTCGTTACGAAACGTTCTTCAAGGTCAGCCTGATATGAATGCTGTTGATCGAGCCATCGAACTAATGGATGTGGTCAATATGCTCAATACAAAATACATAGTTTATAATCCCGAAGCACCGCCTTTTGAAAATGCTTATGCTTATGGCCCGGCTTGGTTTGTAGAGTACATCCAAGTAGCCGAAAGTGCCGACGAAGAAATTCTTGCGCTGGATGAGCTAGAATTGCGATCTGAGGCAGTCGTTCACAACGATTTTAGTGAAATGGTGAAAGGTTTTAGCTTTCAAGAATCGGCTGATGCCGTGATAGCTGTAGAAGAGCATTTGCCGAATTACATTAGCTACATTTACAATTCGCCTGTTCCGCAGGCTGTGGTCTTTTCGGAGATTTATTACCCTGAAGGTTGGAATGCCTATTTGGATGGCGAAAAAGTAGATTACTTCCGCGCCAATTATGCCCTTCGCGGAATGATTGTGCCTGGAGGGAGTCACAAGATCGAATTCAAATTTGAACCCCAAAGCTATGCGCAGGCATCAATGATTAGTACCGGCGCAGGATTGATTGTTTTTTTCTTCTTTTTGTTTGCGCTTTATCGCCACTTTAAGGCGCCTGAAAAAGATGTTTACGAAGACCTAATGAGCTAATTATGCAAAAACGGATAGATAGCACCATCAAGTTCCTACATGATACAATCGGTCCCAATAAGCGGATCCTTGATTTGGGGGTGCCCAACTCTCTTGGCGAAGCCATGAAGAAGGCGGGTTATGAAGTGATCAACACGGGAGGTGAAGATTTGGACATTGATTTCGAGAAATACCTCAAAATGGATGTGGATTGCGTAACGGCCTTTGAGATTTTCGAGCACATGCTGGCCCCTTTTAATATTCTTCGTTTGCTGGAAGTACCTAATCTAGTGGCTTCGATTCCGCTTAAACTATGGTTTGCAGAAGCTTACTGGAGTGAAACCGACCCCTGGGACAGGCACTACCACGAATTTGAACCGAAGCAATTTGATATGCTGATGGAACGGTCGGGTTGGGAAATTAAGGATTCGGCTAAATGGACGAATCCTGAGAGGAGAAAGTTGGGAATTAGACCTATCCTAAGGAATTTCACTGACCGGTATTATATTGTTCATTGTCAGCGTCAGAGCGGTTATTCTGTCCCCTCGAAGTAGGTGAAAAACCTACTGATAATAACTTATTATTGGCCACCGGCAGGAGGTGCAGGTGTTCAGCGTTGGTTGAAGTTCAGTAAGTACCTACCTGAGTTTGGGTGGAATCCGATTATACTCACCGTTAATCCTGATCAAGCTTCATACCCGCAACGGGACGAGTCTTTGCTGGACGAAGTAGGGGATGAGGTGGAGGTTTTTAGAACCAATTCTTTTGAGCCTTTGCAGCTTTATGCAAAAGCTGCCGGAAAGGAAAGAGTGCCATACGGAGGATTCAGCAATAAGAAATCCAATTCACCTATTTCACGATTTTTAAGAGGAAATTTTTTCATTCCCGATGCGCGTCGAGGCTGGAATCGCTACGCTATTGCTAAGGCTAAGGAGATCATTTCAAGTCGGAAGATTGACTGCATTGTCACAACCGGGCCTCCTCAGTCTACCCATTTGATAGGTCTCAGCTTGAAGCGCCAATTGGGTATTAAATGGGGTGTTGATCTCCGCGATCCGTGGACGGACATTTATTACAATGAGAAAATGCTTCGAACACGATGGGCTGAAAAGCGCGATGCGAAACTGGAGAAACAAACCTTACAAGAGGCCGATTTTTGCATTACTGTGAGCAAAGGGTTTGTTGAGCTTTTTAAGGGAAAAGTGGAGCGTGATTATGAGTTGATTACCAATGGTTATGATGATGAGATCGGTCAACTTCATGCAGAGTATAAGGCCCCCGATAAGCTCATCATTTCCTACACGGGTACGATGGCTGAAAGCTATCATCCCGATGTAATTTTTAACGCGCTTAGTAAGCTTAAGTTCCCTTTTGAGCTACGTATTGCAGGTAACGTTTCAGCAGGCATCACAACAAAAATTAAAAATTCGACCTTCTCATCCTCGGCTGTTTTTTTGGGTTACTTACCTCATGAAGAAGTGCTGATGGAGATGAGGCAAGCCCACCTGCTGCTTTTGATAACCCCTAAGGTGAAAAACTCTGAAGGAATCATTCCGGGGAAACTGTTCGAATACTTGGGTACGGGAAATCCTATTTTGGCGATTTCTGATGATAGTACTAGTGATGTTGGTCTTATTATTAAGGCGACCAAATCAGGGAAAGTCTTTTCGAGAAATGAAGAGGTAGGTGTTGCAGAGTATTTGAACTTAATGGCAAAACATGGCTTTAAGTCTGAGGGAGTTGGAAGTGACCGGTATCATAGAAGGAAACTAACTGAAGTCCTTGCAGGGGTATTAGATAATCAGTGATGCAGGATGTCACGGTAGAGATTCAGGATGTTTTTCCCCATCTCATCAAGATTGTATTTCTCTAAAATTGCATTTTTCCCGTTTTCTCCCATTGTCTCCGTTTCGGCTTTATTTACTAGAAACCATTTTACCTTTTCGGCAAAGTCAGTCGGGTCTTGATCCTCATGTACAAGTCCACAATTGAACTCTTCAACCAGTTCTTGCTGTGGCTTACAATTGCTTACTAAAATCGGTTTAGCAAAGAGCATGTATTGGTACACCTTGTTGGCAATGCCTGATTCATGTTGAGGGTTTTTGAAGATAGGCGAGATTCCCGCATCCATTTCGGAAAGGTAATTACCCAATTCTTCAAGATTAATCCATTCGATGTGAACCACATTTTCTTTCATTACCTCTTCTTGGAAGTATTCAAGGTCATTTTTATGCACCTTTCCGGCAATATGCAGCTCCACATTATACCCATCTTTATTTAAGATTTCTACCGCTTTAGAGGCTACATGAAGTCCTCGGCTATACCCAACTACTCCTAAGTAAAATAGTTTGAAAACCTTTGACTCTTTAGTCTTCTCGGTTTTCTGTCCTTTATAAAAGTCCACATCAGGTACATTCGGATAAAGTGCAAACTCAGGCGCGCGATCTCGTGAAAACTCTTTCTTTAAAAACGCTTCGAAAGGAGCGCTTAAGACAATTATTCCATCTGCATCAGTTAAAAGTTCTTTCTGAATTTTGTCCCAAAAGTGATAATTGACAAACAATTTATGAGGGAATTTCTTCGTCCAAGAGTAAGTTCTAAAAGCTTCCGGGTAATTTTCATGTAAATCAATAATCAGCGGTAAACCCGTATTTCGCTTGACTTCGTTACAGGCGGGCAGCATGTATAAATCATGCGCATGAATAATATCAACTTTGTGCTTTTCAACAAAAGTTTGAATGAGATTAGCCCAATGTGTTTTGAATAAGCTATTTGTAGAGCTACTGATGAAACGGAATTTCTCAAGAGGTTCTTCAACATTAACATACTCCACATGTACATCTTCAAAACCTGTTTTTGGTTTTGACGCCTTACCTGTGCATAAAATGTAAATCTCGTAATGATCTTTCAGAACTGAAATCTCATTCATCACACGCATGTCGACCCAAATATTGTTGTACAGGATTATCGCAGCCTTTTTCTTCAATCTCTATACTTTAGGTTCAAAATTCTGATAAAATCAATTTCCATTAAAAAAATGTAGCTGAAATCTACGTTTATTATGTGAGCAATATTTTATGAGTGTTGTTTGTACAAGCGATTTGGCTAATCCGTTTTTAATCTCCTTGGAGTGCTCCCTTAATAGTTGCGACAAGCTTGACTATAATCCCCTTTAATTCCTGCCGCTCCGATGTCGTAATCATGAAACGATAGACAAATACCAAGTAGGTCAAAATCAAAATTGATTTAATCAGAAGTCGTGGCAGCAGTGAAATATCATTTGCACTTATTCCAACAGCGATAATTACAGCACAGCTCCCGAGAAGAATAATGATTCGCTTCATTTCGTAATCGATATGTACCAGTTTCTGCGATTTATAGTATGAGATAATCG
>CAZKXG010000176.1:0-7605 GCA_964556465.1 uncultured Cryomorphaceae bacterium | reverse complement strand
CAGCTTTGACCACATCCGGATGAGAGGACAGCCCCAGATAATTATTCGAACAAAAATTTAATACCTTCTCACCAGTGCTCAAGGTGATTTCGGCACCCTGTTCGGAGGTGATTACGCGTTCCTTTTTAAAGAGGCCTGCTTCTTGGGTTTCGTTGAGTTCTTTTTGAAGGTGATCTTTTATTTTGCCGTACATGCTAAAGTATTTTTTACAAAGTTAATGCTTAGATGAGATTCAGCTGATGACTTAAGAATAACAATTGTGTATTCAGGGTATTAACAATCCTTCACACCGCTTGTAAATTTCTAAGATCGCTCATCCCAATTTCCTGTAATCTTGCCGGACAAGGGCCGTATGTTTGTGTTGGCTAAATACTTAAACAAACTAAACACAAACTATTATGAAAGCTCTTATTGCGGCCTTTACACTGGCTCTAATGCTCGGAGGGCAAAGCTTTGCCTCCGGAGTTTCTTCAGAAGAAGGAAAAACCAAAAAGAAAAGCATCGAAAATCGAGAATTGCTGAGTCCTGAAATGGACAAGCTATTCAAAGAGGGGAACTTGGCAGAGACCGTCGTGAAACCCATGTACACATCGACTGATCAATTGGTAAATACAGCTATGATCAAAAAAGTAAAACAAGACTAAGAACTGATTTTTCGCAACAATCGGTTTACAAGAAAGCCCCGCTCATACGAGAGTGGGGCTTTTCATTTTAACATGCTTCGTCTGCTAATTCAGCGTCTCAGTGTAAGTGTAGGTTACTCCCTGATCAACAAAGGTGAATTCCCAAATCATTTCTGTAGCACTCACGGATATGACCTTTCTTTCTTCATTATCTCCCGACGCTTCAAAAATGATTCTTGTCTGATCCGAATTCCAAAGCCAGTCTCCGCTGGCAATGACAGACGGGTCGTTGGGATCACACTTGGAGGCACCCTCTTCCAGAGTAAAAGTTCCATCGGTGTTTAAATCCCAAAAGTCATCCAAGTTACAGGCGGTGATAAATGGAATGAGATTATTCTCTTGGGTTCCGTTTCCATCTATATCGATTGCCGGCTCAACACTCAGGCCCGTTGTCATCCAGTTTTTACCTGTTACCAATTCACTTTTCGTAGGAGGAGTTGGGTCTTCATCATCGTCGTCATCGTTGCAGCTTGAGAAACTCAAGACGCCAAGAAAAAGAACCATCGGTAGGAATTTAGATACTTTCATTTTGGTAGGATTTTATTGTTTGTTTCCCTTACATCGACGTATTGAAAAAAGGTGAACAAACTAATTACTCTTCTACGAAATGGCGACTTTAACAGTAAGAAAATAGCAATGCAGCAGTAGGCCCGATAATACAACGCGCACTCATAGAAATCCTAGAAAAAAGCTTTTTCTGCAGCGAACGTGGAACACCATTCACCTATCTGATCAGTGTAATCATTCCTGTACGTTTTATCCTTTTCTCCTCCTCTTCGGGTTGACAGGGCAAGTATTCAATGAGGTATGAATACACTTCGGCATCTGAGTAGTGCTCCTTTCCTTCTACGTTACCCAACCACGGTTCTTCAGGATCGTTTGTCTCAAAAACTAGATTCCCCCAACGGTCGAATATACGCATCGAGTAATCTACAGGAGCTCCCGATATAGCAGGCCTGAACACATCGTTAAAGCTATCGGCATTTGGAGTAAATGCATTCGGAGCATAAAGCAGAACGTCGGTAAACTCAATATTTTCGGCAACTTCAACTCTACAGTTGTTTTCGTCTCTGGCAACAAGTCGAACTAAATTCTCCTCACACGGAACCAAATCATCAATGGCAATTTCAACTTCGGACCCTGCCGCAGGAAAGAAGCTTCTTCTGACGTACCATTCAAATGAATTGAATAATTCAGGATTTTGAAGCCCGACACAAACCGACACGGCATCGAAAGTTACGGAACAACCTTGGCCCCCATCACAATCAGCGTCACAACGTAGAAAAGGACGTATTGGATCAAACACCTCAACGGTATCGGTATAGCTACCATCGCAATAGCCTTCTGCTGAAGCCATGACGGATGGGAAATACAAACCGGGCTGTGGGTAAAGGATAGGGGGAGGGAAGTCAACATTCAACGTACTATCAGGCGTAATTTGCCACACCAAGGAAGCATCTTGCTCAAGCAAGGGAACCAAGGTCACCAACCCACCTCGACATACATCCTCACTTAGGATTTCAGGCTCAAGGGTAGGCCCAAGAGTAATCATCTCCTGGTCGAAATCAATTCCACAAAAACCAAACTCAGTGAGATTGATAGTGAGCTCACCATCTGCCGTTCCCTCTTGGGGAATTAAATACCAATTGCCGAGAATCTGCAAAACCTCGACATTCGGATCATCCGTTTCAATTTGCCTCAAGGTGGCGTCCACGTTTCCTGTGCTATTGAAAACTATCGGGATAGAATCACCGATACAGACAGGAGGTGAAAAGGGAATATCAAAATCTGCGCTCACATCGGTAGGTAAGATAAATGCCGTCAAGGTTTTTGAAACGGACGCACATGAGTTAAACGCAGTAACAACGAAATTTACCACCAATGTATCTGAATCCGAATTGAAGTTAAAAGGCACATCGTTTAATGGAATTTCGTCTAAAACAATTCCTCCTGCTCCTTCAATAGATGAGTAATTGATGGTAATGCTATCAACGAATATTGGCTGGGCAAAACCCAGATCGAGAAAAACGGTCTGACCTTGGCAATAGATGCTACTATCAGGATCAAGGGTAAAATCAGGATCAGCAGCATGAAAAACTACGCTAGATTCCTGCACTGAACCGCACACATTCTGAACGGTGATGATATCAGTGTACAGGGTATCCACTTCCACCTCTTCTGACTGGTCTATAACGGTCAGAAACTCATCTCCACCCAATGGGTTGGTGAGAATAATGTCTCCCGTCGTCTCCCAAATGACTTCAAAATCAAAGCCTCCGTAAAAAAGGGAATAGTCAACTACCGGAGCACAGGTGTCGTACTCAACTTCCAAAATGGACAAAAAGGGAATGTCTATGATCTGTACTTCTCCTTCTACCGTATCACTGAGGCAAGCGCCGAAATCGTAGACAAGCTCGTACTGATAAATCCCTGTATCAGGAGGAGCGCAATTGTCTCCTGGAACTGAACAATTAAATTCTTCCCATTCATTGGAGAAGAAAAGGTCATAAGAATCACACTCTTCGCAATCGGGAAGGACTATGGCTGTTTCGATGCATTGTGGAGAATCCAATAGAAAAGTCTCATCAGGTATTCGAATCACCTGAATAAATGCCTCATCACTTACCACACATTGAGGGTTTGTTGCAGTAAAAACGGATAAGTTTACCGAAACGGTTACTGCACTGTTCAGACCTACCTCATCCGGGCAAAAGATCGGATCTTCATTTACAAAAACCAATTCTTGATCGGCCCAAGATATAGTCCATTCGTAAAAGTCAAAATCACCGGTTATGGATTGTCCAAATGGTAAGCATTCATTGGCACAGATTTCGTCTTGCGGAATCTCTATCACGGCTTCAGGTAGCGCGATTAGGTGGACAGTGAGGGTGTCATTTTCGATGCAGTTTCCTGAGTAAACTAGCTCAAGATCTGAGCCTTGCAAGCAAGCTGTAGCTTCAGGGTCCAAAATCCCGGTGACTGGATCAATACTTCCTAAGCAGGAAGAGGACCACTCCCCCGTGAGTCCTGATATCTCGTTATAATTAAACACCGAATTGTAACAAATGCTATCGGGAACCAATTCGAAAACAGGCACGGCAGGCTCAGCGATGATAAACTCACAACTGTCACGGAAGGTGCAACTGCCCGGACCCCAACCGGTGATTTCATATACGAAAAAGAAAGTGCCATCTCCCAAATCCTCTGTTTGAATGGTAGAGGGGTTAGTTAACATCACATTTCCCTGCTCATCAATCACAGTAGTTATTCCTCCTCCCGGCAGCACGTCTGGGCTGTTGATTGGATCGTCGCCTGTGCACCAAACCGGTGGGAATACAGAGCAATCTATGTCAATAGGGTTGGTCTCAGGAGAAACTGAAATAGAAGTCTGAACAATACAACTCACGGATGGAACTCCAACATCTACATCGGCGATAATGGTAGTAGGTTCATCAATTACAACATCGACGGTAGGGCCTGTCCCGAGGCTATTCGCATCGCCATCGGTCCAAGTGATCAATGATTGGGGTGGATCGATAGAATACGTTACAACATCACCGGGACAAGGAAAATCATTTGAAGCAACGATTGTAACAGTAGGGATGTCTACCAGAAATACCTCAAGCGTATCGTTTAAGATGCAGTCGCCTGCATAGTAAATCTCGACTACCGAGTTAGGTGGGCACGAGGCTGACTCAGGGTCGAAGAAACCAAAGCCATCAATAGCCCCTGCACAAGAAGAAGACCAGTTTCCAGCCAAGGCATTCTGATCCGTAAAATCAACCGTTTGGTTGTAGCAAAGGGTATCCGTGGCCGGCGAAATATCGGATGTTTGTGGAGAGGTGATTTCGAATGAACAAGAATCTCTGAAAACACAGCCCGATTCCAATATCTCATAAACAAAGTTGTAAGAATCAGCTGGTAAATCGACGGGGTTGATCTCGGTCACATTGGTTTCAACCACATCGCCGTTGGAGTTTGTGATAAAATTCGTTCCACCAAGCGGTGATACGTCAGGAGTTGATAGCGGATCATCTCCCTCACAAATCAACGTCGGAAGATTACAGGTAATCGAAAGTGGATTTACAACCGGATCAACGGAAGCCGTTTCCGTAACCGAGCACTGGGTATCGATCGTCCCGTATATCAAAGTAGCCGAAAAGATTTCTGCACTCTCGGGTGCATTGAGGAACAAAGTATCATCGAGGACGGAGGTTGTTCCAAACTCCCAGGTCACATCTCCAACCAATGGCTGGGTAGTAAGAAAGATTGGCGCTTCAGGACAAGGGTTCACTTCGCTGACCTCGACAGAAAAGGAGGGTTCAGGTATCAAAGTCGCCTCAACGGTATCGCTGATGCAAAAGCAGTCATTCACTGTAGAGGTAACAAAATATTGAGTCGTTACAGTAGGATTATCCGGCATTCCCGGAAGGAGCGGGTTGAATGACCCTCCATTATCAGTAGAGAAAAACCATTGGATAGATGCCGGATCAGCTCCGAGCGGTGCGGAAATATCGATCTCATCTCCAACGCAAAAATCACCGGGAGATGCGATCGGGCAAGACGGCGCATCTGTTATGACTACCGAAATGGTATCGTAGGCGATGCCGCAAGTATTCTCCGCTTCGACATAAAATTCGAACTCCTCAGCTGAATCCCAAGTAAAGCAAAGGTCTGAACCAATAGGATTTAAAATCGGAGAGCCAGGCAATGAATCAAACTGCCAAGTGACATCTCCGACACAGTTGTTCCAATTGAGGGTATACAATTGCTCAAAACAAAACTCTTGGCCGACACAAAGCTCCAAGTCCGTTTGAGATAGGCTAGCCTGAGGCTCATCACAAACCGTGTAAGAGGCAAAATCGTTGAAGTCCGTGCACAGTCCTTCCACTTCCAATTCCAAGAGTATGGTTCCCGTTTGGGTAAATTCCACGATTGGGCTGGGACTGGTTGGGTCAGAAATCTGCAGATCAGGACCCATCCAAGTGATATCGGCATCCACACAGGACACATTGGGGAGACCCACAGTAGGATCGATGGTTTCGCCAACACAGTATGTAGGACTCTGAAACCATTGAACAGTCGGATCTTCGTCGGGAACAATGCAAACGGTTTCGGTTCTCACAGAAGAGCCACAACTGTTAAACCACTCGAACGAGATGGTGTATTCGCCGGGATCATTAAACTGTGCTGAAAGATTGTTCACATTCAAGTTATTGCCAGGTACTGTCCACCCGGTTGCGGGACTTATGGACCATTCGGGATTTTGAATCTCACAAATACTCAGTGCAGGATTAGGTCCGTTGCAATCTTCTGAAATCCACGTGGGGTCGAAAAAGAGTGAAGATCCTTCGCAATACGTATTGGATGGATCAGGTGGAGAAATGTCAAAATTGGCATTCGGCAAAGGCTGGATTTGAAAAGGGCAAATGGTATTGGAAACAGGATTGGTACATGGCCTCAGCGCCCTTACCACGAGATCACAACTACAAGGAATATCAGCACCTCCGCTTTCGCAGGTAGCACCGCAGGAAGCCACGTTCAATGGAACGGGGACCAAGGCGGGTACAGTTGTAGTCGAGAAGAAGAAATTCGTACACTCCAAAATGACTTCATAAACCGTCCCCGGTGGATTTGTAGGACATCCATTCGGGCAAATGCTCACCTCAAAAACAGAGTCTTCGCAGGTGAAAGTGCCTACCGTGACGGGAACTTCGAGCTCAGTGGAAACATTGGGGTTGGAAACAAATATTTCATAGGATGTTTCCGCTATGCAACCGTTATCGTCGATGACATATTCTACGGTATAAATTCCTTGCTGATCTACTGTAAACTCATACGGCAACGGAAAGGTGGAGCCGTTCTCACTGGTACCATCGGGAAAAATGACAGTGACTGTATATGTGGCGCCAGCGGATACTTGTTGGGAGGCATCTGAAAGTGTCACCACACCGGTTTGATCTTCCGTACAAATGACAAAAGTCCCAAGATCTGTATCAAAAAAGATGTTAGCAGCAGTGACGTTCAGTCCGGCAATAGGTCCGTCAACATCGACCTGTATCATTTGACTATCAAAACAAGAACCGCACTGAGCGTCCAGTAAAATACTGTTCAATCCCCCATTGGCAAATTGGTATTGTGAGATGGGGCCGGGAACTGCATTTCCTTCTATGGTATACGTGTAAGTGCAGGTAGATGAATTAGTCGGTGGCTCAATGTCTACCAGCAAACACGATCCTTGTACTGCCGTTGCCGTAAAATTTGCTTCGACCAAATCGAAATCGATGTTTTCGGTAGAACAGAGTACTCCGGCCTCGTATATTTCGACCGTTACCGTGCCATCTACATCCACGGTAAAAGGAACGTCGTACTCTCCAATGACAATACTTGGGATGCCTGAACTCGTAATTTCAATTGAGTCTACAGCACATGATGGAAACTCTTGTGCTATATATGCCTCCAGATCAAATTCTTCCCCCTCACAAACAGTAACAGGCTGAGCACTCAAAAATGAGGTTAACAAAATAAGGGGAAGCAATATTGCTTGGGCCCGGA
Source organism: uncultured Cryomorphaceae bacterium (assembly GCA_964556465.1). Classification (GTDB taxonomy): domain Bacteria; phylum Bacteroidota; class Bacteroidia; order Flavobacteriales_D; family Cryomorphaceae; genus JAKVAV01. The sequence continues at coordinate 367 of CAZKXG010000176.1, read as the reverse complement.
AACATTTAAAAAATCTCACGGCACGGTAATTTGGTCAGTCTTGGTTATTCAAGGACGTGCAAGATAACCATTCTGAAATAGTTAGGTAAATACTTACTTCTAAGTAATTGTGAGTTGAGTTAAGGAGAGTGAATTAGAGTTTCTAAGAAAATGGTAGACAAACCAGTCTTTCGAGTTTCGTATGGAAACTAAACAAAAAGTGCTGTTAACAAAAAAGTCTGTGATAGTCTACTCTAGACTCATATTTAGACAGGCATCTCAACCTTGTCGGACAAAAAAAAGCCCCGCTTTTCAGCGGGGCTTTGTTGTCCGACTAGGGCTCGAACCTAGACTCTTCTGGACCAAAACCAGACGTGTTGCCAGTTAC
>CAZKXG010000175.1:0-7633 GCA_964556465.1 uncultured Cryomorphaceae bacterium | reverse complement strand
CGTCAGTGGTTCTTTGCCATTCAATGAAAACAATGCCACCGCAGAAAATCCAAGCAGCTACCCATGCCATGAGGAGCGCCTCTTTCCAGCGTTCAATTTTTCCCAAAACGATAACCCTGAGTTTCTCTCCCGATTTAGTGTAACTCACTTTCGGATCCAGAACTTTGACAGAAGGTTTTGCCATTTCTACGCGATGATTTCCTTTTGCTTTTCGAGCACACGATTGTACAAGTTGGTGTAGAGTGGCAACACTTTTTCGATGCTAAAGTCATATGCCCGAGCCTTGGCATTTTTCTTGAAATCGTTCAAGACCAGATTGTCTTTCAGGATTTTGATAGCATTCACAGCCATATCATCCACATCACCTACAGGGCTCAAATGCCCGCTAAAACCTTCGATATTGAGTTCGGGAAGTCCTCCTGTATTTGTTGAAATAACAGGGACACCGCAAGCCATTGCTTCAAGTGCTGCCAGTCCGAAACTCTCTTTCTCGGAAGGGAGAATAAAGAGGTCTGATATACCTAGTACCTCTTCGGGTTTCTTTAGTTTACCAATGATGTGCGTATGCTTGCAAGTACCGAGTTCACGACAAAGTTGTTCAACTCGATGTCGATCGGGACCATCACCCACCAAAAGCAACTTAGCGGGAACCTCATCGAGTATTTTCTTGAAAACGCGCACAACATCTTCCACCCGTTTTACAGGTCGGAAATTCGAGATGTGTGTTACAATGCGTTCTCCGTTAGGTGCGTAATCTTTTCTAAAGTCTTTCTCAGGACGAGGAAGGTAATGCTCAGGACAAATGAAGTTGGGAATCACTTCAACTTCGTTCTTGATGTCGAAATGCTCGTACGTATCGTTTTTCAAACTCTCCGAAACCGCGGTTACACCGTTGCTCTTGTTGATGGCAAATGTAATGGCCGGTGCAAAGCTATTGTCGCGTCCTACCAGCGTAATATCGGTTCCGTGAAGCGTTGTGATAAAAGGAATATGAATGCCTTCTTCTGCCAAAATTTGTTGAGCCATGTAGGCCGCTGAGGCGTGTGGAATTGCATAGTGTACATGCAGCAAGTCGAGTTTCTCAAACTTCACCACATCTACCAATTTACTCGCCAAAACCGTTTCGTAAGGCGGATAATCAAAGAGTGGGTATTCCGAAACGATTACCTCATGGTAAAAAAGATTTTGGGTAAATGAACCAAGCCGAACGGGTTGGTTGTAGGAAACAAAATGAACTTGGTGTCCCCTTTGCGCAAGCGCCTTCCCCAATTCCGTCGCCACTACACCGCTACCTCCAAATGTGGGGTAAAGAACTATTCCTATTTTCATATCAGATTGTCAGATGGCCAAAGATAGAGGTTTCGATTTGACAACCATCATGGAGACCTACTTCTTCATCGCTGCATTACGCAGCGGGCAGTGCCTAAAAATTCTCCATCTCCATGCAACGTCAAAAGGTAAACACCCATTTCCAGATTTATGTTTTCTAAGCTGATTTTATCACCAGAACCTTCAACGTGATAGATGGCTTCTTGACTTGTGATCGCTCTCACCTCAAGCTCAAGCCTTTGATATGATTTTTCCGTTTCTAGAAATAGTTTATCCGTAGCTGGATTTGGAAACACTTTATATTGAAGCTGGTACTGATTCAAAACATTGGAAGGAATATCAACTGTAAAGAAGTAAATATCATCAATCATCCAGCCGTCTTTACTTTCTGAAATAGTATCTGAAATGAAGTTGAATCTAATCCTCAATGTGTCGGTATCCCAACCTCCTTTTGGAGCTCCAAGATCTTTGGTACTTAAGTATTGTAAATTCCAACCCATCATAGTATTTACCCATCCATCACTCGACCCGGAGTAGCCCCTTTCTCCATTGAACAAGGTATCATCCTCGGAGTAAATATTGAGTGAATTCCAAAAAGGTTCCGGATATGAGTCATAAAATCCTACCGGTTCAAAAATGGGATAAAAGGTCTCACCATTATCCACTGAAATGGTAATATAACCTCCATCCTTAAGGGTATCCGTATCGTACTTGTGAGAAAATCCAAAATAGACCTGCTCATACAATTGCAAATAATCCTCAGGTGGAAAAATTAGATCAAAGTGGGAAATATTTGAAGTAAGATACGAATTCAAAGTATCTGTAACCATTGCATTTGCAGGAGAACGAGCCTGATCAAATACGAGCTTTGAAGGCGCACCGATCTGCCAAAGGTTTGATTCAGCAGTATCTATTTCAATAAAAATTGACTCCTCTTCAAAGTTTATCGTATCGCCGAACTCAAGAATTTGATATCCATACCACTCTTGACTGAAGGAAAATTGACAAGTCAGTGTAAATAACAAAAGGTAAAGTTGTTTCATCGGTCATAGGTTTAGTTTTAATTAGAACTAAATATAGAATTTTTCAATAAGTGGCCATCGCCTCGAAACAGGCACTCGGGTAATCCTAAAGAGGCTTTAACGAATATTAATAGCCGAAACGCTTCGGTTTCATAGATAACACTTAGCTTCGCGCGCTGAATCCATTTACGAAAAATCAAAGTAAAACCATGAAGAATCTGCTCAAAATGCTCTGGCTTCTGCCCGTTCTCTTCCTAGTTTCTTGTGCGCAAGAAGCAGGAAACGACGCTGACAATAGCAAGTACACTTATGAAACAGTAGAAGGCGACCCGCTCGGCGCTATGATCTACACGTTGGACAATGGTCTCAAGGTTTACATGTCTGTAAACAAAGATGAGCCTCGCGTAGTCACCCAAATTGCGGTGCGTACAGGAAGCAAGCAAGACCCTGCTGACGCAACGGGACTGGCTCACTACTTGGAGCATATGCTTTTTAAAGGCACTTCTGAATATGGGACAAAAGACTGGGAATCTGAAAAAGAATTGATTGCTCAGATTTCTGATCTCTACGAGGCTCACAGAAACACTACTGACATGGACGAGCGAAAGGCTATTTATGCTCAGATTGACAGTATTTCAGGTGATGCAGCCAAGTTGGCCATAGCCAATGAATACGACAAAATGATCGGCTCACTTGGTGCCCAAGGAACCAATGCCTACACATGGTACGAGCAGACGGTTTACATCAACGATGTACCTGCCAATGAATTGGAAAAATGGGCCAAACTTGAATCCGAAAGATTTGAAGAATTGGTACTTCGACTGTTCCACACCGAATTGGAAGCAGTGTACGAAGAGTACAACAGAACCCAAGATAGCGACTATCGTCAGGCCTACTACATGATGATGGGTGAGATGTTCAAAAATCATCAGTACGGAACGCAAACGACTATCGGTACCAGCGAACACTTGAAGAATCCTTCAATGGAGAAGATTCACGCTTACTTCAAGGAGCGTTACTTGCCTAACAATATGGCCATCGTTCTTTCGGGAGATATCGATCCTGACGAAACGGTTGAGCTCATCGAAAAATACTTCGGTGATTACGAAAAAGGAGTGGTTCCTGAATTCGAAGTGGCTCAAGAAGCTCCGATCACCGAGCCAATCGTAAAAGACATTACCGGTGTTCAGGCAGAATTTGTAAACATCGGCTATCGCCTTCCCCGGGCAGGAACTCCCGAAGCAATGAAGCTTTCAGTAATGGACGGAATTCTATCAAACGGTCAAGCCGGTTTGATCGACCTCAATTTGGTTCAAAAGCAAAAAGTACTTCGGGCTTACAGCTCGCCTACCATTCTGAAAGACTACAGCATGTTGATGCTGAGCGGAAACCCACGTGAAGGTCAGGATTTGAACGAGGTAGCAGAATTGCTCCGCGGTCAAGTAGAAATGATCAAGAACGGAGAGTTTGAAGACTGGATGGTAGAAGCAGTAGTAAACGACATGAAGCTCAGAGAACTCAAGCAGTCTGAAAGCAACTGGAGTCGTGCGGGAAAAATGGTTGACGCCTTTATTTACGGTGAAGAGTGGAACGATGTGGTAGGTCAATACGACCAAATGGCAAAACTCACAAAAGAGGATATCGTGGCTTTTGCCAATGAATGGTTTGGCGACAACTACGTGCAAGTCAACAAGCGCACCGGCGAAAACAATGCAGTGAAAGTTGAGAAGCCTCAAATCACTCCTGTAGACATCGATCGTGAGACGCAGTCGGACTTCTACCTGGCATGGGATAGCGTTGAGTCGGGAAGAATTGACCCCGTATTCGTTGATTACGACAAAGCCATCACTAAAGATGCTTTTGACAATGGTGTTGAGTTTTACAACATCAAAAACGAAAACAACGACCTTTTCAGCCTCTATTACATTCTCGACATGGGAACGGACAATGATCAACTATTGCCACTGGCAGTGGAGTACCTCCCTTACTTGGGAACTTCTGATATGACTGCTGAAGAGCTTCGCAAGGAACTGTTCAAACTCGGTTTGAGCTTTGACGTATTCAGCTCACGCGATCGTTCGTATGTAGTGCTTAGCGGGCTCAATGAGTCCCTGGAAGAAGGCGTTCAGCTTTTCGAAAAAGTACTGGCCAATGTTGAGCCGGACGAACAAGCGATGAATGATATTATCGAAGGAATGCTCAAAGAGCGCCAAGATGCGATGAAAAGCAAAGGACAGATTCTCTTCAATGCGATGTCACAATACGCCCAATACGGATCTGACAATCCGCTTAAAAACATCATGTCTGAGGAAGAGTTGAGAAACATCAAACCCGAAGAATTGGTGAACCGTTTGAAAGAAATCACTAGTTACAAGCACAAGATGTTCTACTACGGCCCACAAGACTACAAGGAAGCAATGGCTACTATTGGCGAGTACCACAAAGTTCCCGCTGAATTGAAAGATTACCCTGAGCCGAAGATTTACGAAGAAATAGCCATTGACGACAACAAGGTATATTTTGTAGACTACGACATGGTTCAGAGCGAACTCTTGATGACTGCCAAAGGTCCTAAGTTCGATGCTGACTTGGCTCCTGAAGTAAACCTTTTCAATCAGTACTTCGGTAGCGGATTGTCGTCGATCGTTTTCCAAGAAATTCGCGAGTCTAAAGCTTTGGCTTATTCGGCTTACAGCTACTTTACGATGCCTTCTGAAAAAGACGACAGCCACTATGTGCGCGCCTACATCGGAGCTCAGGTAGACAAACTGCCCGAGGCTACCAATGCCATGATGACGCTGATGAACGATATGCCACGTGCCGATCTTCAATTCGAGTCAGCTCGCGATGCCGCCATGAAACAAATCGAAACGAACCGCACATCTCGTGCCTCTATCTTTTGGAGCTACCTCAGCGCTCAGAAGCGCGGTCTTGACTACGATTTGAACGAAAAAGTATATGAGAATCTTCAGACCATGAGTTTTGAAGACTTGCAAGCTTTCTTTGACAACAACATCAAAGGAAAGCCATATACGTTCAGCGTAATTGGAAACAAAGAATTGGTAAACCAAGAAGTATTGGAAGAATTAGGAACTCTGGAAGAACTCACTTTGGAAGAACTATTCGGCTACCCCGAAAAAGACAAATCAGAAGTGTTGGTAAAGAAATAAAGCCAACCATTTAGAAGAACGAACCCCTTTCGCTGATGCGGAAGGGGTTTTTTTTGTAAATCATCACTGCTTTTTTATAGACGTCCCAGTCAATCGAAGTACTTTCGCAGCCCTAATGACCATCGCTGAACACTACCGCCTCAATCTCCGTATCGCGCTGCCCGTTATGATCGGCCAGCTTGGCCAGATCATGGTCTCGGTGGCGGACAGCATTATGGTGGGTCAACTCGGCACCTTACCGCTCGCGGCCGTGGCATTGGGAAACAGTGTTTACATTATTTTCATGGTATTCGGTATCGGAGTCACTTTTGGGATTACCCCGCTGGTGGCGCAAGCAGCAGGAAAGAAAAGAACCAACCTTCAAGGTACTTTACTTCGTCATTCGATGCGGGTAAACTTATTGGTGGGGCTACTCCTCTTCGGCGGATTGCTTTCCGTATTGCCGCTGCTCCCATTGCTAAAGCAAGACGAAGGGGTGCTTCCCCTCGCTCTGCCCTATCTCATCATCATCGGCTCGACGATCGTTCCTCTGATGCTTTTCCAGACCTTCAAGCAATTTGCCGAAGGACTGTCTGATACAAAGGAAGCCATGAAGGTGATCATCGTGTGCAACCTCATCAATGTGGCACTCAACTACCTGCTCATTTACGGTAAGTTTGGTTTTCCCGAATTAGGACTCAACGGAGCAGGATGGGCCACCTTGATCGCCAGAATTCTCATGGTTTTCTGGATGGGCTGGTACGTTTTGAAAAGCAAAAAATTCAGGGCCAACGGGCTGAGGCTCGTAGGATTCACCTTTCGGAAAAAGATTGCAAGAAAGTTGCTCCAGCTTGGCGTGCCCATGGGTTTGCAGTACATTTTTGAGGTTAGTGCTTTTGCTCTGGCAGCCATATTCGCTGGGATGATCAGCGCAACTGCTTTGGCGGCTCACCAAGTCGCTATTAATATTGCCAGCGTAAGCTACATGGCCGTCACAGGACTAGGAGCGGCTGCTACAGTAAGAATCGGGAATCAGGCTGGCTCAGGCGATTCAGTCAATCTGAGAAGGGCGGGAACGACGATTTTCAAAATGGCAGCGATTGCTATGGTTGTCGCGGGAATCATCATTTTCATATTTCGTGAGCAATTGGCAGGCTTTTACTCCGAAGATCCCGATGTATTGGCTTTAGCCACGAAAATGCTGATTGTAGCGGTTCTATTCCAACTTTCCGACGGTATTCAAGCCGTTGCACTTGGGGCCTTGCGAGGATTGACTGATGTGAAGGTACCAACGTGGGTTACCTTCGGAGTGTATTGGATACTGGTATTGCCGGCAGCTTATTTCTTTTCCAATTATACTTACATGGGCGCTATGGGCATTTGGTATGCATTGGCAGGCGGATTAACCCTCTCCGCTCTCCTTTTATCGTTCCGTTTCAGGACTTTATTAAACCGCTTTGCAGCGAAATTGGAAAAATCTCGTCCTTAGAGTAACCATTCTGAATTATTGGCACTAGTCAAGTATAGGTGCCATCAGAAGCAACTCTTAATACCCTGAATGAAACGCAGTTAATAAAGGCTTGCCTCAAGGGCAAAAAGAAAGCCCAGCGGGCGATCTACGACACGCATAAAGGTGTCATGTTCGCCCTGTGCCTGCGCTACGCCTCCTCCCGCGAAGAAGCGGAGGACATTCTCCAAGATGGTTTTTTGAAGGTCTACCGCGATTTGCATCAATACAAACCCGACGCGCCCTTGGGTGCCTGGATACGCAAAGTTATGGTCAATACTGCTTTAGAAAATATTCGCAAAAAAAGCCGAAGGCCGCAAAGTCGCGGACAAGAAGTGATGGCATGGGATTCGGTTACGCATACCAATCCCTCGACAGAGATGAATGCCAAAGACCTCACAACTGTGATTCAAAGTTTGCCAGAGGATTTTCGTTTGGTGTTCAACTTGGTTGCTTTGGAAGGGTACTCCCACCGCGAGGTGGCCGAGAAGCTCGACATCAGCGAAAGCAACAGCAAGGTGAGGCTCACCAGAGCAAGGGCCGTGCTACAAGAAAAAATAGCCTTGATTTTTGAAATTGACAGGTGATGGAAGAGAACAATTTGGACAAATATTTTCAAGAGAAGT
>CAZKXG010000174.1:6545-7633 GCA_964556465.1 uncultured Cryomorphaceae bacterium | reverse complement strand
GTCAACCTTTTTGCTTACCGAATGGGTAGCCAACTTGAAGGCTACCTGCAAATGGAAGACGGAGAAGAGAAAGATGAGATGAAAAAGTCGCTTATGGCTTACGCCGAAGAGTTCTTTGAAGGAGCGAATATGTCTACCGATAAAAAGCTCTTTGCTGTAACACATGAGCTTTATTCTAAAAATGTACCCGCCGATCAGCAACCCGAATACATGAAAGATTTGGGCGGCAAAATGGATGGCAAGTGGATGAAGTACGCTGATAAGGTGTATTCCAAAAGCATTTTCACCGATAAAGAGCGCATGATGAAATTCTTATCTGACCCTTCACAGAAGACTTATGACAAGGATCCGATGAAGGAAATCAGTGCTGATCTTTTCGCCATTTACCGAGGCAGAGCAGAACAAAATGCCGAAGCCAACGAAATGCTGGCGAAAGGAAACCGACTTTTCATTGCGGGATTGAGAGAAATGAATCCTGACAAAGAGTATTATCCGGACGCCAACTCTACCATGCGTCTTTCTTTTGGAAATGTGGCCGACTATGAACCCAAAGACGGTGTGACGTACAATTATTTTACGACCTTGGAAGGGGTGATGGAAAAAATGGATCCGGATGACGATGAGTTTCAAGTCCCTGCCAAGCTGGTAGAACTATACAAAGCGAAAGATTACGGACAGTATGCGGATAAAAACGGAGACCTGGTTGTAAACTTCATCAGCACCAACGACATTACCGGAGGGAACTCGGGTAGTCCCGTGATCAACGGAAATGGTGAACTAGTAGGACTGGCTTTCGATGGAAACTGGGAAGCAATGAGTGGCGACATCAATTTTGAGAAGTCCATTCAGAGAACCATCTCGGTTGATATTCGATATGTTCTGTTTATGGTCGACAAGTTTGCCGGTGCGACCAACCTGATTGACGAAATGACATTGGTAAAAACAAAGGCCAAGCCGGCAATGGAAGCGGCCAAAGCCCCGATGAATTCAACAATTGAAAAAGTAGAGATGAACTAAGTTCGTTTCTCTTTAAAGATAAAAGCCCGTTGACTTTTAGTTGGCGGGCTTTTTCTTTTTCCCCGCCACAA
>CAZKXG010000174.1:0-6534 GCA_964556465.1 uncultured Cryomorphaceae bacterium | reverse complement strand
CCTTTAGGTAAAAAGGCTCAAAATAAGCCGTGTCGACAAAATCAGAAGCGTCAAATTTTTCTGCCGCCAACTTTACCATTCCTTTGGCGGAAGCCTGAACGTCCTTGACGAATTCGAAGCCCTTTGGCTCGAGTACTTCCCGGCATTTCTCCGCTCCGTCGCCAAAGTAAAGCACCTTGTCGAAGGCCGCGGCTTCGGGGAAAGAATCGGGTTCGAGAATCTCCGCGCGAGTCGGAAAAACTTGATTTCCCATTCCATCATATCCCGCACAGAAAACTTCCATTCTCCTGGCGTCAATCATGGGAATAAGCAGGTTTTTGTCGGATCCAGAAAGCAGAGCGTTGGCCATGGCTTGCAAGGTGTTGACTGCAATCAGTGGAATACCCAAAGCGTAAGCCATTCCCTTGGCAGATGATGCGCCAATACGAAGCCCTGTGTATGAACCCGGACCTTCACTGACGGCCACCGCATCAAGGTCAGAAAATTTAAGCCCGGCTTGATTCAGGACCTCTTCGATAAAGACATGGAGCTTTTCGGCATGGGTGTACTGATCGGAACCATCTTCTTTCAAAGCAATTGAGTTCTCTCCGTCAGCAAGGGCCACAGAGCAGTTCTTCGTAGAGGTTTCGAGACAAAGTATCCGTGCCAAAAGTCTTAGTCCTTGCTGTATAAATCTTCTTTGGAAACGGCCTCGACCTTATCGCCGGGCATTAGCTTTTGCGAAACCAGATCGTAGGGGCCGCTGATCACTTCTGTTTCCAAATCGATTCCTTTGGTTATCTCGATGTACTTGTCGTCTTGAATTCCTGTCTCCACCACTTGGATTTGAGCTCTCCCATCATCGGTAAGCACAAATACAACTGTGAACGGCTCTTCATCATCTTCGGCTTTTTGTCCCACCAAACGGTCGACCGCTGAAACTTTTTCGGCTTTGGCCGTGTCGGTACGGGTCGTTACGCTTTCTATCGGAACGACTACTACATTCTCTTTCCGCGCAGTGATGATGTCCACTGTGGCATTCATACCGGGTCTGAAAGGAGATAATTCGGGATGTTCAGGATCGACTAAGTCAGCATATGAATCTTGCAAGATCCGAATCTTCACCTCAAAGTTGGTGACTTGATCAGCACTCATCCCAGTTGACTTAGCGGAATTGGCAATTTCAGTGACAATTCCTTTAAACTTTCGGTTCACGTAAGCATCTACTTCCACAGTGGCAGTATCATTAAACGCCACTCTTACGATATCGCTTTCGTTCACGTCTACCAAAACTTCCATCACATCAAGATTGGCTACGCGCATTATCTCCGTACCCGTCATTTGCATGGCTCCTACTACTTGTTCGCCCTCTTCTACAGATAGTCTAGAGATCGTACCATCCATCGGTGCCACAATGGTTGTTCGAGAATATGAGTCTGCCGCTTCCTTTACCGATGCTTGCGCCGATTGCACACTGAATTTGGCCGCTTTCACCGTTTCCTCAGCGGCGGTAACCTCGGCTTCTGCCGTCTCAAAAGTGGCTTTTGCATTGTCGTATTCGGATTGGCTGATGGCTCCGTCTTCGAAGAGTTTTTCGCTACGGTTAAAGGACAGTTCCGAATTTCGGAGTTGTGCTCTTGCCTGTACCAATCGAGCAGCAGCATTGGCTTCATTGGCTCGAGCATTATTCGAAGCAGCCTCAGCTCTATCCAAAGCTGCTTGGGCCAAGTCGGGATTAATCTTTGCTAAAAGTTGCCCCTTTTGAACTTTGGCTCCTTCCTTAAAGAGAAGCTCCAAAATCTTTCCTGAAACTTCAGAAGAAATAATCACCTCCGTTTCGGGCTGAATCTTCCCATTGGCAACGACGGTCTCTACAATTGTTCTTTCGGAAGAAACGGCACTGGTCACTTTCGCATCACCTTGCGATCTCTTTTTAAAAACAGCTGCTATAACCAAGGCAAGAATCAGAATGCCCGCTATCCAGAGTAACCGTTTGGTATTTTTATTCATGATGAGTTTTATTATGCTTTACAGAGTGATCGGGTTGCCCAGATAAAAGTCAAGAATCTTAGTTCGAAATACGAAGTCGTACTTAGATCTAAGCATGTCTACTTGAGCGTTAGTGTATTGTGTTTTGGTGAGGTTGAAATCTACTGCATTGATGACTTCTTGTTCGTACCGAACTTCTGCGTACTTGAAAGATTCTTCCAATGCTCGAACTGCTTGCTCAGAAGCCAAAAAGGTATTCATCGCCGCTTTGGCATCAGCGTATGCTTGCTCGATATCAAAGCGAAGTTGATTGGTGATTTGTCGGTAAGAAAGGTTGGCGTCAAGCTGGTTGATTTTAGCCCTTTCTACATTTGCCTTTGCCGACCAGCCATTGAATATGGGCACGCTCAGCGTCAGTTGAAGGTTTTGATTGAAGTTGTCCTGAAGCTGATCGCTAAAGCTTTTGGTTTCGAAAGTTTGGGTGGTTGGATCAGGCTGAGGAAAAGAGTTTACCGGAAGCACATCACCGCCAACCACCACAGTACCTATTGGAAAAGTGGTGAACTCACCTTCATCTGTAATAACTTGATTCAATTCGGAAAAACCCGACCCTAGCGAACCGCTCAACTGCAAAGATGGATAGAGCTGTCCTTGAGTCGAGCTCAATGCATATTCCGCAGCACTTTGACGCGCTTCGGCGGCCTGCACTTGAGGCATCAGACCTTTGGCTCTCAAGTAGATATCTTGAGCAGTATTGCTCAATAACTCAACACCCTCATCGGATAGGTCAGGCTTCACAATATCAAATCCCTGCGCTTCATCATACTCGAGCTGAAGGAGCTGCGTCAAAGAGAGAAGTGATAAAGTTACTGCATTCTCGGCCGTGACCACATTCAGCTGCTCTTGGGCAAGCTGAGATTCCAGATCAAAAAGCGTCCCTCTCGGCGACTGACCCGCCTCTACCAGTTTCTCCATTCGATCTACTTGAAGCTGTGTAATTTCTATTTGGTTTTGGCTTACCAAAAGACTCTCCTTATTTTGAAGAACGCGCAAATAAGCCAAGCAGACTTGAAGTGAAATATCATTTTTAATTGATTCCAGATCATACCTCGAAGCTTCCAAGTCTTGCTGATTACTCTTCATTGAGTTCCGTTTAGAAAACCCGTTGAAGACATCCAGGCTGGAGCTCAAAAACAGGTTACTTGTGGAGACTCGGTCGGTAGCAAATTGGTTGGTGAAGGGGTCAATTCTTTGTCCGAAGTTAAACCCGTAAGTGGCTCCCGTATTCAGACTGGGCAGCAAGCCAAGCTTACTTTGCTTGAGGCCGATCTCTGATCGTTGAACATTCAATGCACTTTGTTGAACCGTCACATTATTCTGAAAAGCGTAGTCTATGCATTGCTGTAAATCCCATTTATCCTGAGAAAAAGAAGGCGCGGATGCTAAAAAGATGAAGGCAAAAACAATGGTAATTCTCATGCGGAGTGATTTAACAAGGATAAAAGTAAGGATGACTCAGGAGACCAAATCTCAATAAAGTATAAGCGGTAATAGTATTCGGTAAAAGGCTGAAAGCCCTTTTGGGAGATGATCAGAGTTCTACAATTTCGGCTTCTACCCTACGGTTAGCCTCTGACTGCCGCGTATTCACAGGATTAGGGTAGATCATTTTGGCATTGCCAAAACCTTTGTACGTCATCCTGGACTTGTCTACACCCGCATCGCTCAACTTTTGATAGATGGCCTCTGCCCTGTCCTCACTCAGTTTGATAAACGAACGCTTGTTCTTCTTACCCTCACCATTCACATGTCCTTGAATCTCAATTTTCACATTGTCATTCTCAATCAAGAACTCGGCTAGTTTCTCAAGTGCAGGCCTACTCTTCTCCAAAATAACTGCTTGATCGCTTTCAAACTTGATGTTTCCTAAGTTGATTCGGTCACCCTTATTCATGCGTTTGAGCTGTATGTCGATTTCATAAAGAGAGTCGTTCTTTGGAATGAACTGCTCTGTATGAAGCAAGTAGCCTTTCTTGATTACGTTGATATCGTATGTACGATAACTCAGCACGTCAATAGAAACTTGGGAGATGAAGGGATATCTGGAAGGAACCGAGTCAGGGAGGTTATCGATAAAAATATTGGATTGGATTCTCTCTCCCGTTTCTTTATCCGTCACGGTCACTCTCATGGTGCGCAATGGAATTTGATACTCTTCTTGCTCTGCTGTCGATTCCTCTTCTCCTTCGATAATAGGTTTGAGTCTGCGGTAATGCAGGTGAATACTATGGCCCTCATTTTCCCTAAATGGATTGTCGATCAGCAGGTAGTAAGTCTGCCCTCGACGAGCTTTCAGTGCTCGACTGTAGGAGCTCCCCGGCCCCGAAGGAACGTATTCGTCTACAGACGACTCGCTCATACCGGTTTGGCCCTGAACTTCAATGTTCTTTCTGGAAATATTTGTTCGAATGGGAATTTTTTTTCCATCTGTGATATCTCGACAAAAATTGGGGCCATCATAGAGAAAAAGCAGAAAGTCGAAGTCATCATCCTTTTGAATGGGAATCAAATCAAACGTGAAGATGCAGTCATACGGGATGGTAAACTTGTACCAGACAGAGTTGTGCTCGCGCTGAATAAAGTAAGGGTCACCCAGTTCGTAGCCGACTAGCTCCAAATTATTCCCAAAGCCCTTCGGCGAGTAAACGGGGCCGATAACGGTATCGTTGATCGTAAGAGCCCCGATACAGTCAGAACCGGTAACTCCGAGTTGAACAGGTTTATTCTGACCGTAACTCTCGATCTGAGCCAATGAGAAAATTAGAAGTACTGCAATAAAAAAACGCATATATGTCTTGCTCCTAGCTGGCCGCTAAATTAGAAGATTCAATTCAATAATTGAGGTTGGGTGCCAGCCACTTTTCCATACTGTCAAAGTCCATGCCTTTTCTGTCAGCCATGCTTTTGACTTGATCTTTTGCTATCCTTCCTACACCGAAATACTTGGCATGGGGAGAAGCAAAATAAAGCCCCGATACGGACGATGCAGGGTACATAGCAAAGTTTTCAGTCAGTTTAATTCCCGTGTGCTCCGTCGCATTCAAGATTTCAAATAAGCCGGGCTTCTCGGTGTGGTCCGGACAGGCAGGATAGCCGGGGGCAGGCCGAATTCCTTGGTACTTCTCTTTTATAAGATCTTCGTTGGAGAGCTTTTCTCGACGGGCATAACCCCAAAAGTCCTTTCGAACCTTGGCATGCATTAGCTCAGCAAAGGCTTCCGCCAAACGATCGGCTAGAGCCTTAATCATAATGATGGAATAATCGTCGTGGTTTTTTTCAAAACGCTCGATGTGGCGTTCAATGCCTATTCCTGCCGTTACGGCAAAACCACCGATGTAATCCTTTCTTCCAGACTCCTTAGGCGCTACGAAATCGGCAAGACTCAGGTTTGGCTGCCCCGCAGCCTTCTTTACTTGCTGGCGCAAACACTCAAATTGATGAATGACTTTTTCAGAGTCGTTGGGATCGTAGACCTCAATGGTATCATAATTCACCGTATTGGCAGGCCAAATTCCAATAACCGCTCTCGCTTTAAGCCATTGGTTAGTGACGATTTCCTGAAGCATTTGAGTAGCGTCATGATAAAGTTTCTTGGCTTCTGTTCCGACAACCTCATCTTCCAAGACATTTGGAAAACGACCATGAAGATCCCAAGTCTGAAAAAATGGCGTCCAATCGATGTAGCCCATGATTTCGCGCAGACTTGTATCGTAAAAAGTCTTCACACCAAGATGTGTCGGCTTTTCCACTTCGGGCTCATTTGCCCAATCAATTTTTAATCGCGACGAGCGCGCTTCTGATAGTGAAAGGTATTTTTTCACTTTCTCCTTTCCGGCATGATTGAGGCGGATTTTCTCGTAGTCCTTTTTGATTTCACCTATGAATGCACCGCTTTCTTTTCCGAGCAACCGCTCAACTACGGTTACAGACCGAGATGCGTCTTGCACGTGTACAGTCTGGCTATTCAGGTAGTGTTGTTCAATTTTCACGGCAGTGTGAACTCGGCTCGTTGTAGCACCACCAATCAATAAAGGAATGCTTAACCCTCTGCGCTCCATTTCTTTGGCGACGCTCACCATCTCTTCGAGACTTGGGGTAATAAGTCCGCTAAGACCAATTACATCAACCTTCTCTTCAATGGCTCTGTCCAAAATCTTTTCGGCGGGCACCATCACGCCCATGTCGATTACTTCGTAATTGTTGCAAGCCAAGACGACTCCGACGATATTTTTTCCAATATCGTGTACATCGCCCTTTACGGTGGCGAGTAAGATCTTTCCCTGGGCCGAAGTGTCTTTAAATTTTTTCTTGTCCTCCTCGATGTAAGGCAGTAGATGAGCTACGGCTTTTTTCATCACCCGAGCACTCTTTACCACCTGTGGTAAAAACATCTTGCCCGAACCAAAAAGGTCTCCGACCACGTTCATTCCAATCATCAGCGGGCCTTCGATCACCTGAATCGGCCGCTCAAACAATTGTCGCGCCTCCTCAGTATCCTCAACGATG
>CAZKXG010000173.1:4772-7638 GCA_964556465.1 uncultured Cryomorphaceae bacterium | reverse complement strand
AGATCGGAGGTTCGAATCCTCTCACCCCGACAAGCTTTTAAAACCCATATCGGCACGTGCCGATGTGGGTTTATTCGTTTGAAGAGAGGCTCGAACTCTGCAGGAGGCGAAGGTGAATCGTACTCAAGATGATTTAAGTCTAAGCTCCAAATTCAACAGCTTGATTACTATGAGAAAATGAAATAAAAAAGTCCGCTCGGCAATGAGGAAAATGATCGGCACTTAAAATAATTGTCATTCTTCGCCGTAGGTTGAATTGTAATTAACTGAAATGGAAGATCAGTCATTTCAATCAGTGATCACGTCTTTGATTTCCTATGTATGTAGACACCGGTTCGGTCAATGTTATCTACGACGTGCAACTTTTTCCGACCTTAGCAGTTATTTGCGTAGGTGAAGGCATTAGCATTTTTCTGTATACTTTTCTCAGCAATATTTACCGCTCAGGCGCAGAATACTGCTACACTTTCAGGCACTGTGCGTGACAGTCTCTCAGGCGAAACATTGCCGGGAGCAACCGTGTACATCCCTTCTGCAAGTCGGGGGATTTCGACCGATTTGGATGGGAAATTCGTAATGAAACTTAAACCTGGCAGCTACGAAGTTCGTTTCTCTTATGCAGGATATACTCCTTCAGTAAAAAAAATCTCGCTTCAATCGGGACAACAAAAGATTCTCGACATCGAATTGGGCAACATCACCTTAAAGCAGGTTGAAATCAAAGCTTACATTTCTGACTACACATCAGGGACGGCAATGAGTCGCACCGAGCTCGATATGGAAACTATCAAGCTCTTACCTGCATTTTTGGGAGAGGTTGACTTATTAAAAACCATACAACTACTGCCTGGTGTTCAAGCTGCGGGTGAAGGGAATGCCGGGTTCTATGTGAGAGGTGGAGGTCCTGACCAAAACTTGATTCTTTTTGATGATGCGGTTGTTTACAATGCGTCCCATTTGCTAGGGTTCTTTTCGGTTTTTAACTCCGATGCTATTGAGGGAGTTGAGCTTTACAAGGGTGGAATGCCAGCGGAATATGGTGAACGATTGGCGTCAGTAATCAATGTATCACAAAGAAAAGGAAGCACTGAAAAATTTCAAGGAAGAGGTGGACTCGGAGTCATTTCAAGTCGCCTTACCCTTGAAGGACCATTGGTAAAAAATAAAGCTTCCTTCATTGTGTCGGGACGCAGAACCTACATCGATGCTTTGATCACTCCATTCATCAACGAGGAATCGGACTTTGGCGGCAGCCGATATTTTTTTTATGATCTTAATGGGAGACTGGATTGGGATTTGGGCAAGGGGAGCTCTGTTTTTTTGAGCGGCTACTTCGGCGATGATGCTTTCGACTTTAACAGTCCGCAATCAGAGTTCAAAACAAATGTCACTTGGGGAAACCGGATAGTTTCAGGTGGGTATCAGAAGATATTCAACGATGACGTTTTACTCAAGGTAAATGGATCTTTCACCAGATATAATTTCGGCTTTACGGGTAGTCAAGACGAATTCCAATTAGAGGTAAATAGCCAGATAATGGACTACAGGTTTAAGCCCGAACTCACGTTCAAACTGGGAAACCACCATTTAAAAACGGGGTTGGCATATGTTTTCCATGACATCAGCCCAAACAACTCTTCGGCAGAACAGGGCGAGACTATTTTTGACTTAGGTGAACAACAACAATTTTACAGCCACGAAGGAGCGTTTTATATCTCCGATGAATTTGATCTGACAGACGTTTGGAAAGTAGAGGCTGGACTGCGTATTTCAGCATTTGCACATACAGGACCGTTCACAAGGTTTATCGTTGATGTAAATGGATCTACTCAGGATACCGTTCGCTACGGGTCGGGAGAAACAATTGCAGACTATTTGGGCTGGGAGCCAAGATTCAGCACGAGCTACAGACTGTCTGAGCGATCATCGGTAAAGGCCTCTTTCACTCAAAACTACCAGTACATCCATTTAGCAAACCTATCTCCGCTTGCACTTCCTACCGATGTGTGGTTACCAACAACTGAGATTGTTCAGCCCCAGATGGGAAGACAATATGCAGTTGGTTACTTCCGACTCTTTGAAGGTGGTAACGTAGAGGCTTCGGTGGAAGCTTACTACAAGGAGATGGAAAACTTGATTGAGTATAAGGAAAATACTCAGCCAAGTGACGGAGTAGGAAATAATGAAGATAACTTGTTGACTTTTGGTCGCGGCGAATCTTATGGTATTGAGTTTTTCGTCAGAAAAAACGTCGGAAAAACAACTGGTTGGATTGGATACACTTTGTCCAGAACGGATCGTCAATTTGATGCTATAAACGGAGGAAGATGGTATCCGGCGACCTTTGACCGGAGACATGATATAGCTATTGTGGTGGCTCATCAACTGACGGATAAATGGACGCTCTCAGGTAATTTCGTCTACGGAACAGGTCGAGCTATTACACTACCCGTTACAGGATACTTTATAGAAAACACCTTAGTCTATAATTACTCGGCTCGAAATAGTTTTAGAATGAGAGACTATCACCGTATGGATCTTTCAGCAACTTACTCAACCAGCTCAAACAAGACGATAACAGATAAGGTGACAGGTGAAATAATTGAGAAACGAAAGCGAGTTCAGTCACAGTGGGTATTTTCCATCTACAATGTTTACAACCGCTTAAATCCGTATTTCTACTATTTCGACAATCAAGGTGAAGCGGCTAATGGCACTTTTCAAATTCAAGCCAAGCAAGTTTCCCTCTTCCCGATCTTACCCGCCGTCACATGGAATTTTCAATTTTCTAAATGTAGAAGTAATCTCTTTTACTTTACTTTCTGGGTAATAACTCCATTTACATTGATGAAAACCTAATGCCCAA
>CAZKXG010000173.1:0-4762 GCA_964556465.1 uncultured Cryomorphaceae bacterium | reverse complement strand
TTTTCAATTTTGAAAAGGATTTGGCACATAGCGATTTTGGTAACTCTTTTCACTTCTTGCGAAAAGGATATCGAAATAGATATCCCTGAATCGGAACCGCAAATCGTAGTGGAAGGAACCATTGAAAACGGTGGCCCTCCCATTGTGCTAGTCTCAAGAACAAGAGGCTTTTTTGAACCGACAAGTCCCGCAGACATTGCGAACTCATATATTACAGATGCTGCCGTTTTTGTAAACGATCAAGAGCTTACTGCCGTCTGTGCAGAAGATGTTCCGCCTGAACTGCTTTCTGAATTTGCCGAATTGATCGGAGTTTCTCCTGACGATTTGGACGATCTACCTCTTTGCGGATATATTGGCCTGGATATAGTTGGTGAGTTCGAAACCTCTTATAATTTACGGGTAGTATTAGATGATAAAGTACTGACGGCCAATACCCATATTCCAAGTCCCGTTGTACCTGACTCATCCTATTTCAGATTATGGGCCAATAGCCCTCAATACGGTTATGTCTTTTCAAGATTTACAGATCCTGACACACTCGATAATGCCTACCGCGTGTTCACAAGAAGAATTGGACCAAATACCAATGACAATCCTGTAGACGATGTTTATTATGCACCTTTGGGATCTACATTTCTTGATGAGTTTTTCAATGGTACATCGCTGGAGGTAGGTTTCCAGAGAGGTCAGCCTTTCAATTCCTCTCGTCCCACAGATACCGAAGAGGAAGCAGGTTTTTTTGAAATAGGTGATCGATTCGTTTTCAAATTTTGTTCAATTTCGGAACCTAGCTATCAATTCTACCGAACTTTTGAACAGCAGTTGGGAACAAATGGTAGCCCTTTTGCTGCTCCAAACAATGTGATCACAAACATAGAAGGAGGGCTAGGAATATGGGCGGGCTACGCTTGTTCGTACGATACCATTTTTGCCACTCCATAAGGTTTTCCAAATACTATATAAACATTGGTGATATTTATTTTCGTCAATAAGGAATGATAGTTTGTAAATTTGCAGCCTGAAAAAAACACTCGACTATGAGTCAAGATACTGAACATGTAAAATGCCTGATCATTGGTTCAGGCCCTGCGGGCTACACCGCAGCAATCTATGCAGCGAGAGCTGACATGAGTCCTGTAATGTACCAAGGGCTGCAACCCGGAGGACAACTTACCATCACCACGGAGGTGGAGAACTATCCGGGTTATCCTGAAGGAACTCAAGGTCCTGAAATGATGGAAGATTTTAAAAAGCAAGCAGAAAGATTCGGCACAGATGTTCGTTTCGGGATGGCTACTGCGGTAGATTTCAGAGGAGCCAAGCATGTCGTAACGATTGATGGAAACAAAGAAATTACAGCCGACTCGGTGATTATTTCCACAGGAGCTTCTGCTAAATGGCTGGGAATAGAAAGTGAGAAACGCCTTAATGGCTTTGGCGTTAGTGCATGCGCCGTTTGCGATGGTTTCTTTTACAAAGGTCAAGAGGTAGCAATAGTAGGTGGTGGAGATACCGCTTGCGAAGAAGCGAGCTATTTGGCCAAGCTATGCAAGAAGGTAACGATGCTGGTAAGAAGAGATGAGCTCCGTGCCTCAAAGGCCATGCAACACAGAGTGATGAACACCGAGAATATTGAAATTCTTTGGAATACCGAAACCGATGAGATTCTTGGAGAATCAGGTGTAGAAGGAGTTCGTGTCAAGAATAGAATTACCAATGAAACTTCGGAAATCAAAATCACAGGATTTTTCGTAGCCATTGGCCACAAGCCGAATACAGACATCTTTAAGGGTCAACTCGACATGGACGAGACAGGATACTTAAAAGTAGTTCCCGGTACGAGTAAGACGAATATAAAAGGCGTTTTCGCATGTGGTGATGCCGCTGACAAAGTTTACCGACAGGCCGTAACTGCTGCCGGAACCGGATGTATGGGAGCTCTTGACGCTGAGAGATATTTAGCCGAAGCAGGCTTGCATTAAACTAGTAAACACTACAAAAGAAAAGCCTCCCCATAGCAAGGGAGGCTTTCTCATTCATAGCCCTAAAAAACTTTAGGTATAGCTATAAAGAATACGATCGAAAAGGAAAATAGTTGCCAATTAACCTTGGTATTTTATTCGCAAAATACAAGGCTTTAATTTTTCTACTCTCTGCGCTGTACTGCTATAGTAAAGTCTGTTTCGAGTAGGTAAATTAATATCATGAGTAGTTCCAAACTCAATAAATTCTTTGACTTTCACTACTCCCTGAGAAAGCTTCCCTTCATCTGAGTCAATCATAATACCTTTCAATTCACCGAACTCCGAAAATAGTGGTGCCCCCGGAAACAATGCCTCTCCACCAACCCACATAGTCTCAAACTCAAAAAATTGAGTTGTGGCTTCTGCGAATAGGAGTTTCCCATCGGAGTAGCCTAACGAAATCAACTCATCTCCCACTTCTGCCGGTTCTGGCGAGAAACGAAAAGGGACCGCAGTGCGTAAAACCGAATCGACCAGTAGCAATGCCAGTCCTTTCTTTTCGTCAATGGAAACTACCTCGGCAGAACCACTTTGAGAAAGTTCATTACTAACAGTGATCATATCACCCTTACTTAAATCTTCTGAGGAGGTTAATGCAAAACCATCTTCGTTTATGATGAATGCACTTTTCTCTTTCCATTCAAGAACGGGTACTTGCAGGGTATCTACTTTCAGCGTATCAACGACGATTTGGGGCTTTGTAACTTCTTTTTTACTTGTGAAATTGTACAAACCGAAAGAGGTAAGTACTGAGACCACAACAGCAACGAGCGCTGTAAAAGAAATGAGTTGTAATGGTTTCATTTTGATCTTTTTAGGATTGTCCTCCATCTTCTTCAGGTTACTCGCATCATCGGGTAGCAAGCGATCCCTGAATTCTCGTAAGATGGTCGTTCGCTCTTTGGAACTGACATGATTCTTAACCGTCGCCACTACTCTGGAGGTCATGGCTAGACACACGTCCATTTCAGGACCTTTGGGTTTCTCAGTTTTATCGGGAGATACCACATAGTTCAAGCACCTCGCAAAATCTTCACTTTTAATATCAAAAGTTTTATTCTCTGTAAGCTCTACTAACTTTCTCAAACATCCGGCCAAGCGATTGATCGCTCTTTCTTCTACACTAAAACCCAATCGAGGACCGACTTCCTCGAAAGATCTTCCTTCTCCAATCAATTCGAGCATCATCGTTCTGCAAGGCTCGCCGATTAGTGCCAACTTCGATGCAGCTTTTTCACTTCTTTCGTTCATTAAATCAATCTCGTGAAAAGCATGATCGAGATCGTAATACTCTTGGCGATGCTGTACGAAATTCAAATCGACATTTCGCTTCTCCAGCTTTTTAAGCCAAATGATTCTCGAAAATGAATAAATCAAGCCCGAAGCCTTTTCTAGGTATGTCTTTCCCTTGAGTTCAACCGATCGGGTGTAGTAATAGAACGCTTCGATATATACATCTCGAGCTTCCGAAAAGGAACCTTTGTTCTCGGTAATAAATCGAAGAACAGGAAAATAGGAAGACTTGAACTGATCCTCCAACCTTTTCCAATCTTCATCTGTGAAAGTGTACCATTTCTCTACGTTCATAGGGAGAAGTCAATTTTCTCTACATTATGCAACTAATTCACACGCGTATACGCCTGAATTGCAGATATGTTTCAAGAGCATATTTCAAGGGAAGTTTCAAGGAACCTTTAGACAAAAAAGACGTTAGAAATGCGAGTCGCAAGACTTTAACTCGAATTAACAGTGCAATACCAACCCTAAAGGGCACTTAAAGCGTTACCTTTAGGATTCGAAAGTAATTAACATGAAAAGACTCATCTTAGTCACCATTGCCGTTCTGGCTCTAGCGGTTTCAAAAGGCCAATCAGAAGAAAATCCACCCGAATTCAGAAAGGCTGCAGAGAAAATTACTGCTCTTCTTTATCATTTAGAAAACAACTATGTCGATAGTGTAGATCTTGATGGTCTTGTGGATGACGCCATAAGAGAAGTTCTAGGAGAACTGGACCCACATAGCGTTTATATTCCTGCTGAAGATGTAGCAAGAGCAAATGAAGGTCTGGAAGGTAATTTTGAAGGAATCGGTATTCAATTCAATATTTTAAGAGATACGATTACAGTAGTTTCTCCTATTCCCGGTGGACCGAGTGAATCTCTAGGGATTATGGCCGGCGATAAAATCGTGAGCATCGATGGCGAAAATGTAGCCGGTATTGGCGTTACCAATAGTGAT
The DNA here is from genome assembly GCA_964556465.1 of uncultured Cryomorphaceae bacterium. Taxonomy (GTDB): domain Bacteria; phylum Bacteroidota; class Bacteroidia; order Flavobacteriales_D; family Cryomorphaceae; genus JAKVAV01. The sequence goes on along the minus strand of CAZKXG010000173.1, from coordinate 496 downwards.
GTAACTTCAAGTCTTCGCGGAACCAAAGGAACGGAAGTAACCGTGGGCATAAGGAGAAGAGAAGCGAGTAAAGTGCTCATTTTTGACATTGTGCGGGATGAGATACCGCTTTACAGCCTCGATGCCTCATACATGGCTACGGATAAAATCGGATACATCAAAATAAACCGTTTTTCAAAAACTACGATGGATGAGTTTCACGCAGCTATCAAATCCTTAAAAGAACAAGGTATGCAAGATTTGGTACTCGACTTACAAGGAAATGGAGGGGGTCTTTTGGAAACGAGTCGCCAATTGGCAGATGAGTTTATCAGCTCAAGTAAAATGATCGTTTACACCGAAGGAAGAAGTTATCCCAAAAGAGAAATGGTTGCGACTTCTAAAGGAGAGTTTGAAGAAGGCAGACTCATTGTACTGACCAATGAAGGATCGGCGAGTGCGTCTGAAATCGTTTCAGGCGCTGTCCAAGACTGGGATCGAGGCCTTATAGTAGGAC
>CAZKXG010000172.1:6936-7641 GCA_964556465.1 uncultured Cryomorphaceae bacterium | reverse complement strand
GCGACGGTGGGGTGGAGATCTTAATTGACTTCATTGACGCTGAGCTTAAAATGTTTTCCGGTACGCTCGAAGAATTGGCGGCCCCCGAAGGTGATTACAGCATTACCCAAGCCATCGCCCGAGATTACGATGCTGACGGAATTACGGATATCTTATTTGTGACTTCTCAAGAACAGGTCGGCGTATTTCACGGAACAGATTCAGACGAATATTTAGGCACCACATTTATTCAAGGCGTAAATGGCTACAATCCTCGGTTTGCCAATTTACTCTATGGTGATGATTTGGAGTTGATCGATGCTTCTGATGTTTACACCATTGTGGATGACGAAGCCATACCTTATCTAAATTGGAATAACCAATCAGATAGTATTTCTTCTCTTGTATCGACTCCACCAACTGATGACTCGTTTGGAGATGTTGCGGCTATAATAGAAGCCGATGAACGGGCAGTTAAGTTTTGGAAAAATTTCAATGGAGTCGAAAGCGAAATACACATCGTTGTTTTCGAGGACTTGAATGGTGATGGCACTCAATCGGAAGGTGAAGAGGGTATTCCAAACATCTCCATTCTATTCGAAAATGAAGTGGCCGATCAATCGGGGCTGGCTTTTACCGACAATGATGGTGATGTTTTTATAGATGTAATTGCTGTCGATACGCTCACACTCGAAGTCAATTTTAATGCTGACATGTGGGAATTGA
>CAZKXG010000172.1:0-6926 GCA_964556465.1 uncultured Cryomorphaceae bacterium | reverse complement strand
ATCCACCTTCGGTGATTGAATTCGGATTGCAAAGCACGGGAAGTGGCATTTGGGATCCTGAAGTTTCGCAACCCTTTAAAGCGAGTGCACTTTCATCGGCCAAAGACGATGAGACGGCATTTACCCTTACCGAGGAAAACGGATTGACGACTGAAAATTTCGTCTACATAGATAACGCCTACCAATACACTTGGAGCTATGCAAACGAAACGGGGGAGACGCTTTCCATTCTCTCGATCGAAAACGAAATTCCAGATGAACTAAACTGGCAAACATTTGCACCCATAGCTTCTTCGCACAATGCCAATACGGTTATTTCAAGTATTCAGGGCTACACCGTTTTGGAAGTAGAACACGTAGGAATAGCATTAGAAGATGAATCGATGGGAGAGGAGGAGAGTACATTGCTGTTTTCGTATTCCATCAAGGCGAATAACGAGGAGCCACACTTGCAAGAGGTGATGAATGCTGCTGTACTGCAGTTGGAGGAAGATATTGAAATCTCTTCCAATTCTACGGAAAACAAAGTTTACACCTGCGAAGGGCTGGAAGAGGTGATGTCGTTATCCCTGCTGGATCAATGTAGTCCGGGAGCGATTGGATTCACGGCAATAGAAAATGAATTAGAAACGGAATACACGGTAAACTATAACGGATCTGTTATTCCTTTTGACGAATGGGAAATTTCGGAGCAGTCAGGAGACACGATCGTCTATGGCTTTACGGCTTATGTGGGTGAGGAAGAAACCGAAGTCGTTGCTTCAAATATCTTTGGTTGCCAAAGCGCCATCAATGAAGTTTTCGAAATAGATACTATCGCAGAAATGGCTATCGGTACCCTTCTCGAAGCTCCCATTTGTTTTGAAGAATATGAACTCTACGGCATTTCAGATATCGATGTATCTTTTGAATGGTTATTTCAACCCCAGGGCGAGGAGAATTTAACCCTCGTATCCATGCTTGACACCTTGAATGCGGATGAGTCGGGAATGTACTACCTCTATCCTTCCTCCATCAATCCCGCATGCCGCGACACGGCAACGCTGGAAGTTGAACTACTCTATGTAGGTTTTGATGACGGCTTTGTTCCTATTTCACCGAGCCCTTTTTGTGGAATTTGCTTAGTTCGATTGATCAGGACGCAGCGAATATCAACGTGTATCCGGTTCCGGCAAACGACAAAGTCTTTATCGATCTCGGTAATCTCTCTTCAGAGCGTGAGACCATTTCCCTATACGACATGCTCGGCAAGGCACATGGAATAACAATCACCCAAGCGGGCAATGGAATGATCGAGATAGATGTGCATCGCCTTTCAGGGGGAGCATATGTCCTCGACATCAGAAATGAATCGGGCGAAGTATCGAGAAAGAAAATTGTGGTGAAGCACTAAGCCGACGAAAAGCAGTCGATTAGAACACCCCCATCATTCTTGGCGGCAGATTGATTATGAAGTTCCCACCGAAGCTGGCGATTCGTTACCACCGGTACTCTATTTTGTAATCCGCCGTTGTTGCAGCGTTTAGAAGTTCGTCTCGAAGTTTGTTGGCAGTTGATGAAGGATAAATGGTTAGTGACCACTCCATGTCCTTCTGGGCCGGAATGTAAAAACCAAATTCACCATCCTTCTCAGCGGTTCGTACAAAATACCCGTTAATGGAATCTTCTTGGATTTGATAGTCTTCTAGTGCGTAGTCCTGTTCAAGGGTAGGGGAGAACATTCCGTACTCATAATCAACGATTCCCTCTGTTGTCAAGAACGCCCCGACGTAACCAGTTTCTTGGTTGTTCGGAGTTCAGCCCACGAGGTTCTCATTATGCGTTCCTCACCTGTTCGGTCATAATCGGTTCCGAAAGTCAGGGAGTAGTCAACGTGTCCTATACATACGGCTACCAGAAAGTTCAAGGCTACGAGAACGATTCCGATACCTAAAAGCGTTAAGATGATTTTTCTAATTGTCCTTTTCACTTTCTGCTCTTGGTGGATATTGTTCCGTGTAAGATGTGGTAGCTGATGTGCTTTTCATTTTTATTTTTTCGCAGCTTTGTTACATACACTGCAGTAATAGTACTTGAAAATTCTTGGTCGCCCTTTTCCAATCACGCATCCACCGTAGTGATATTGTTTCGTATTTGGATATTCAAAATTCTCAGACTCAATTTTAGCTTTTATTGGCCGTAGACCATATTTTATCCACGTTCGAGCTACTTTCATCTTTTCATCATGCACCTTGCACATCTCATCCGTACCAACAGTTGCATCGAAAGTCTTACAAGATTGGATGCTGAGGATCAAAATCAGTGCTATTCTGGTCGAGATTCGAGTTTTCATTTTTAATGAGGCACAACAATGTGCTACATGGGTTTACCTTCGGTGAGATCGCTCCGATGTCGCTAAGTGGCAACCCTACGGAACAGTTTGTAGTACCCGTTGCCGACTCTCAAATTAAAGAGAGTCGTATGAGCTATCCTATGGAGTGTTATTCTAGCTGCATTCTTTGCTATACTTAGTATTTATTGTGTTTCTTTTTCATGTTCTTGATCAACTTGCCCAGGTCTTTATCCTTTTTTTTCCTTTCAAGGGAACTAGATGCGTAATGAATTCTTTCCTTTTCCATCCTTATGTAGTTCTCATACATTTCATGGCTCAGCTGACCATTTTCCATGGCTTCCAATACCGCACACCCATCTTCATTCGTATGTGTGCAATCTGAGTATTTACAGTCTTTGGAAAGCGCAGAAATTTCATCAAAGGTCATTTCTATTCCTTTCTGAGAATCGGTTATTCCGATTTCTCTCATTCCGGGGTTGTCAATCAGTATGCCATGTTCAAGCACAATCAATTCTCGATGAGTCGTGATGTGTTTTCCACGGTCTATACTTTCACTGATTTCCCCTGTCACCATCATCTGTTCTCCGCTCAGAATATTGATTAAGGTAGATTTTCCAACGCCCGATGATCCCAGTAAACAGTAAGTTTTCCCTTTTTGTAGCATGGATTTTAAATCAGCTATACCTTCTTGGCTCATATTACTTATGGCAAACACGGGAGTGTTTTTGATTCTCTCTTTAACCTGTGTGAGCAAGGCATCAAGCTCTTGTTTTTCGAGTAAGTCAATCTTACTGAGGACTACAACAGGTTTGATTGCCGAGTTATGGCAAACTGTCATATACCGTTCTATTCGGTTGATGCTGAAGTCTCGATTGATCGATTGAATGATCAGACCCATGTCGATGTTTGTGGCAATTATCTGGGATTGCCCCTTCTTTCCTACCGCTTTTCTTTCTAATGTAGAAGTCCTCGGTAGAACGGCATGAATGAGCGCCTTGTCAACATCATATTCTGCGATAGCCACCCAATCTCCAACGGCGGGCAGTTCACTATTGTCTTCTATGGTAAACCTTAAATTTCCGATAAGCTCGCATTCCAGTTCAGCAGAAGCGGTTCTTACTGTGTAGCGATCTTTATGCGCTGTAATCACTCTGCCAATACCAAAAGAATCAAGTTGTTGTTCTTTCCGGTATTCGTCCAGTTCATGCTTATATCCTAAATCTTTCAGAGTCACTTTGGGTTTCTTTTATTAGGCACGATGATTAGCTATGCGCTTTGAGGAAAAGGTTGTCTAGTCGTTGTCATCAGTACTCCGCTGGACTTGTAATCCTGCGGAACGGTCGATGAAAATCAGCAATCCTATGATTACAAAGATGGCGCTTGTAAACTTCATTTAGCTCTGGCTTCTTTTACAAAATACATATCAATTGTTCCTTTTCCTTTCGCAAAGATCTTTCCACGACGCAGAAATGTAAAGTCGTTCCTCACCAGTTCATAAGTGGATGAAGAAATATTTATTTTACCTGCTTCACCGGTTGATTCCAACCTACTAGCGGTGTTTATAGTGTCTCCAAAAAGATCGTATGCGAACTTCTTTTTTCCTACCACGCCGGCTACAATAGTTCCGGAGTGTATTCCAACTCTCATCTTCCATTTTATGTCGTGGCTTTTATTTCTCTCCTCAAGGTAGGATAACATAGCTTGTGCCGCTCTCACACAATTAATGGCGTGATCGGTAGTCTCTTCTTCGAGACCGCACGCAGCCATATATGCATCGCCAATTGTTTCGATCTTTTCAACTTTCGTTTCCTCCATAATTTCATCGAATCGGCCAAATATGTCATTGAGCTCACTCACTAAAGTGATGGCAGATATGGATGCGACTAGTTCTGTGAACCCCTCAAAATCAGTAAAAAGTATCGTCACATTCTTGTGTCTTTTAGGAATGGTCTTCCCCGTTTCTTTAAGGTCCTTTATTATGCTTGCAGGTAGAATGTTATGAAGCAGATCATCTGATTTTTTCTGTTCGGTCAATAAAGATTCCTCTGATCTATCAATTAGGACGGACAGACTCCATATAAGTATGAGGCAAATAAAACCAGTGATAGAGATATTGACTACTTGAGATAAATAGGGGTCCAGGTCACTAAAATGAGCATTTAAGTGTGATTGAAGCAGGACCGTAGCAATCAGCATAGCAAAAGCTAGCATACTGAAACCATGAGCTAATTTCCTCGCCTTTCGAGGAAAAGTCATGTAGGGTAGAATAATTATTATGAAAAAAATGACCGGAACGCCCGAGGAATATCCCAATAAGTAAAGAAATACGAGAACCGACGTAAACGATGAAATGGTTAGCCAAATAGAGGCAAGGATCCGCCAGCCTTTTTTGTTAAAAATTACGGCCAAGAGAAACATGAATCCCAACAAGCCATTGCTTTCATAAATGATGGGGGATTCGCTAATGGAAATCGCAATCAATACCCAAATTGCATTGTACATTGCACCAAGGACAGAGGCTATATTGGTTACTTGTAAATACCTGGTTTCGGTTTTAGAAAACGCCTGATGGGTGCCAATATTGACGACTTTTTGAAAATAATGAGATTTGTTGTTATCATCAATAGGCATTCAGCTTTTCTTATTTGATTAGCTTGGAATTGGTCCAAATGTGGGAGGTTTAGAATATAGCATGGATTATTGACGTTCTCCCCACTTATGCAATCGCTAGATTCCTGTCATCGTTGGGTTTGGTTTCTCAAATTTAAGAGAATCGACAAAACTATCTGCTTTGTGCAGGAGTAGTTAGGTGGTTCCGTAGGATGGCTTATTTAGGGGAACCGATGTTTGAGGAGTGAAAAACCTGTTTTGACGGTTGTTCTTAGCCGAGGAAGGAAGATGGCTGAAAGAGAAAAACCCACCTCGATTTCTCGAAATGGGCCTTTTCATGAATTATAAAGTTCGACCTCTTCTTAAGTGAGAGCACGGAAGGTTACCAGCAGGTATTTAAGGAGGAGGTATGATTCGACAAAAAGAAAGTTTACCCCGTAGAGCGTGTTTTAGAGCGCTTGTTTTTTCGTTTTTTAAGCATCTTTAGTCTGGCCCATTTTATAGAATATACAATTATGGCCATCCAGGCGATTGAAGTCAATACTCCTTTTAAAACAGTAAATGTACTTGACAAAATGACCATCGTTTCAGTGATCTTAACTGACTGAGTAATCATTAAAACGATACAGACGTTTTCAAAATAATCAAAAGTCATGGCCAGAAATGGAACCACCAATAGTAGCGATGAGATTTTACTTTTTTCTTCGGTTAGTTTAAAAAGACGAAACAAGAGACTACTTAAAAACAGAGCCAATAGAAAAGGATAGAGTAGATCTAGCAAAGTCAATTGCGGGAAGAGGTAAATATTGGTAGCGTGATCATTTAAATTGTGTACGATCGTTTGTGCTTCAGAATTGGAATACCCGAAGGTACGGAGGTCAAACGCCTTAGTTCCAATTGCATGATTGATGACAGGAAAGGTGAATAACATCATCAGTAGTAGGACAAAGTGACTGGCAAAAAATAGGATGCCTATATTCTTTACTGAAGAAGTACGACGAAGTAATGAGCTTAAAACTGACATAAGTTTGTTTTGATTCGAAAACAAAGGTTGTCAGTTTGTAAGGCGATTCCATTAACAATTGATAAGCGTTAAGATTGTGTTCTTAATCTACTTAAAGAAATAGTAGTGATGCCTAAATAGGAAGCGATGTCGGAGTGCGGTACGAGGTTTTCAATATTTGGAAAAATCTCTCTGAGCAGCTTCAATCTATCCTTTGCTTTGAGTGAAGCCAAACCTATTTCTTTTTGAACCTTCACCATTAGTTCATTTCTTAATACGGCATTTCCGAAATCCCTGATTTCAAGATCTTCAATCATTAATTTTTCAAATTCATCGGCGTCAATAGTTGCTATCTCGACATCCGTAAGGGCGCGTATGTGAATGATCGACTTGCCCTCTCTATTCCGCGTAGTACGGGGCGATATGACGGAACTCGACATAAAAAATGAGATGGTTACATCTTCGCCATCCTCATTGTAGAGAAAGCTCTTACAGATTCCCTCAATTAAAAAATATTCGAGATTATTGATCTTCCCAACGGCAGTTATTGGCTCTCCTTTTTTGATGGTACCGTATTCGATAAGGTTGGTTATTTTCTCAATCGCCTTGCTTGAAATCGGCAAAACAGAAGAGATAATGGTGCTAATCTTGTCGTGCATTATTTTGATAGATCAAGTTCGTAGAGACTCATGCTTTGGACAAGATAAAGATTTGAGACTATGTTCTGTGTTTGGTGATGAATACCTGTGCTCCGCTGGGTTGATAGCATTGGGGAGGTGCTTGTTTTGTAGTTGGTCATTCACTTTTTTATGATCCGCCAACCGACCGAATCTAGCTCGGCCAGGGAATACTGAAAGTGATTGCTGAATGTATTCTGCTCTTCAATTCTTTCCCAAGCGTGCATTTCTGATATGGCCTTGTAATCTTCGCGATTTTTAATACCTACAGTGTACAAGTAGATATTCAATTTCTTAGAGGGGC
>CAZKXG010000171.1:5611-7641 GCA_964556465.1 uncultured Cryomorphaceae bacterium | reverse complement strand
CCCTGCGGCGGCAGCGCAGCGATGATGCTTTGCTTGCCTTTGGCCGACCGAATACCGTAGAGCTGATGGTATTGATCGATCGCCGCTTTAGTCGCCACTTGCCGGTGCAGTCTGATTATACAGGGCGCACGATAGATAGCATTGCCAGCGAGCGCGTAGAAGTAGAATGGGTGGAAACCGAAGGAACCGATCGTGTAACCCTCTTATCAACAAAAAGTGAGTAGCCTGAGCGTAGATCATCTATTGGGAATCAAGGGGCTTTCGCCTGAGGATATCGAATTGATATTTACCACCGCAGACAACTTCAAGGACGTGATCAACCGTCCGATTAAAAAAGTTCCTTCCCTTCGCGATATTACCATTGCCAACGTTTTCTTTGAGAATTCTACCCGAACAAAGCTCAGTTTTGAATTGGCAGAGAAACGCCTTTCTGCCGATGTAGTCAATTTTGCATCTTCTTCGTCTTCGGTAAAAAAAGGGGAGACCCTTATCGATACGGTGAATAATATCTTGGCCATGAAAGTGGATATGGTTGTGATGCGTCACCCAAATCCGGGAGCGCCTCATTTCCTCTCTAAGCATATCGATGCCAAGGTCGTGAATGCCGGCGACGGAACCCATGAGCATCCTACTCAGGCGCTACTCGATGCTTTCTCCATTCGCGAAAAGCTGGGAGATGTAAAAGGGAAAAAAGTAGTTATCGTAGGAGATATTCTTCACTCCCGTGTTGCCCTCTCCAATATTCATTGCTTGAAAAAACTTGGAGCTGAGGTCATGGTTTGTGGACCACGGACCCTGATGCCAAAGTATGTCGAATCACTAGGCGTAAAGGTTGAATTTAACCTTAAGAAAGCACTCGAATGGTGTGATGTGGCCAATATGCTACGTATCCAATTGGAGCGTCAGGATATGGCTTACTTTCCATCTTTACGTGAATACACTATGCAGTATGGTTTGGATAGGGATCTGTTCAACTCCATCAATAAAGATATCGTACTGATGCACCCAGGTCCGATTAACAGAGGAGTCGAAATTAGCAGCGATCTGGCCGATAGTGCGAATAGTATTATCCTACAGCAGGTTGAAAATGGGGTTGCCATTCGGATGGCCGTGCTTTATCTTTTGGCTGGGAAGATTCAGGGTCAGGATTAACAATTGATTCGAATTTCTGAATATTCTCATTCAGGTTATTATATTTGGCTAAAGCAATCAGCAAGAATTACTATGAGTTTCAAAATTCAGAAAGAAGATAAGTACGCCATTCTATATACTCAGACAGAGAAAATTCAATCCATCAATGCTCCCTTGTTGAAGTCGGAATTGGTGATGTTGATAAAAGGTGGTTTTAAAAATATCATTGTTGATATGGCTGATACGCGATACTGCGATTCGAGCGGGCTCAGTGCCCTTTTAACAGGAAACAGATTGAGCAAAGAAGCCGAAGGCACATTCGTACTCTCGAGCCTTCAACCATCTGTTGAGAAATTGGTGGCTATCTCTCAATTGAACTCTGTTTTTGATATTGTACCTACAAAAGATGAGGCCATCGATGTAGTTCTGATGGAAGAAATTGAGCGCGAGCTGAAAGCCCAAGCAGGAGACAAATCCTAAGAGATTCGTTTGCTGATTGCGACAATTTGACATTTACTACCTTTTTCTGTTATGAAATTTGAAGTAACCATTCTCGGATGTGGATCGGCTACACCCACCTTGAGACATGGACCTACCTCTCAATTTCTGGATCACGATAATCACTATTTTCTAATTGATTGCGGAGAGGGAACCCAGCTGCAGCTGCGACGGTTAAAGATAAGATTCCTCAAAATAAATCACATCTTCATCTCTCACAATCATGGCGATCATTGCTTGGGGTTACCGGGATTGATATCTACACTGCATTTACTGGGAAGAACCAGGCCACTTGATGTGTATGCCCAAGAAGGATTGAAAGAAGCCGTAGAGCAACAACTGAAGATATCCCACTCAAAACTTAGATATGAAGTTAACTGGCACAACCTGAATCCGAACGA
>CAZKXG010000171.1:4869-5601 GCA_964556465.1 uncultured Cryomorphaceae bacterium | reverse complement strand
ACGATTCCTGCAAAAGGAGAAACTGTCAACCTTACTATCGAAAATCTGCCACTTTACGAACGCATCATCCGCGTTTATGAAAACAATAAACTGGAAGTATCCTCTTTCCCATTAAATCACCGGGTGCCTTGCTGCGGATTTCTTTTTGCCGAAAAGGAGAAGCTCAGAAACATCAAACCCGAATACATCAGCAAATACAATATACCCGTAGCTCGCATTCGTCAAATAAAAGCGGGAAGCGACTACCGATTGGAAGATGGTACCGAAATCTCAAACGATGAACTAACATACCGTCCGGAGCATGCCTTGAGTTATGCCTTCTGTTCTGATACGGCCTACCAAAAGCAAACATCTGATTATGTAAAAGGTGTGGACTTGCTTTACCATGAGAGTACTTTTTTAGAAGAAGATGCTGAGCGAGCACAGTTAACTTTTCACAGCACTGCCTCACAAGCTGCAAGAGTGGCAAATGAAGCCAATGTGGGTAAACTTCTAATTGGACATTATTCTGCTCGCTATCGCCACACGGAGCCATTTCTGAATGAGGCAATGGAAATTTTTTCGAACGTCGAGCTTACCGATGAAGGCCTAATCGTTCCGGTAAAAAATGTGGAAAAGAATTCCGGGATTGAAAAAACAATTCGTATAAAAAATACAGTAACTAAACGGGTAACCCTATAAATTGTTTTAAATGCAGTTTGTAAACATAAAGTTTTAAAAAATGAATTCTGT
>CAZKXG010000171.1:0-4859 GCA_964556465.1 uncultured Cryomorphaceae bacterium | reverse complement strand
CCTTAGCCACTATCTTTGTTATTCAGATAAATTCTAAATAACCTTGAGTTCTTCAAGCATCCGTGTAATTGTTGCAGACAGCAATCGATTGATTCGCATAGGTTTGGGTGTGGTCCTGTCTGAAGAAGCCGATATCGAAATAGCAGGAGAGGCGGATAGCGAGGGTGCGCTCAAGCAATTATTAAGTCAAGTTGATGTCGATATTCTTCTCATAGACTTTACTGCCCCTCAATTTAGTATTGAGACCATTCCCGGGGTTCTCAGTGAATATCCGAATATACAAGTGGTTGCGATTACTCCTGACCAAGAAGGCGAGACCATTGTCAACGCCTTGAAAGCAGGAGTTAAGAGTTACGTCAAGAAGGATTGCGATTTGAATGAAATCGTCTCATCAGTTCGTGACACCGCCAAAGGAAACAAGTTCTTCTGTGGCCAAATACTGAACACCATCCATCAAGTGGATATCGACCCGGAGTCTGAAGAGTTTGACAGCTTCAATTGTGAGCCTGTCAAGCTTTCTGAGCGTGAGCAGGAAATCATTACACTCATTGCGGAAGGGCACACCAATACAACCATTGCCGAAAAGCTGTTTCTTAGCCCGCATACGGTTAATACTCACCGTAAGAATATCATGCATAAGTTGGGTGTGAAAAACACCGCCTCCATCGTCATGTACGCTGTAAAATCGAATTTGGTGAATGTGAATAAGTTCCTTTTTTCGAAATAGGAATAGCATTGGCCTAATTTCCATAGTTTTGCCGCCGTATGAAATTGATAGCAGACAGCGGGTCTACCAAGACTGATTGGAGACTGATAACCCCTTCGGGAGAGGTTTTTGAGTACAGAAGCGAAGGTATTAACCCTTATTTTCACAATGATGAAAGTGTTTCGGAAACGTTGCGCAAAATATCCTTTGCGCCATACTCCCACGCGGATATTGATGAGGTATATTTCTATAGTGCCGGATCAAACACCAAAAAGAGCATTGAGATTATGAATACTGGTTTTTGCAGGATATTCACTTCCGCAAAAGTTCACATTATGCATGACCTTCTGGGGGCAGCTCGTGCTTTATACAAGGGTAGCTCGGGATTGGTCGCCATTTTGGGTACCGGGTCAAACTCCTGTCTTTATGATGATGGTAAGATTAAGATGAATCTCGGAGGTTTTGGATACATCTTAGGCGATGAGGGAAGTGGAATGCACATCGGGCGGAAGGTACTTCGTGAATTCATGAATGATTTGATGCCCAATGATATGCAGGAAATTTTCACCAACAAGTACCGAGTTACCAAGGATCAGATTATCTATGCTGTTTACAAGGATGCTTACCCCAACCGGTTCTTGGCCTCATTTAGCAAGTTTGCTTCTGAATATATCGACCATCCTTATATTAATGAAATGGTAGACGATGCATTCATGAAGTTTTTTGAGCGATATATCATTCAATACCCTGGATATAAAAAGTACAATCTTAGAGTTCTAGGTTCGGTAGGATACTATTTTGAGAAACAGCTTCGTGCCCGAGCTGAGCGCTACGATGTTAACATAGATCGAATAATGAAAGCGCCGATCGATGGATTATTAGAATACCACAAACAGTACTAGAAGGAATATACCTTTTCAGTCTTGTTTCCGACTGCATCTTTTAATTCAATGCGAAGCTCATTGCCCGATGGAAGCGGGTTTGTTCCTTCAAAGATCACCGATATAGTTTTGGCTTTCGGCTCATAAGCCGTCAAGACCCATTTTTCATTGAGGTAAGCGTTGTAGGTCCCTATTCCCGACCGATCGTCAGATATTTTAAACCGAAGCACGGTACTGTTTGAGAGGCTGCCTGATGTCCTGGTCAAGGGCCTCAACTCAGGAGCTACGCTATCTGCCACCAAGGCGAACTTTCCGAAACTTTTAGACTTGAACTCGAATTGATCTCCTTGCCAGTCTCCCGTGATGTATGACGCTGACCCCGTTGTAGAATATCTCGCTGCCAAAACTTGGTCGCGTAGTATATTCGGTATGTCGGCTGCGGTAATTCCGATTTCAATATAATCATCAAGAGGTACCATGTCATTGTGCACTGTATACCGCGCTGATAGCAGATCCGGTTTGGGCATCTCTCTACCAAAGTTAAGCTTCAAATCTTTGTACAATGCTCCTTTGGGAATGATGACATCAAATTCTTCAGGATAAGTGAAGTTGTTTTCTTGGTCGTAGCTAAAGTAGGCGTCATAGGGCTTTGCTTCGGGAAGTGCTCCGTTTGGCTCTGCCAATGTTTCAAATGAAAAATCAAGAGTGGAAATATTCTCGTAAGCATCTTTTACCACGTAATTGACCTGATGAGAGCCTGCCGTTTTAATGTTAATTACACCCCTATTCTTTGTTTCGGGAAGATAAATCTCCAATTCATTTCCCGGCTCAATAAATGATTTGTGGTAGTGCCAGCGGTTCTTTCGGTACACATCATATGCTTTATAAGCATTGATATGACGGGTAGTCGCAAAGTCCAATTCATCGAATTGCTGCCTGCAAATAGTTTCTTCATCAACCGAAAGGTGCACTTCGTAGAGTCCGCACTTATTGGGGTAGCCATTTAAGTAATCAAGCGAATGGACCGACATACCGAATGCACCATAAACTTTAAATTCACTTCCTGATTTTAAGTGATATTTTCCACTCGCACCTTGCACGACCTCCGGAGCCTCCCGTATTTCCGCTCAAGGCAATAAGTTCTCCTCTCTCTAATTTTATCTCCTCGTCAGGTGCAAAATCCACTCGAAATGATTCTTCTTCGTATTGTTTCTCTTTTACCACCGCTGCAATTTCATCGTTGAACTTTTTTAAATGTCCGTAAACCGTGGTGTATCCATTTGGGTGTTCGATGTAGAGAGCTAAGCCATATCCATAGGGTGAAACGCTTATTCTCGATACTTTCCCTTCCTCTGCAGCTAAGACTTTTTGTCCTTCCACACCCTGAGTCTTAATGTCAATCCCCGTATGAAAGTGATTGCTGCGGAGCTCGGCAAAATTTCCCGCCAGGTAAAGAGGAATGTCAAGCGGCGCGGCAAAATCAGCTAAATTCTCTTGACCAAAAACCCCGAAAGAAAGGGCTGAAAAAAATAAAAGTATCGTGTTTCTCATGGATGGTAGTGCGAAGCTAAGAATAAGCACACCTCTTGACAATTACCGAGCCATGAAGTCAAGAAATGTGAACAATGCAAAGTGAAAACATTTGATTCATTTAAAACCAAAGCTTTTTGTTAATCTTGTACACCAATTTACTTTTGTACAACGTTTAACCTATTTAAGGTTCATGGAAAAGGGTAAAGTTTCCCTGAAATTAGACTCTATTAAGGATAAGCTGGTCAAAATCAAGACTAAGCAAGACCGATTAGAAGCTGATAATGCCAAATTGAAAGAGAAGGCAGCTCAGCTGGAGTTGGAATTAAAGGAGGCCAAAGCCAAAAGCCAGAACCTTGAAAAAGATTACGACCGCGTTAAACTGGCCAAAACTCTCGTGAGTAGCTCGGGAGATAAAGCCGAAATGAAATTTAGAGTTAACGAATTGGTGCGGGAGATAGATAAGTGCATTGCGCTTTTAAATAGATAGATGATTCGCTATGAGCGAGAAATCAATAAAGGTGACCATAGCAGGACGAATATATCCGATTTCGGTAAAGCCGGAAGAGGAAGAAATGGTTCGGGCTGCAGCCAAAAAAGTAGACGACAGCGTAAAAAACCTTTTGGAAAATTACGCCGTGAAGGACAAGCAAGACTTGCTTGCCATGACTGCCTTGCAGTTATCTACCAAATTGGCAGAAGTGGACACGTCAGCCCCCAGGGGCTCGGCCATTGATGATCGCGAAATCAGCGAAATTGAACAACTCATCGACAATTTGCTCTAGCTATCTTCCGTATCGCGCCTTCCGCCGGAGGGCTTAATAAATTATGGTATGGATATAAATATTACAGATTTACTCATTGGCCTCTTGGCTGGCGTGATCGTCGGGGGAGGTATTGCTTGGGTGGCGGTTAATGCCGTGCTCACCAAGAAGAAAGACTCCATTCTCTCCGAAGCTGAAAAAGAAGGCGAAGCCATCAAAAAGGATAAAATGCTCCAAGCCAAGGAGAAATTTTATCAGCTGAAAGAAGAGCATGAGAAAGTAATCAAAGACCGCAACCGCAAGGTTCAAAGTGCTGAGGACAGGATGAAGTCACGCGAAGCCAACCTCAGTCAGCGTGTAGAGAAAAACAAAAAGGCGGAGAGAGAAGTTGCTGCCATCAAGGCCAATCTTGAAAAGCAACTGGAAATCGTTGAAAAGCGGAAAAAAGATCTTGAGAAAGCTCATTCGGAGAATGTGGCTCAACTCGAAAAAACTGCTAACTATTCTGCTGAAGACGCGAAGGCAGAGTTAATGAAGGCTCTGAAAGATGAAGCGCGAACTGAGGCAATGACGCACATCAAAACGATCGTTGATGAGGCAAAATTGACGGCTAATGCCGATGCTAAGAAAGTGGTTATCCAGAGTATTCAGCGGGTAGCAACTGAGCAGGCGGTAGAAAATTCAGTTTCCGTTTTCAATATTGAAAATGACGAAATCAAAGGCCGAATTATCGGACGTGAAGGAAGAAACATACGTGCTTTGGAAGCTGCTACAGGTGTTGAGATTATCGTGGACGATACCCCTGAAGCTATTATCTTGAGCTGCTTCGACCCTGTAAGAAGAGAGATTTCTCGATTGGCGCTGCACCAATTGGTAAGCGATGGTAGAATTCACCCTGCCCGAATCGAAGAGGTAGTTAGGAAAGTATCCAAGCAAATCGAAGAAGAAATCGCAGAAACGGGTAAGCGCACTTGCATC
>CAZKXG010000170.1:648-7653 GCA_964556465.1 uncultured Cryomorphaceae bacterium | reverse complement strand
TACTCTGGTTCTGATTTGCGCTCCTAGCGTAGCACCTGATCCAGCGACTTCTACCCCGACTTCAGCGGCTACGGATGCATCGATATACATGTTCATTTCAACAGCCTTCACCTGCGAAGTAGTCGTTGTTTTTGAATTACTATACTCAGCACCAGCGACGAAATTCCAGGAGTCTACAGGTACCTGATTCGCAATTGCTTCTTCTTTTATAGTCCGATTGAGATCCAAGTATTGCTGCCAAACTTCCAACTGATCAGCTTGTAATAGGTAGGCGTCCGTTCCTTCTTCCAATAATTCGAGTGATTGCTCAAGGTCGGGTATAATGATTTCTGCAATATAACTTTCCGGGTATGCAAATTGCTGTTCAGATCCTGACAAAGCAAAGCTTAAACGTTTAAGTGTATCCAGACTACAACCGGTATGAATTATAGTTTCGTAGAGTCCATAAAGATATGTCAATGAAGAACCAATGTACACATCTCCAAACCCTTGTACTGATTCATCACTTTCGGCCGCTGTGCTGTAGATATCTTCGGTCTTAAAACACATCTTTTGTGAAGTCTCAGTTAAATTTGTCAACCCTACGGATAGCTCCGCCGATACTTCCACATAGGCCTCAAATTCTGTTTCGACAATGAAACCGGTTGATCCTTCGGCTCCTAATTTAGCACTCGCCCAGACAGTGCCTTCATTTTCCGTAAGGGTTGACATACCATATCCGTGGCAAACTTCATCAGCTTGAGTAAATGAACTGAAGCTTTGATCTCCCGGAGGGTCACGGAGAATTAGTTGTGGAGCTTGCGGTGCAGTGGTAGTCCAAAGAGGGTCTGAGATTAATTTCTTTGGTGCATTCGTCATAATTTTAGTTGCAGCCCAAAAGAACAATACATCGCTATCCGGGCCACCATTATCCCAAAACCCAATTTCTAAAACCTCAAATAAGTTATCAAAGTCTGCGGGGGCAACAGGAAGAGTAAAAGATCCAAAAAAGTGCTTTGTAGCTGGATTATAATCCAGGAGATAAATGTAGGACTCACCACCATATGTAATGGTGATGTTTCTGTCAATGGCATACGATTGGCTATTTGCAGGACCTGTAAATAGCATATCAAAATACAAGGTGATATCTTGGCTTGCCTCTAGGTCATAATGCCATTTGCTCACATCGGTCTGATCAGAGAACCAGCTAAAGGGTATGTCGCCTATGAGCATTTCTGCTTCGCAACCTGCAGTGAAGTTTGGACTTGTTATTTGGATGCATAATTCAGTAGGTGCATTTTGCCCTGGTCCGACAGTGACACTGGGAAATTCGGTAGTGCAATAGGTTGAACCTGCTTGTGCGTGTGCTCCTATGTAAACAACACACAATAAAAATGATAGATAAAGCTTTTTCATAATCTTGTTTTTTTTGTTCGCAATGATTGTTTTTCCAAATATTGCTACACGAGATTATGATCGCTTTCACTATTGTATTTGTGTTATAAACTATTGTACAGAACACTGTATTACAGATCGTTAAGTCAGGGTTGAAACATGTAGACTCAATGACGAAATACTCAATTACGATAAGCCTGCTTTGTATTGACTGGGCGATTTTCCGAATTTCTGACTGAAGCTTTTGCTGAAATAAGCATGAGATGAGAAGCCTACTTTATAGCCCAATTCTGAGATATTGAGTGAGGGATCGTTGATGTACTCAAGTGATTTATCCAAACGCAATGAGCGGATGTAATGGGAAGTAGATAGACCAGTGAGCGCCTTTAGCTTATTGTGAAGCTGCATACGGCTTACTCCTAGTTCGCGGCAAAAATCCTTAATCCCAAACTCGCTATCATCGAGATTTTGATTCAAAACATCTTGAATGCGAGAAATGAACTCATCTTCGGGAGCAAACTCAGGGTTGGTCGAAAGCTCCTTGGGAGCTCCAAGTTCATATCGCGACCTAATCCTTTGTTTGGATGTCAGGATATTCCTAACTTTTAGAGAAAGCTCTTCGGGATGAAAAGGTTTGCTGATATAGTCATCAGCGCCACGTCGGAGACCCTCTATTCTGGAACTAATGTCTGCCTTCGCGGTGAGCAGAACGATTGGAACGTGAGAGGTAATCGCCTCATTCTTTAGTTCGTCAACCAACTCTACGCCATCCTTCTTGGGCATCATAACGTCCGATAGAATAAAGTCAGGCACCAATTCTTTGGCTTTGTCGATGCCTATCTGGCCATTCTCAGCAGAATGAACCTGATACTCTTTCGAAAAAATAGATAATAGAATGGAGGTGATGTCTTGATTGTCTTCGACTATAAGAAGTGAGGGTCTATCGGGATTCCGGACCGAATCATCAACAGCCTCAGGCTCCACCATAGCATCTTGAACAACAATTCCTTCGGTAAAGCTTATGGATTTTGGTGCAACCAATTGCGCCTTCTTCGAAATCGGTAGCCTGACCGTAAACACAGAACCAATACCCAATTGGCTTCGCACAGATATGGTTCCGCCTAATAATTCTACCAGTTCCTTGGTAAAATTGAGACCTATCCCGGTGCCCTCTCCTTCACGTGTAGTTGATGAATCTACTTGGTAAAATCGATCAAATACAAAGGGAAGGTTCTCCTTTGCAATTCCGCGTCCTGTATCCTCTACCGAAAAAACCAATTCACCATTCTCAGATTTGACCGCAACGCTAATTTGACCTTCTGATTCAGTAAACTTCACTGCATTTCCTACAAGGTTTAGGACAATTCTGACCAGCTTGTCTTGATCGATATCCATGAATAACTCTGAGGTGTCACTTTTCGCTTCGAGCGAAATCCCTTTCGCTTCGGCTAAAGGTTGAAGGCCTTCGACAATTGAATTAAGGAATCTAACCACCTCAGTCTGGATAAAAGTGGGTTGAAGCTGACCTGCTTCGAGTTTTACCAAATCCAGGATTTGATTGATCAAGTCAAGAAGGAGATTAGAGTTCTTTTCTATCAGCTTGGCCGATGACTCAACTCGGTCAGGATGCAAGTCGCTCATGGTTTGCGACAGGCCTTGAATAACCGAAAGTGGGGTTCTGAACTCGTGGGATATATTGGTGAAAAACTTAGATTTCAGTTCATCAAGCTCCTGTAATTTCTCGGCTTGGCTTTCAATAAGTACCTTATCGGCACGAAGCTTCTCGGTAGCAGAAGCTACTTCAATTGTCAACTGAGATTTTATCTTTCTTTGGCGACGCACCCAAGCAACTGCAAAGAGAATGAAAGGTATCGAACAAAGAAGATAAAACCACCAATATTGGTAGAAGAATGCCTTTACAATGACAGGAACGATCACTACGTTGGATGACTCTGTTCCCAAATAGTCGATCCCTTTTATCTTGATTTCATATTCTCCTGCCGGTAGCCCATTTAAATAAAGTCTCTGATTGCTGCCGACAAATTGCCAAGGTTGATCATCTATTTGATAACTGAATTTTTGCTTATCAGGCTGGATGTAATCTGTGAGAGCTAGATCTAGAACCAAGCTTCTCTCAGAAGCTGACAAAACAATATCCTCAGATGGCAATCCGTAAAACGTGGTATCAACCTTAGCTTGGTTGTGAAACCAACTGGATTTCGTCAAGTAAATCTGAGGTGCAGTTCGTTTATTGTTGTTATTACTATAAAAGGTCGGGTCAATCATGGAAAACCCCGCAATAGAACCAAATGCCAATTTACCATCGGGCAGAAGGCAAGAAGAAAATCTATTGGATTCGTTGTTGGCCAATCCATCTTCATCTGTTAATGTAGTCAATACTTCGAACGAGTCAATACTTATCTGAGAGATTCCATTGAAAGTAGAAGCCCATATGCTACCATCACCATCTTGAAGTAAACCTGCTACTGTATTGCTCAATAAACCATCGACAATTTTTAAAGATTTAAATGACTTATCTATTGGATCAAATAGCTGAACACCATTCGCGTAGGTGCCTAGCCAGAGTCTACCTTCAGGGTCCTCATCGATACAAAGAATTCTGATGGGTCTTCGTTCAATATCAAGCCCGTAAATTTGATGGGTTTTAAAATCGGCAGATAGCTCCAGCAAGCCTTCTCCGATGGCTACGTAGTATGATCTGTTTGAATGACGGTAGAACTCGTGCAAGTAACCGACATTCTTTGATATTGCTTCGTCCTCATAAAGCACCTGTGTAATGCCCGTCTCTGGTAGCCATGAGTAAACGACCCCCTGGTACATGAGTATCAAAGTAGAATCATTCAAAAGTTCATACCGTTCAAAATTCGTAAACGGGCTTTCATACTCTTGAATTTTTTTGTTTCCTATATCAATCAGTCCTATAGTCTCTGAACCGGGAATCCAAATCTTCCCATCTTTCCTTCGTTTAAATTCACTCCCTCCTAAGCTAGCAAATTGCGAGTCAAAATAATCCACTTGAAGGCTGTCATCCTCAACATGAAAAACTCCTATTCCCTTGCCCAGTGCATTTAGATTAAGAATGATTTTATCCGAACCGATCGCCATCATAGATCGAAGCGGGGCTTCCATGGCATGAGCTGTAACGGGGTTATTCGATTTGTCCTTGAGAATATAAATTCCTGCATCGGTACAAATCAAAATATTATCCGACTGCCTCAAGTTGGCAATGTGATATACCTGTTTTACTTCTGGAGGAACGGGTAAGAGTTCTGCTCCTCGATTGATTAAAAAATTATTGAACCGCGATGAGTTTTCCTTTACCCCTCTGACCAATGGAAAATGGAGTTTGGAGTCACTTTTGGAAATCCCTATTCGTTCATTTAGAGATAATGCGCTCAACTCTTCTGAAATCGAGAATTGATCGTTCGCAAAATCATAGGTGTAAGATCCTTTTGACGTATGTGGAAAGATCAAACTCAATTCTGTGCTATCGCTCATGAACAGCACAGGCGGATGACGAGGGTCTTCCATATAAGCAAGATATGGAGAGCCAAGTTCATCTTCTCCGATTATTGATAGATCAAGTGATTCTTCGTCTAGCTTAAAAATGGGTGGTGAACCTGCTATGAAAAGATAGCTTCCTTCATGCTGATAGATGTAGGACGCACTCAAAAAAGCTCCCTGAAAAGGGTCCTTACAAAAAGGAGATCTCTTTGTAGCCTGAAGATCAACTTCTTTTGAAAAAATAGTTCGATAAGAATTAGATTTCAGGCTGTAGCGACCTATTTCAATACTTTCCAGATTTGCAAACAATAATATCAGTTCATCACCTTCTCGCTGGCATGATACTATGGGAATCCCATTACTGTGAATCGAATTGCTTCTTTCAAGCTTTAAGGATCTGTTATCAGTGTCTAAGAAAAAAAGACCATTTTCTTTCTTTGATTCGCTAGCATATACTCCATAGATCAGCCCGTATAGCGTCATACCTAAAGCGTAGGTAACAGTACCGTCCTCGAACTTATCTCCAGAAAGCTCAGGAATGATCGTTTGGTGACCATCGAATGTAGTGAAGTGGTGGTTGTAATTCCATCCAACAAAAGGACAGGTCTTTAGCCAAATAAGCCCATTGGTATCTTGAAAAGATCGCTGAAAACAGTTGGTTGAAAAGCCATCGGATAGATTGTACACCTCCGCATCGGGAGTGGTCAGATCAACGGTTTGGGCTGTGATGAAAAAAGGAGATAATAAGCAGATGACCGCAGCGAGGAGATTGTACCCAACGATTTTTTTCTTCAACCACTTATCCATTTCGGGCGACAAGTTACAAACGGAGACGAAATCAACTACTTCCGGGTTATAGAATTAATAAGAACAATCGTTCATCCGATAATCATATAAACGCAAGTCTTTTTAAGTACTTCATTGGACTTTTCTCGAGTAATAAGACCAAAGCTTTTCAGGAGATTGATCTATGCTGGCTTTGAAATGGATGACCCCAAAATGGTAATACAATCGCAGTACTCCGTTTTTGTGGAAACGACGACTGGATGTTTTCACATAGTCGTCAAGGACAACAAAAGTGTGCTTCCGTTTTATTTTGTTGATGAGATCAACATCTTCATAAACTCGGTACCGCTCATCAAATCCACCTAGCAGACGAAAGACTTCAGCTTGGACAAATAAGGACTGATCTCCTCCTCTTAAGAGATAAAAATCAAACCGTGTGAACCATTGTGCACACCTTAGCCAAAACGAATTGGCTGGTTCGAACTTGAGTCTAAAGCACCCAGCTTCAGCTTTGGAGCGCACAATCATTTGCTCAAAGCCTTTGGGTGGAAATGAATCGGCGTGAAGAAAATACAGGATCTCACCTTTCGCAATAGCAGCCCCAGCGTTCATTTGCTTCGCTCTGCCTTTTTCGGATTGAAGCACAACTACCCTTTCCATTTGACGCATCACCTCCAGCGAACCATCGGTGCTACCGCCGTCGACCAGAATAATCTCCTCGATATTTTCTGAACGGGTCACATCAAATAGATGAGCCACCAGCTTCTCAATGGTGTTGATCTCATTGAGCACGGGAATGATGATCGAAATGCAGGCCGAATTCATACAGCTATATTAAAAACTCCATCTCAAATGGCCATAAACGCTTAGCGAATAGGCAAGATTTTCCAATAAGAGATGCATCTCCACAACCATTCCAGCGGGCCGTATTTGAATCGGCTTAGCCACCATTTGCTGATGAAGATTTGGGCAATAAAAATGACTAAAACGACTAGCACGCACTCCGCTAAACTCAGCGAGTCATATCCATTAAAGGTTCGCATGATTAAATAGCCCAGAAAGCTTTGTAGAATGTAATTGGAAAGTGCTGTACGACCAACATTGGCGAGTGGGCTAAGTATACTCTGCCAGAAGTTTCGTTGAAGTAAGAAGGCTATGAACCACAAGTAGCAAAGAGAAATAATAAGGTCAGCAGCGTAGTATATAGTCATTAAAAAAGTAGCGAGCCCTGAACCTGGTATGACGTCAAAATTAGGCTTGACATAGTAAAGAAGAATGATGCGGTAGGCCAAAAAGACAACGAAGGCCAATGGCATTACG
>CAZKXG010000170.1:0-638 GCA_964556465.1 uncultured Cryomorphaceae bacterium | reverse complement strand
GGTGTTTACGAGCATACCTTTTTTCACGAAAGCTCCCCCCAGGAGCATCATGGCGAGGGCAGCAGGAATCATAGCGGCATATACGTAGATCATCACGAAGGAGTACTCCTTTAGCCTCAGGGATATTCCGCTCAGATACGAACCATTGTGTTTTAAATCAGCTAACTCTTCTCTGGAAAATTCGGTAAGCGGCGCCATATGATCAAAGCCCAACTGATTATTGATCAACCACTCAACGAGTTGGAAATAAAACGGAAAGAGGAATATTATCGCAGCAATCCAAATAAGACTCTTTGCCTTAAGCCTAAAAAATGCCAACAGTAAAAAGCCTAAGGCACCATAGATGTGCAGAATATCGCCCGACCAGAGAAAGAGGATGTGCGCCACTCCAAAAGCAAAAAGACTGAAAAACCTCCTGATGAAAAATGAATTCGAAAAGCTCCCTTTTTCTTTGGCCTTTGCAATCTGAAGGGCCACTCCCACTCCAAATAAGAAGGAGAAAATGGTAAAAAACTTACCAAAGAAAAACTCCTCTAAAATGAATCTCGGAATGTCTTGAATCCAGCCTGTTTGTTCTGTCACCCAATCTCCGCGGTAAACAAATGAGATGTCCATCACTAGGATGTTCACCATAAAGA
>CAZKXG010000169.1:0-7712 GCA_964556465.1 uncultured Cryomorphaceae bacterium | reverse complement strand
AATTGGACCTGAATATCGTAGGTACTTTACGTACGGCTAAGGCTGTACTACCGGGAATGCGCAAGCAAAGGTCAGGTCTGATCATTCAGGTGAGTTCTACTGCAGGACGCGGAGCTTTTCCGGGTTTTGGAGTCTACCACGCCAGCAAGTGGGGCTTGGAAGGAATGAGCGAAGCCATGCGTTATGAATTAGCGCCACTCGGTATTGACGTAGTTCTGGTAGAGCCGGGACCATTTTCCACCAATTTCTTTGGCAATATGACCGCCCCCGCTGATGCAGATGCAGCGGCAGACTACAGCCATGTGGCTGAATTTGGTGAAAAATTCGGAGAGTCTGCCAGAAGCATGTTTGAAGATGAAAATGCTCCTACGGATCCAATGGTCGTAGTTGAAATTTTTGAGAAATTAATAAACACGCCTGCAGGCCATCGACCTTTGCGTACTATCGCCGGTCTTGATTTTGGTTTTCAGGCGCTAAACGATGCCACTGAGCCCATCCGTAAGGCTAGCCTGGAAGGAATGGGTATTGTAGCTTGGGACGGACCCAAAAAGGCCGAACCGTCAATGAATTAGAATTGATCGAATAGACAATTCCCCTAAGCCCGCTTCATGCGGGCTTTTTTTATTTGATTTTTGAAAGGAGTGCGCTAATTCAAACTCCCTCGCTATATTTGAAAAAGACCAAAATCGATTCAAGTATTCTCAATGTTTTGAAAAGAATTCTCAGGTCCTTTTCAGGACATCTTGCATTTTATAAACAGAAAGAACATGAACGAAATCATATGCCCCAATTGCAAAAAAGCCTTTAAGGTCGATGAAGCAGGATATGCCGATATTCTGAAGCAAGTCCGAGATCATCAGTTCGAAGAGGAATTGCGAAACCGCTTAGAACTGGCCGAACGCGAAAAAATCAATGCAGTACAATTGGCTGAGGCCAATCTGAAGAATGCATTGAAAGACGACTTGGCCAAAAAGGAAAACGAGATCACAGAGCTACGCGCAAAGAACGAGCGTGCTATGGCAGATTTATTGGCACAAAAGGAAGCCGAGATTGCCCAGATGCAAGCAAAAATTCAGAACGCCGAAATAAAAGAAAAACTCACGGTATCAGAGGCAATCAAAGCCATCGAAAAAGAGCGCGATACGCTGGCCGGTAACTTAAGGCAAAAGGAAACCGAAAAAGAATTGCTCGAAAAATCGCTTAAAGAAGAGTTTTCTGCCAAACTCAAAACAAAGGATGATTTCATTAAGATAAAAGACGAAGAGATTGCCTTCTACAAAGACATGAAGCAGAAGCTGTCTACCAAGATGTTGGGAGAAACATTGGAACAACACTGCGAAGCAGAATTTAATAAACTGCGGGCAACGGGATTTCAGAATGCCTATTTCGAAAAGGACAACGATTCTCGAGGTGGTAGTAAAGGCGATTTCATCTACCGCGAAACCGATGAAGCGGGAAATGAAGTCATCTCCATCATGTTTGAGATGAAAAACGAAGGCGACGAAACCGCTACCAAAAAGAAAAATGAGGATTTCTTTAAAGAATTGGACAAGGACCGCAACGAGAAGAAATGTGAGTATGCCGTGCTGGTAACTTTGCTTGAAGCCGATAGCGAATTTTACAATACCGGCATCGTAGACGTTTCGCACAAATACTCGAAGATGTATGTGGTGCGGCCACAATTTTTTATTCCCATCATTACCCTGCTGCGAAATGCAGCCATGAACTCATTGAAGTACAAAGCAGAGCTCAACCTGATCAGAAACCAAAACGTAGACATTACCAATTTTGAAGAGAAGATTGAAGATTTCAAAAAAGGCTTTGCACGGAATTATGACTTGGCAAGCCGACAGTTTAGTTCGGCAATAGATGAAATCGACAAGACAATAAGTCACCTTGAAAAAACAAAAGCCGCGCTATTGTCTTCTGTAAGGAATTTAAGATTGGCCAATGACAAAACCGACGATCTCACCATAAAAAAACTCACCTACAATAATCCAACGATGAAGGCGAAATTTGATGAGTTGAAAGAAGATTAATGGTTGATGCAAAAAAATAAAGTCGAAAAGCAGTGTTCCGTCAATCCCCCTGCTATCCCTGAGACTTATGCCTGATCATCTTTTGAATGAACACATTATTGGGTACAGAAACTTTTTCGCCATTCTGCGTTTTTATGATCACGAAAAAGAGGCCAATATCACTCACCCGTCCTTCTACATTGAAGTCCTTGTCAATAATTGCTATTGAGTCGTCCAATTTGACGGAATGATTAAAAAAGAGGATGATCCCCGCCGTGATATTTGATAAAATTGACCACTGAGCGAAAAGTGCTATCCCGATTACAGTGAGAACCGAACCGATGAAGATAGCCAGTTCGCCTTGGTCAACTCCCCAGAGGATGGAAACAATGGTGAATAATAGGAGAAGTAAGACCAAATTGACGGCCTTCTTCACTATTTTGCCTCTGGTCTTTTGCATTGAACCTGTAGCTACGGTTTTATCGATAAACTTAGCAGCTACAATGCGCAATATGATGTAGACCACTAGAGTTACTGCGGTTTCAATGATTTGTATTTCGGGTAGATCCATTGCTACAGGGTGATTCCCGAAAGGTACACTTTCTGAGAAATGATGGCGAATGAAAAAATTCAGTTATCTCAGCGTTGTGAACGATTGAGGCTGTGAGGCAAAGCAAGCCTGAATCGACAGTTTGATGCTGAATAGTCAATGCATATCGTAAACCATAGAATTTCGTGATATTTGGCCGCTCACATTTGCTATTTATTCCACCAATGGAAGAACTCACACTCACCACCCCTGCGCTACTCTTCTCGGCAATCTCCCTAATTATGTTGGCTTACACCAATCGATTTTTGGCCTATGCCGCTGTGATCAGAAACTTGCACGATAAGTACCTGGACAATAAAGACAAGAACCTCATCGAACAGATCAAAAACTTAAAGTTGCGCCTCAACCTGACGCGGTATATGCAAATCTTCGGCATTACGAGTCTATTGCTTTGTGTCTTAACCATGTTCTTGATCTACATCGACTACAATGTTTTTGCGGTTTGGGTATTTGGCACTGCTCTGCTCCTGCTCATTCTTTCCTTAGCACTTTTGATTCGCGAAATCCAAATCTCTATCCGAGCGCTGAGTTTGCACATAAGCGATATTGAGGAGCATTTGAAGAGGAAATGAAAGAGTGGGTAGTGAATGGTGGAAAGTGAAAAGTGAAAAATCAATGATGACAAGAATATGGGGGAATCTGTATTAAGAGATAAGAGCTATGCATTTGCTATCGAAATCGTAAAATTGGCTCAAGTGCTTCAAAAAAATTCTAGGGAATACGATTTGAGCAGGCAGGTTTTACGCAGCGGAACTGCAATTGGTGCATTGATTTTCGAGGCCCAATTCGGCCAAAGCAAAGCAGATTTTATCCATAAACTCACCATCGCTATGAAGGAAGCAAACGAGACCAAATATTGGCTGAACCTCTTGAAAGATAACGGATTTATTGAAGAGATAGCATTTCAGGCCTTGATCGGCCCTTGACATGAGTTGCTCAGAATCTTAGTCGCTGGCATAAAAACCACAAAAAGCAGACTGAAGTGAAAGAGCCACGCCCTACTTTTCGTTTTTCACTTCTGGCTTTTCACTCTTCACTTCTAGCTTTTCACTAATCACAGTAACAACGCCGCTAGTCAATCGTCGTTTTTGTAATCAAGAAAAGATATGACCACCACCACTTCTCCCAGCAAGGCCAAAACGATTTTCATTTTCAGCGTAACGATCATATTGGGCTTTGCGCTGTTTATTATTCCCGATGTATTCTTCGGAGTTACCAAGATCAACGGCGGAAAGACCGGAATTAACTTGCTCTTTATCGCCTTGTTTCAGTTCTGCTCCATTATCGCTCTGCTTTATATTTCGCTGAAGTTATTAAAGAAGGATTTTCCTTTCATCGGGCTCAAATTTCAACACCTCAAAAAAGATGTGTTGTTGGGCGTTCTATTCGGAGCAATTTGGACCTTGCTGCAATTCTTGGTACTTATTCCCCTCACGGGTGGAGCAGCACGCGCTGACATTAAAGGAATGTTAGCACTTTACGACGGCACCTTGATTGGCATCCTTTCCTTTATCGCTCTTGGGGTAATAGGCGGAGGAATAACAGAAGAACTTTTCAACCGCGGCTACTTCATCAATGTGCTTACGGATGTATTCAGTAATCCAAAAGTGGGACTTTGGTTTTCGGTCGTTCTGTCTATCCTGCTCTTTTCCCTCGGTCATATGCCGAGCAGCGCACTGGACTGGTTCGATATTTTGATACCCACATTGATGTACACCCTCCTTTTTATCACCACGAAAAGATTGACGGCTTCGATCGTTGCGCACGGTGTATATAACATGGCAGCGATCTTAGCAACTTATGCTTTGTACTATTAAAAGAGTATTAAACACCACGAGAAAATTGGCAATAAACGATTCAAATAGACGATCGTAAATTCAAGCCAGTCGCTTCAATATCATTGCGCTGAGCAGATAGATTATGTAAATCAAAATACCATAAAGTGTGGTGATCAAAGACACTTTCAAACCACCCACTAGAATATTTGTCGCAATGGATTCCTGTTTTTCCAAAAATGAAAAAGCACTAAAAAGGCCAATCAATTGGCCAAGAATACCTACTACCAGTCCAAGGGTTCCGATTGACTTAAGCCATTGAATGGATCGATTCAACGTTTCTTCGTTTCTCCTCTTGGAAAAGGCAATGACAAATACAGATATTAAGCTCAATAAAATGAGCGTAAGCAACCCCATAAAGAGCGGTCCTCCTTGTTGATATAACTCAAACATAATTTTGTTTTTATTGGGGAAATCTGGTCCCCGATGAATAGATAAAATGAACGCTTCAAAGTTACGCTGCTTAGCCTCTACAGGAGAATGTAGAATCCATACCGGAACAGGTATTCCATCGACAAAATAGCTCAAAACTATCGAAACGACTTAGTTTTGGCGTATGGTAATGAAAACAATGACCTATCTGAAATCTACTTGGTATTGGTTCTTCACTGCCCTCTTGCTACTTATCTTCTTCGTGGCAAAAGGCCATAGCCTGAGTCACGTATTCTATTTCATCACATTTTTGCTTCCGGTAGTTATAGGCACGGCATATTATATAAATCAAAAACTAATCCCGGACTACCTGCTTCGAAAAAAATACGGTCTATTCATTCTATACTCGATTTACACATTCATCATTTCACTCTACTTTCAGTTTCTCATCATCTTTCTGGCGCTGATTCTCTTTGCTACTTTTCAGATGAATGACAGTTCACTTCTCACAATTGATCTCGCAAACTTGAGTCTCACCTTGTACATATTGGTGCTGATCAAAGTAGTGTTCGAAATCATCGAGAAACTAAATCAGAAAGAAACATTGATTGAAGCTCTGGAGCGAAAAAACAAAATAGATCAGGAAAAAGGACCGGCAAAAATCAACGTGCGATTCAATCGAGAAAATCACTCAATTTCTACAGACGACATTTATTGCATCGAGAGTTTGTCGGATTATATAAAGATTGTGACGGTAGAAGACGAAATCGTGACCAAAGAAAGAATAAGTAAAATCATCGATCGATTACCTTCTCATTTCATTCGGATCCATCGTTCGTTTATCGTCAATTCACACAAAATTACCAGTTACAACAAGGAGGCAATCACACTAGATTCTTTTCAAATACCGATCAGCAGAACTTACAAAGAAGAGGTCATCACTTACTTGGAGGAAAAGCTCTAAATGAATTTGTAAAAAAAAGCCACCTGCAAATCGCAGATGGCTCTTGTAAAATCAATTAATGGAACCTCGAATGTTTATCGCGCAATCATAAACTTCTCATTTATCGATTCGCTTTGAGTCGTTAAGCGATAGATGTACACGCCATTGGGCAGGGCCGAACCATCAAACTGAAAACGGTACTCGTTGTTTGATTGAGCCACACCCGTGAAGATGGCCTCTACCATTCGTCCGCTCAGATCGTAGACCTCGAGGCTGGTGGTTCCTTCTTCTACCACGGTAAAGGTCACGTTTGACTGACCTTCTGTAGGGTTAGGGTTGGAAGCCAGCGCCGAACCTCCGGGAGAAGTGAAGGGCTGCCAAGAGCTATATGGTCCTGCCACCAACGGCGTTTGCGAACAACCGCAACGTACTCTCCATTCATAGTCTGTACCAGGCTGTAGAGCATTAAAAGGAATATTGAACGTGTAGGCGTCATCTCCTCCTATAACTCTCGCACCTAAGATAGAACCGCCTGCTTCTCTAACCTGAATCTGACATCCGATTTGACCGGGAACGGGGTCCCATAATGCTGTAAAAACATTGCTGTATTGTATGGTCAACAGACTCGGCTCACTTACAGCAGGAAACGGATTTTCACATGGCTCGGGAGCAGAACAACCAAAGTATGATGCTGCCTTTGCAAAGGCATCTTGACCAATTATGATTCCATTTTTCCTTCCCGGAATATCATCACAAGGCGGGTGAATCCCACCCCAAATTCTCGATAGACCCGATTCATCTGCAGCATCTTGGTAAGTGGCCCATTGCAATTCTATGGTCATACTAGGACCATCTTCGAATACGAGGAATTCATCTTGCTCGGCTGTAAATGTTCCCATTCCTCCGGGGAAATAGGCATCACCGGTCAAAGACGTCAAAACTTCCGCAGCCGCTCTCGAGAAGGTCGAGTGACCTGAAACATACCCTGCGAACGGAGGTGTAACAAATGAAGGCCTCTGATAAGGTTCCCATTCTGATGCAAGTATCCAATCCACCCCGGCCTCATCCACATCTACGTTGTTGATTGCTTTGTGGCCTTTCCAGGCTTTTACTTTGATATCCCCAACAAATTCATCATTGTCACCGGCAAGGGGATCACCTACCTCTATCAGTTCGATATAATCAGGAATCAACGGAACACCGGCCGGGTGATATGAAGGACCTCCGGGATTGGTGCTCTGACCTTTGCCCGCCATTGCTCTGATGGCAGAAATCGGTCTCAAGTAGTCATACCATCCTTTTACTCCCCAAGTAGAAACAGCGGCATCGTGCATGGCTCCACCCATCATAAAGTAAGACTTGACATCCCACTCCATATCGTCTAGTATCGGCCCTTCTCCCATGAAACGCTTTTCCAAGGAATCGTGTTCTGACACATAATTCAACAATGTGAACCAGTGACCGGGAGGTGTTTCACTATCGGGACCATCAGCCCAGAATTCTGCTAGTACGCGCGCATAATCAGCTCTTGGAACCATATTAGGTGAGTAAGGCATTCCGGTAGATGGATTGATGGTATGTCCGGGACTAGTCGTTCCACCATCCATCTGGTTGTAGAATGATGGATAATCGCCAACCGTAGCAGGCAGCATATCCCTCTTACCGATAGAAGCCGGCGAAATATCCCACATCACACCGTCCGTCGCATCGAGATGTGCACTCCATAATAAGGTGGTGATAAAACCCCATCGGTAATCTTCTGAATCGATCACACCGGTGGTATCCATCAAAGGAGGAGTACCCGGATCGTGGTAAATTTCATAGTCAAAGTTGTCTCGGTTGAAAGTCACCTTATCTGCCTCATCCAAGGCAAATGGACTTACCTGTCCCCATTCCGGGCTCAAGAACTCTGGTGTGCTTCCGGGTATCTGATT
>CAZKXG010000168.1:0-7751 GCA_964556465.1 uncultured Cryomorphaceae bacterium | reverse complement strand
TATTATTTTGCAAGCAGCGGCAGATGCCGGATTCGCAGGAATCGGAGCAGGACTAGCAGCAATTGGAGCAGGTATGGGAATCGGTAGAATCGGTGCCTCAGCCCTTGAATCAATGGCTCGTCAGCCGGAAGCTACAGGAGACATCCGTGCAAACATGATTGTTGCGGCAGCACTTGTTGAAGGTGTTGCACTTTTCGCGGTGATCGTTTGTCTTTTGGTTGTTCTCTAAAACAAACAAGATGAAGATGGCCCTGACGGTTGGTCAGGGCCCTTCATTAACCTTTAATTAAGAGCAAAAGATATGTTATCAGTTAGTTGGGGAACAGTACTTTGGTCATCGATTGCATTTATAATCGTTGTCATCATCCTAGCCAAGATGGCTTGGAAACCTATTTTGGCTTCTATTCGAGAGAGAGAAGACTCGATCGATGATGCCCTGAAATCTGCAGATAAAGCCAGGCAAGATTTGGCCAATTTGCAGTCGAGCAATGAAGAGCTTTTAAAAGAAGCCAGGCTAGAACGTGACGCAATGCTCAAAGATGCTCGCGGCACGAAAGACAAAATTATTTCTGAGGCAAAAGAAAAAGCAGAAGCTGAATATGCCAAAATAATGAGCTCTGCCAAAGAAGATATTCATAACGAGAAGTTGGCTGCTATCACTGAACTAAAGAAGCAAGTAGCCGAGTTGAGTATACACATTGCCGAAAAGGTTATTCGTCAAGAACTTAGTGAGGATCAGAAACAAAAGGATTTGATCGATCGATATCTTGAAGAAGCAAAATTGAACTGATGCATCAGAATTCAAAAACAGCCAGACGTTATGCTAGGGCGCTTCTCTCTTTTGCCATAGATCAAAAAGAGTTAGAGGCTGTAGCAGCAGAGATGAAGTTGATTGCCGATACTTGTGCAACAAGCCCTGATTTGGTCACGCTCTTGAAAAGTCCTGTTGTTAAGCCAGCTAAGAAACGTGAAATCCTAGACAAAATTTTTGTGGGGGAAATCGGAACGATTACCCTTAAGTTTTTAAAACTTGTTACTCAGAAAAAACGCGAAGATCAACTTCCTGAAATTGCCAGTGCTTTTCAAAATGTATATAGAGAGCACCAAGGAATTGTGACGGCAGAAATTATTACAGCAGTGCCTTTGTCTGATTCAGGCAGAAAGAAAGCACTCGATTTCATCACCAATTTATACGACAAAGTAGAGCTCACCGAAAAAGTTGACAAAGAACTAATCGGAGGCTTCATTATACGTGTTGACGACAAGCGATACGACGAGTCAGTAGCACGAAAATTGAATGCTCTCAAAAGAGAGTTTGCAAAAAACCCATACATCTCAGAACTTTAACAATACACCATGGCTGAAGTAAAACCGGCAGAAGTATCCGCCATCCTGAAAGAACAACTAGCAGGATTCAAGTCAGAAGCAGAATTAGAAGAAGCAGGTTCCGTCCTCCAAGTGGGAGATGGTATCGCAAGGATTTATGGACTTTCCAGTGTTCAAGCGGGAGAGCTAATTGAATTCGAAACCGGATTGAGAGGTATCGTTCTTAACCTTGAAGAAGATAATGTGGGAGCCGTTCTCTTGGGTTCCTCAGAAGGGATTAAAGAAGGAGACGTAGTAAAACGTACCGGACTTATTTCATCTATTAATGTAGGTGAAGGTATGTTGGGTCGTGTGGTAAACACGCTTGGTGAGCCAATTGATGGTAAAGGACCTCTTCAAGGAGAACTTCTTGAGATGCCAATTGAGCGTAAAGCTCCCGGTGTAATTTACAGACAACCGGTAGATGAGCCATTGCAAACAGGTATCAAGGCCATCGACGCCATGATCCCGGTGGGTAGAGGCCAGCGTGAGTTGATTATCGGTGACCGTCAAACGGGTAAATCAACCGTTGCGATTGATACGATCATCAACCAAAAAGAATTTTACGACCGAGGTGAGCCCGTTTTCTGTATTTACGTTGCCATTGGACAAAAAGGATCTACAGTAGCTCAAATTGCTAAAACTCTGGATGACGCAGGTGCCCTTGATTACACAGTAATCGTAGCCGCAAATGCATCTGACCCCGCTCCCATGCAGTTCTTGGCGCCATTCTCAGGTGCAGCAATCGGTGAGTTCTTCCGCGACACGGGAAGACCCGCTCTAATTGTATTTGATGACCTTTCTAAGCAAGCTGTTGCTTACCGAGAGGTTTCACTTTTACTCCGTCGCCCACCGGGACGTGAGGCATACCCTGGAGATGTGTTCTATCTTCACTCAAGACTTCTTGAGCGCGCAGCGAAAGTCATCAACAGTGATGAAATAGCAGCTCAAATGAATGACCTTCCTCCTTCATTGAAAGGAAAAGTAAAAGGTGGTGGATCATTAACCGCTCTCCCTATTATCGAGACTCAAGCAGGAGACGTTTCAGCCTACATTCCTACTAACGTTATTTCGATAACTGACGGACAGATTTTCCTTGAATCTAACTTATTCCTTTCAGGTGTGCGCCCTGCTATTAACGTAGGTATTTCCGTATCGCGTGTGGGGGGTGCGGCTCAGATCAAATCTATGAAAAAGGTTGCCGGTACATTGAAGCTTGACCAAGCTCAATACCGTGAACTTGAGGCTTTCGCTAAATTCGGTTCAGACCTTGATGCAGCAACGATGTCCGTTCTTGGAAAAGGAGCGCGTAACGTAGAAATATTGAAGCAAGCTCAAAACTCGCCGATGCCGGTTGAAAGTCAAGTTGCTATCATCTACTGCGGTACGAAAGGCTTGTTGAATAAGGTTCCTGTAGATCGCATCAAAGAATTCGAAGAAGAATTCCTCGCCTTTATGGATCAAAAGCACAGAGATGCGTTGGATACGTTGAAGTCAGGTAAATTGACAGATGAGGTAACTAATACTATTGAGAAAGTAGCTGCTGATCTCAGCGAGAAGTACAGCAACTAAGCGAAGTTTCGCTTTAAAGAAAGCTTAAGCGCAAATGGCAAATCTTAAAGAAATACGATCGCGAATTACCTCGGTAAACTCTACCATGCAGATTACCTCTGCCATGAAAATGGTATCGGCTGCAAAGTTGAGAAGAGCCCAAGACAAGGTTACTCGCATGCGTCCTTATGCTTTGAAGCTACAGGAGATTTTGCAGAATGTTGGTAATTCGCCTAGCGTTTCAGAGAATGTTTACGCACAACAGCGAGAAGTAAAGCGCCTGCTTATCATTTCGGTAACCTCAAACAGAGGACTTTGTGGAGCATTCAACAACAATGTGATCAAACAAGCAAAATCGCTTATTGTAGCACATCCGAATGCAGAGATAAAAGTTCTTTCCGTCGGTAAGAAATCTTTTGACGCTTTCAAAAAGACGAGTCACGTTCCCGGGGTAGGTTATCCTTCGGAGCCTTACACGATTTACGATAACTTGAACTTTGATGAGTCATCAATCATCGCTCAAAGTGTGATGGATAAGTTTGCTGAGGGCAAGATTGACAAGGTTGTACTCATCTACAACTCATTCAAGAATGCAGCAGTACAAATTTTAAAAGAGGAGCAGTTTCTCCCGATTTTACCGCCTGAGCCGACGGAAAGCTTGGTCCAAAGCGACTACATTTTCGAACCAGGAAAGGATGAGATTGTAAATGAGTTGATTCCTAAGACTTTGAAAACTCAGCTTTATAAAGCAATTTTAGACTCCAATGCTTCTGAGCACGGTGCTCGAATGACTGCAATGCATAAAGCTACCGACAATGCTTCGGAGATGGTAAAAGACTTGAAGCTCACTTACAACAAAGCGAGACAAGCCGCCATTACAAACGAGATTTTAGAAATCGTAGGTGGTGCAGAAGCCCTAAGCGATTCATAAACATTCTTTTGATGAAAGCTAAACCCCGCCATTCGGTGGGGTTTCTTTTTTTGGTGTAATTTCTGCTGCGCAATCAGAACCTACGATGTCTCAAAATCGAATCATAAATCTGTTTCTAATTATCCTCGGCTTAGCCCTCATCTTGCTGGCCGATAGTATTTCATCTGTGCTCTTGTATGAAACGAACAAGATGAATCAGGCAGAAAAGTTTGCCCAAACACTGGATGAGAAAACAGACAAAGCTATTAGGACTATCTACGAACTAAAGTCCGATATTGAGTCTAACGGGCCAAAACGAGCTCAAGCCCTCAGGTCAGAAGAATTTAAAACACTCTTTCAGACAGA
Organism: uncultured Cryomorphaceae bacterium; assembly: GCA_964556465.1. GTDB lineage: Bacteria > Bacteroidota > Bacteroidia > Flavobacteriales_D > Cryomorphaceae > JAKVAV01. Next base: position 3,559 of record CAZKXG010000168.1, on the reverse strand, counting down.
AAATATTGCCCTTTTTGTTTTTAGAAACGATAACCTCATTCTTTGGACTGACAATGCCATCTCTCCTGAATCTGCAAGGAGAGCAGCAACTCTTGGGACCGAAATTTATCATTTTGAAAATGGTTGGTATCGCCTCGTATACTTCACCAATGGAATCGACGAATACGTCTCGGCCATTCTTATTTCAAGAACTTTCCCTTACCACAATGAGTACCTAATTAGTGGCTTCACAGATGATTTCAAGCAGGATAATGTACAAGCCATCCACCTCACAGGCGCAGAAGGACGGGTAAAACTGAAGGCTGATCATCAAAATTTCTACCTATCATTTTCAGACGAGGAATCCAGGTCAAAGAAAAAGGCTATCTTTTTTGCCCTTACTGCATTGATAGGTGGCGGATTAGTTCTATTCGCCATTCTGTCGGTCTATCTGGCTGAATCTACAGGTCGAAAAAAATATGTGCTCTTTCCATCTCTGGTCATTACTCTTGTATTTCTGCGCTACCTCACCTTGAAGGCGGACTGGCCCACGGTAACGGCTAATCTGGCCGCATTTGACCCTGTTCTTTACGCGTCTTCCTTTATATCTCCCACGTTTGTTGACTATCTGATCAATGTGCTCTTAATGTTTGCCCTGTCCTTTCTTGCCAGGCAAGGTATGGCACAGGCTAAAAAAGGAAATGGTGAGCCAAAATTCCTTGTTGCCTATTTCTTAGGAGCAGCTCTGCTTTTCCTCCAAGGGGCATGGATTAACCAAGTAGCAAAGGAGCTGGTGTTGAATTCATCTATTCCTTTTGAAATAAACAATCTGAATCAGCTTACCCTCAGTAGTCTGCTTGGTGTTATCTCCGTTGGTGTTTTATATTTCAGTGCCTTGATGATCGCTGATGGCCTCTCACTCTTTACTAAAATAAAAGGTTTGACTTTCAAATCCGCGCTCTTAGCAAGTCTGGTACTGACATTGATTTGGGTAGTTGGAACGCACACAGTCGGCATAAAGGACTTGGCCTTTGTCTTGTGGCCACCTTTTGTTTTGATAGCCTTACTTTATTCTCGTCTGCTCGCCCAAACCACCGTTTTTCGTTTCCCTGAAGGTGCGCTTATTCTGATTGTCTTTTCCTCTCTCGGTGCGTATAACTTCAAAAAGTACATGCAGCACCGTGAGCAAAGCGAAATCGAAATAATTGCAGAAAAGCTGGCCATAAACGATGACCCTATTGCCGAAGTGCTCTTTGATGGTCAGATGGAAGAGTTGGTTAGGGACCCGAATGTGAGAACGCTTTTTGAGCAAGAAGAACTTCATTCGAGAGAAACGTTGGAAGATTATATCGTCTCTCGCTACTTCAACGGATACTGGAGTAAATACGACATCACTCTCCACGCATTTACTGCAGATAGGTCAGTGTGGGGAAAACTCCCTGCAACTCGACCTAGTGGGTTTGATGATCTTGAAAAATCTCTGATTACATACAGCGATATAGACTCTTTGAAAGAAGGTTTTCATTTTCTGTATAACGCACCCGATCGAATTGCATACATCGGCGTATTGCCGCTGAATTACAATTTGCGCGAAACTCCTGACGGGTACCTCATCTTTGAATTTGCCTCTACCCTATTTCCACAGCAAGTGGGTTTTCCAAACCTACTGATTGATAGAGAACTCGGCAGTAAAACAGAGAACGAGCAATACTCCACGGCCAGATATTCTGACGGGCGGCTAACCAATAGCCGAGGAGAATACCCTTACCCGTCCAAGCCTGAGGTATTCCGAAGGCAGATCATAGATGGCATAAAATTTTTCCCCTTGAGGGGCTATGAGCACTACATCTCAGCCTTTAATGATGATGATGTGGTGGTGGTATCCAAGGAGCTTTATGGCCCTCTGGACAAAATAACCATGGTGACTTACCTCAGTGTGATTTATGGTATTCTTTTCTCTTTGATGATTGCCTTGTTTCGTTTTCGCCAAAACAGGGAGTTCTTGCGCCTCAATCTAAACCGCAAAGTACAGGCGCTATTGGTCATTCTCACGGTCACTACCATGGTCTTGTTTTCGCTAGCTACCAAGTATTACATCGAAGAAAAATACAGTGAAAAAAACGAGCGCCTCATCTCTGAAAAAATGCACTCTATCCTCTTGGAGTTGGAAAACAAACTAGAAGATGAGGAAGGGCTTAACTACGAAATGTCCGATTACCTCAACCGTATCCTCTCTCAGTTTTCGGTCATTTTCTTTACCGATATCAATCTTTTTAATCCACAAGGCGACTTGATTGCGTCGAGCCAAATGAGGATGTTTAATGAAGGCCTGATCAGTAGAAAAATCGACCCGACTGCTTACGCCTATATGCACTATCTGGACCAGATAGAATACATACAGGAAGAGGCCGTAGGAGAACTATCATACTTATCAGCCTACTCACCGCTTCTCAACAAAAGAGGGGAAATAATCGGTTATGCAAACCTCCCATACTTTGCCCGACAGACAGAATTGACCAATGAGATCTCAAGCTTTCTGGTATCTGTCATCAATCTTTTCGTGCTGGTTTTTGTGCTATCATTAATTATTGCGCTTTTCATTTCGCAGTGGATTACGCTTCCGCTGCGATCCATAAGAGAAAGCCTTTCGGCAATTGAGTTGGGTAAGGCAAATCGATTGGTGGGTTACAAAGGGCAGGACGAAATAGGACTACTCGTGGATGAATACAATGCCAAAGTATCAGAGCTGGAGATGAATGCCGCCAAACTGAGTCAGTCTGAACGCGAATCCGCTTGGCGCGAAATGGCCAAGCAGGTGGCTCATGAGATTAAAAACCCATTGACGCCAATGAAGCTTAGTGTCCAACACCTAGAAAGGACACTCCTCGCTGAAGGGTCTGTAGATGAGGAGAAAGTTACACGGGTAATGAAAAATCTTATTGAGCAAATAGATACCCTGACCACCATAGCTAATGCATTTTCGGGCTTTGCAAAGATGCCTAAGGCCAAAGTAGAAACCATCAACTTAAAAGATACGGTAGAGAGTGCCGTAGAACTCTTTAGTGGGTTTGATAGAATCGATTTTGAAACGATATATCCTGCAAAAGACTCTTGCTTTGTAAAAGCTGATAAAGACCAGTCGATCAGGTTATTCAACAATCTTTTGAAAAATGCAGTTCAATCGATGACAGAGGATCGAAGAGGTCGTATCTCCATTGAGATTAGAGAAGAGAATGACGGCTATGCTACCCTCATTTCAGATAATGGATCAGGTATAGAAAAAGATCAGATGCCGAAACTGTTCATCCCAAACTTTACCACTAAAACCAGGGGAATGGGATTAGGACTAGCGATGTCTAAAAACATTGTTGAGAATTTTGGCGGAGAAATTTCCTTTACCAGTGAATTAGGCAAAGGGAGTCAATTTAAGGTGTGGTTGCCTAAGGCTTAGGTTCAAATCGTTTCTTCTTGCACGTTCGGCGCTTCAGATTCTTGAGAGATTCCTCATCACCAACTTTCCCTTTCGAGGAATCTTTGAACTTAATTTTTCCTTTTCCAGAAAACGAAGATCCTTTCTCAA
>CAZKXG010000167.1:2580-7777 GCA_964556465.1 uncultured Cryomorphaceae bacterium | reverse complement strand
CTTTTTCTGGAATAGGAGGCAATATATCACACATCTTTCTACGTCATCCTCTAATCCCCTTCTCCTCCTTTCTCTCTTTGATTTTCGTTTCAGAAAGCTGGCTTACTAAAGCTGCTTCAATCGCTTTTCGAAACTGATCCGGCGTTTTCACTTTCGTGACTAATCTCTCCAATCCTGTATTCTTTACCATCGCTTCATTGGCAATGACTTCGACGTCATTTTGAAGCGAGTACAGCAGCTTCAGCTTGAATCCTGTAGCCTGAAATGTCGGTAAAACGTGAACTCCCGCATGCTGAGAAAGGTGCTTCATTTCCTCTTCAATCGGATTGAGGTGAAAGGTGACATTTGCACCAGAGCTGCGAAATGGCGCAATATCCTTTTCACTTCCTTTTCCCGCTACTACTAAGGGAATCTTTGACTGCGCGAAAACCTTATTCACCAAAAATTCAAGTGCTTCCTGATTCTCGGCTACTTCAAGCTTACCGTGATAAAAAGCATAATCACCTTTGCCCTTTCGAGGCATCCAAACCTCGGGATGAAAGGGGTAAATTAAATCTGTTTTCCCGTATTTTTTCTCAAAATATGCCTGATCGCTTTGGCTGATGGCGAGAATTTTTTGGCATTGATCCAACACTTTCTCGAAGGATCTCAGCTTCTTAGCTTCGGCTTTGAAATACTGCTTTCGAAAAACGCTTTTTTCTGATCGTCCCAATCGCGCATAATAGTCATGCTCAATATTGTGCGTTCTCACGATTTTGAATCGATCTTTCAGCTTTGGATGATCCAACCAGCCACAAGTGTGGAGACCTTCAAACAAGATTGGCCAATCATTATTGAGTAGGTTATCGAGTAGTTCTTGACTCTTCCTCGTCTTTACAATGAAGGGAATTTTTGAAAGCATGGCTCCCGCGCTGAGTTTGCGCTTATAGTAGATCACTTCTTCAAAATCTGTTTCAAATGCAGTCTGCCTGCGTCGGCCGTAAGAAAAGCAATGAAGCTTTACTTTGATTCCAAGATCGGCTAAGGCTTTCGCTTTGTAGTACACATCAATCACCCCGCCATAATCCGGTGGGAAAGCCACGTCGAACGAAACGATATGAATTCCCTCAGGCATTATTCGTTTTGATTTTAGTCAACACAGGGGCAAACTCATTCTCCCAAGATAATACCATCGACATCTTTGAAGCATTTAATTTTAACCTCCTCAGCTCAACCGGGTTTTCCAGCAATTCATTCACTTGTTTAGCAATCTCTTTTGGTGTCACCTCCGTGAGAACCACACCAATTTCATTTTTTCGAACAAAGGCTGCTACTTCAGGGAGATTTGAAGTCACCATAGGTAAGCCGGCCATGGCATAATCGAATATTTTATTGGGCAAGCTAAAGCGATAATTCAAGTTTCCATCTTTATCTAAGGAAAACCCTAAATCGGCGGCAGAAGTATAGCGCATCATTTCCTCGTAAGGCATTCTTGGCAAAAATCGGATTTTGTGCCCTAACTCCAATTCGGAGGTCATTCTTTTCAATTCAGGCATGGCATCGCCACTGCCTATAATAATCAAATCGGCCTTCTCAATATGGATCATTGCCTCAACCAGCTCCTCTCCCCCCCGATTCATATTGATACCGCCACCTTGCAGCAAGAGTAGAAATCGATTCTCATCGAGTCCAAGATCAGTTTTGGTTGCTTTTGGCAACTCTGTCGACCCCAAGGGTACATTGCGCACGGTCAGTACTTCGTGGAGTTGGTAGGTCTTCTTCAATAAATCTGCAATGGACGGGCTCACGGTGATCACCAAATCAGCACGACGAATGCACTTTTTCTCAAAAAACCTCCACACACTTTTCACTCTTGGCTTGTACTGAATTTCGGGTACTTCAGTAAAATACTCATGCGAATCATAAACGAGGCGCTTGCCTTGGACCAATGATACCAGCCAATTGGACGGAAGCGTATCCAAGTCATTGGCCCAAATAATATCCGCTCGAGAAAAAAGAATCTTGAAAAAGAGATAAATATTTAGAGAAGCATAGAAGAGTGCCCCCTTATTGAAGGGGAGCTTCACTCTATGCGTTTTATAAGGCCGCTCGAAATCGAGACTGCTTGGAAGCAGCCTGCCCAGAAGCAAAATATCGTAGCCCGCCTTCCAAAGCTCTTCACATTGCTTGCGAACGCGCTGGTCGGTGGCGAGGTCGTTGCTTACGGATACGATTATTCGCTTTTTCACAATTGCCAAAAGTAGTGAAGTCGCCCGAACCGGATTTCAGTTTAGTTTTGTGCCAAACTTGTCCTATGGAGATTTTGGAAAATGCCTCGCTCAAAGCGTACAACACATTCGGAATTGAGGCCAAAGCAGCCAAGATGATTCGCTTCTCTTCAGCTGCAGACTTGAAGGAAATCTTCAAGAATGAAGAGCTTAAAGCGATGCCTCTCCTCATCTTAGGCGGAGGAAGCAATCTTTTGATTACATCAGATTTCGACGGGTTAGTCTTGAAAAATGAAGTACCGGGAGTCGAATTGGTGGGGGAAGATGACAAGCACTTCTACGTGAAATCAGGAGCCGGCGAAAATTGGCATCAATTTGTCTTGCACTGCATAGAAAACGGTTGGGCAGGATTAGAAAATCTTTCCCTTATTCCCGGGAATGTTGGCGCCAGCCCTATGCAAAACATTGGCGCTTATGGTGTCGAAGTGAAAGACCGATTTCACGAATTGGAGGCTTTCAATTTAAAAACTCTCGAAACAGAAAGGTTCGATGCTGAAGCTTGTCAATTCGGTTACCGCGAAAGCGTTTTCAAAAGACGACTTAAGAACAAGTATATTATTGTTTCAGTAACCTTTCGCTTATTCAAAAAAGCACAACTCAACACCTCATATGGGGCCATTCAAGGCGAATTAAATTCTTTGGGAATTCACGAACCTAACATCGCAGATGTAAGTCAAGCCGTGATCAATATTCGCAGCTCGAAACTTCCCGACCCAAGGGTGATTGGCAACGCAGGCAGTTTCTTTAAAAATCCAGTGGTCGCCGAATCGGCATATCGAAAACTCGTAGAAGAAAATCCTTCGATGCCTTTTTATCCAACTTCTGAAGGTCAGTTCAAATTGGCTGCCGGTTGGCTTATTGAAAAATCAGGTTGGAAGGGATTTATACGCGGAAACCATGGTGTTCACGCCAAACAGGCTTTGGTACTCGTAAATCACGGAGGTGCCACGGGAAAAGAGATTTACGATCTCTCAACAGAAATATTGGAAGATGTCAAAAAGAAATTCGGAGTTGAACTGGAAAGGGAAGTAAATATTATCTGACTCGGTCTACTCTTCTTTAGCCTTTTTCGCTGGTTTAGCTTTAGGCTTTTTTTCACCTTTTGGTTGATCCGTAGGTTTCTTCTCTTCAGCTTTGGGAGCTGCTGCTGCGGGAGCTTCTTCTTTCGTCTCAGTTTCGCCTGATGAAGTCTCTTCGGCTTTTTCTTCCACCACAGAGTCAAGCAGTCCTTTTTCCAAAAGAAGATTAAACCACTTGATCATCTTCTTGATGTCTGAAGGATATACTCGGTCTTCATCGTGCTCCGGAAAAATTCTGAAGAAATACTCGCGCAAAGCGTCGGGGTCTTTAAACTCCACTTCGACTTCTTTTCCATCCGATTGTTTCCTCATCTTTTCAAAGATATTGGCCAATGGCTCGTCTCCTTCGAGGGTATAAATAGAGATATCACTTAAGGTGCTCACGCGCTGCGTTTGACCGATCACCATCTTTTTGCCATCGTTCAGCGAAGTAACAACTACACCGCCACGTGACTGGTTTAAAATCTTGAAGAGGCCGGGCTTTCCCGCGATTGACAATATTTGAGATAAATCCATTCTTTCTTTATTGGAAAAGGGGGCAAATCTAAAGAATTACTTTTCAATCATCAATTTCGACGAAATCAATTGACCGTTATCCTGAAGTGCTTGCACAATGTATAATCCATCGGCGATATCTTGAAGAGAAATATTGATGGTTCCACCATTACTACCGTTCAAACCAATAGATTTCACTAGCCGCCCGGAGAGATCGTAAAGGTTCAAAGACAGAAGATTGCCCTTATCGTTTACAATGTACAAATCACCTTTGGTGGGATTGGGATAGATCTTTATTTCTCCATTCGCAGCTATAAACTCAGATGAAGTCACTCCAAAAGGCACAGTTAATGCGGCAAACCCATTGAGCTTTCCATGGCCCCAACGTAAATTAGGAAGTTCGCCTGTAAACTCGTCGGCCAGAGCATTTTCGACGATAGCCGTTTTTATCGTTTCATAATTTGCCTCAGGGTCACGATCAAGATAAAGTGCCGAAACACCTGCCACCACCGGCGAGGCCATAGAGGTTCCACCGTTGCGGTAATGCCATCCACCCTCAGCTACTCGATCAGGAGTACCGGCGATCAAAGAGGCCAAGTTGGCCAAGCGCCCCGCTGCTAGCGTAAAGTCACCCGAAGCAGTAATATCAGGCTTTTGCCTGTTATCGCGTGTCGGACCTTGGCTGGAGTTCACAGCGATGTCGAGAGGAACGATGTCCGGGATAAACGTGATTTCACCTAACACATTTACGTATTCATTCCGATTGGTGTAATTGGCAACTGTGATTACATTATCCGAACAAGTCCAAGAATCTACAAGGGTTTTAAATTTATCAGGCAATTGATAATTGACCATGTCGGGAAACTCTCCTTGATTCGGTAGATTTTGACTTTCGATTTCGGATGTTCCAAAAGGAGCATAACTCCATACATCGAAAGTTCCGCCGCCGGTCGTAGCAAATCTCCATTTGTATTGATCGCTAAACGCTTCTCTTACTGCCACCTGAATCAGGTATTGATCACCACGCTGACCACACCAAGTATCTACTATTCCCAAAATATTGCCGTTTTGAAAAATAGTGTCGGTTATGAGTTGATCAAGATTGGCTTCAACGTTTCTCCATTGGGCATAGCCTTCAAAAGAATAGGAAGGCTCGGACAAATCAGCACCAATGGTGTAAAAGGTTTCGTAAAAGTCTGCAGAATCAGCCCAGAGCTCAAAGAAAACTGCAGGCTCTCCGATTACGGAAGAAGTGTTGTAAGAAAACCAGGTAAAAGCCGTGTCGTTCTCAGGTACATCATAAGCCAAGTGATATGGTGCAAAATTATTGCTGTTTCCTGCTGCCGACACCATCAC
>CAZKXG010000167.1:1271-2530 GCA_964556465.1 uncultured Cryomorphaceae bacterium | reverse complement strand
ATCCGTCGTGGGACCCATAATAGTCGCCCAGACTAGCGTTTATGACTACAGGCTTTCCAAACTCATCGGCCTTATTGAAAATAAAATCGACCGCATCAGCAATAGATGACTTCCAGTTTTGTCTGGAAAAATCAGAAGAAACAACAATAATGTCCGCAAGGGGTGCAACTCCAATAAAGTTGCCATTCGCGTTGGCATTACCTGCAGCCACACCCGTCACTGTGGAGCCATGACCAAACCATTGAGCTTGGTCATCATGACCGTCAATGTCTTCATTTATATCCTCAGCATTCCACTCCTGCCCATAGCCATAAGGCTCCGGAACCCTGAAAGGGTCAGCCTCATCTTGAGTGTGGTCCCAAAGCGCAATGACTCTGGTAGTGCCATCTTCATTTTGAAAATCAGGGTGATCTAACTCAATTCCTGAATCAATCATTCCTATAATTACATCTTCCCCAAGATAGGCTTGCGGAAGAGGCTCTGCACCGGCATGTATGGGGTGAATATTGTTATTGGTAATCATTACATCGGCCAGCATTTGTGGCTTCGACAGAGAGAATTCAATGAAATCAATGTATTCAGCGGTACGCAGCGCCTCCATGTTTCCCGCAGGGATTCTCACTGAAGCGATATTTCCAACGACTCCCTTAATTACTCCGTCATTCTCTCGAATGTATGAGGTAATTTTAGCCAGATCACCTCGTAGGTAAAGATGCAGTTCTTCTGAAGGTTCAGTCGTTTTCAGTGCAGATTTCAATTCAATATTAAAGTTCTCTCGGTTTTGCGCTTGAAGCGCCAATCCAAGAAACAGAAAAGGAAGTACAAAATATTTCATGGAATCAATCAATTTTGTTTAAAGGTATTTATAGTCAGGTAAATCCGTCAAAGACAAGATTTTTCTTTCTTGGATCGCTAAGTAAATAACTATGTGCTCCAATCCATTGGTCATAATTACATAAGGCGATTCAATGGCACTATTGTAACGCGCCACTTGATGGAAGGTTTCCGCATTGATTTTGACATCGGGAGCCTTGCACTCAATGAGCACCAAAGGGCTTCCCTCGCGATTTAAAAATAGTGCATCCGTTCGTCCGAAACGTTGACTGTATTTAATTCCTGTTTCCATCTTTAACAGGCCTGCGGGAAAACTCTTCTCATTGATCAAATACATGACCATATGCTGCCTCACCCACTCCCAAGGCCTACCACGCCCCCAGTGACGCTCACGTCCAGCTCGGCCATCCAGCAGAGCTTGATGA
>CAZKXG010000167.1:0-1261 GCA_964556465.1 uncultured Cryomorphaceae bacterium | reverse complement strand
CTGCCTCACCCACTCTTCGGGAGTTAATACCAGCCGTTTCTTTCGGATCGGGTCTAGGATTTTATACTTTTCGCCTTCCTTAAATATTTGAAAAGGATAGGGCGGAAGATTGAGCGCTTGCATCAAACAAACATAGCATGAAAACTAAAAAAGAAATAGTAGACAATTGGCTTCCCAGATATACAGGGGTTGCGTTGGAGGATTTTCGCGATTACATTCTCCTGACCAACTTTGATGATTATGTGGATCGTTTTGCTGAGATTCAAGGGGTTGAAGTTCAAGGAAAGGACAAGGCCATGCCCAGCGCGCACAGTGCCAACCTGAGTATTATCAACTTCGGCATGGGAAGTGCCAACGCAGCGACCATCATGGACCTCTTAAGTGCCATTAAACCAAAGGCAGTCCTGTTCTTAGGAAAATGCGGTGGGCTGAAGAAAAAAAATGCCGTTGGTGATTTCATCCTGCCCATTGCAGCTATTCGCGGTGAGGGTACGAGCCACGATTACCTCCCGAAAGAAGTACCTGCACTCCCTTCATTTATGCTCCAGCGAGCTATTTCATCTACCATCAGAGACATGGGTCATGACTACTGGACGGGAACAGTCTACACTACAAACCGCCGAGTGTGGGAACACGATGACAAGTTCAAAAAGTACTTGAGAAAAACGCGATGCATGGCGATAGACATGGAAACAGCTACTATTTTTGTGGCGGGATTTTCCAATAAGATTCCGACCGGTGCTTTTCTTCTGGTTACCGATCAACCAATGGTACCGGAAGGGGTCAAAACCACTGCCAGCGACTTGAAGGTGAGTAAATCATTTGTAGACACCCACGTAAAACTGGGTATAGGAGCCATGAAAGAAATCGCATCCGAGGGACGCTCGGTAAAACACTTAAAATTCTAGATGAGCTTTAGCCAAATAATGACTTCACTGCGTAAAAAGGAATATTCGCCTTTTTACTTTTTCGATGGTGACGAGTCATTTTATATCGATAAGTTGATCGACTACATCCAAAATAACATTTTGGACGAAGGTGAGCGAGAGTTTAATCAATCGGTATTTTATGGCAGAGATATTTCTCCCGAAGATTTGATTCCTGTGGTAAAGAGGTTTCCCATGATGGCACCATATCAAGTCGTCATTGTAAAAGAAGCTCAGAACTGGAAAGATTTATCGGCGCTTCAAACTCTTCTCGAAAATCCCGTTCCTACCACGATATTGGCCATTAGCTACAAAGAAAAAAAGCTGGATGGCCG
>CAZKXG010000166.1:6869-7922 GCA_964556465.1 uncultured Cryomorphaceae bacterium | reverse complement strand
GCTGGTAGAGCAACGCCCTTTTAAGGCGTGGGTCCTGGGTTCGAGCCCCAGCGGGATCACAAGAAAAGCCTGACTTCGGTCAGGCTTTTTTTATATCCAAGAATTCGAATTTATGACGATTTAACCGAGGCAAGAACTTTATCCCGAGCGCAGTCGAGGGAGGGGGCCTAGCTGGATCACAAGAAAACCTGTTCTTGGGAGCAGGTTTTTGTGTGCTTGAAATTTTTGAGTGACGAAAAGTAACTGGTAAAGTGCTTCAGATGATCTCTACACCCTCCACCTTTGTGTACTCTCCAGACTCTATGAAGTCCATTTAAACCCATGCTGTGCTATCTTCATATTCAACAAATCACTTTTTTCATCAAAACTGTTCACCTTTCCAAAGATTCTCGATATATAGTTGAAACGGCGGAAAATAAAATTGCATTGCACGGATTAATTCTCTAAAATTGAGAGTTTGACAGATTTAAGTGCCGCGTGCAGAGCAACCAAAACAATCTTCCTCCGATTTCAAATGATGTGACCCGTCGGTTTATAGAACACGACAGGTTTACCTTAAAAGAAATTTACGCTAAAAATTACCCTTCGGTGGAAGCTTATATCAAACAAAATTCGGGAAGTAGTGACGATGCCAAAGACATCTTCCAAGAGGCCATTACTGCGGCTTGGTTGAATGCCAAAGAAGGCAAATTCACTCCTCAAGATGAGTCTTCACTTGGTGGCTACATCTACCGAATAGCCAAATTCAAATGGCTGGATCGGGTCAAATCAAAATCCTATAAATCAACCATTCGCCTGGCAGAGGATTACGACCCGGCAGAGGAAGTGGAAGAACAGGATGACAAAAGCGAAAAGCTCAATCATATGAGAGATCTCTATGCTCAACTGGGTGATAAATGCCGCAATATTTTGAATCGTTTCTATTACGCCAAAATGAGTTTAGACGAGATCGGAAGCGAATTGGGCTTTGACGCTGCTACTGTGAAAACACAGAAATACCGCTGCATGAAGAAATTACGTGACTTAAATTCTGAAAACAATGGTTGAGCTATC
>CAZKXG010000166.1:6282-6859 GCA_964556465.1 uncultured Cryomorphaceae bacterium | reverse complement strand
TTAATTATCTTCCTAAAAATCATTTATTTAGAGAAAGACTTTGATCGTATTGAACGGTTCATCTTGGGAACTCTTTCTGCAGTTGAACAGCAAAAGTTTAAAAAAGAACTAGAGTCAAATCCTGATTTGCAAAAGGCGCTTGATCAGCAAAAGCAGCTCATCAATGCGGTAGAAGCCGAGGGTTTAAAAGCTGACTTGGATTCAATCCACCATGAGCTTTACGAATCGACAAGTAGTAAGAATAGCCGACCGCTATATTTCTCTATCGCTGCTTCTGTAGCAGTTTTGATCGGATTCTCCTTTTGGTATTTTGGCCAACGCGATTCTCAAGCTGAACTTTACGCACAATACAGTTACACCGACCCTGGCTTGCCTGTACCAATGAGTGCGACAGATAGCTACGATTTTTACGATGCCATGGTGGACTACAAGACGGAAGACTATCAAGTAGCCATTGGTAAATGGGAAATTCTATTAGAAGAAGAACCCCTAAACGACACGTTGAACTATTATATCGGTGCCTCTTATTTCAATATGGATGCATTTGGCCCCGACTGCAAGACGACGCTAAAGAAAC
>CAZKXG010000166.1:0-6272 GCA_964556465.1 uncultured Cryomorphaceae bacterium | reverse complement strand
ATAAAATTCTAAACTCGCCAAAATCCAACTTCGTGTACAAAGCCCAATACATGCTATTTCTTGCTGAGGTGAGACGTGGGAATACTGAGGAGGCACTGAAATTTAGGCCACTCGACGGTTCGCCCTTCAAGACTGAGATCAATGCCGCACAAGAATCATTGGGGTCATGAGATTCAGCTTGGCAATAGCAATCGTGCTGAGTATAAACTCCTGCGTTTTTGGCCAAGACTTTAACGATTCCATTTATCTCGACAATCAAGCACTTGTAGATTCCTTTTACGCTGCAGAGGACTATGCTAAGCTTGAGAAGGTACTGGAACGACAGGTGAATTATCTTATTGAAACGGCTCGATATGACTCATTACACGAGTTTGTCTACAAAACAGGGAGGACAAAAACCCAGCTGGGTAAAACCGATGAAGGAATCGAAAGGGCCGAATTCCTCGTAGGTCTAATAGAAAAAGAGGATAGTGATTCTTCAAACGTCCTCTTTTCACTGAATGAGCTGTCGTGGGTCTACTATGAAGCTGGGCTTGACAGCATGTGCATGGCCACTGATTTGAGATTCTTAGACTTCTGCCATCGCTATTCGAATGCGGATGTCATGGAGCGATCTGACGCTCACTACAATCTCGGCTTCGACTATCAAGTGATAGGAAATACTCCAAAAGCCATATTCCATTTTAAAGAAGCCGTCAATATCATAGAAGAAGATACGACCGTTTTGCTTTCTAAAAAGGTGGATTGCTACAATGCCTTGGGTGCCTCTTACTGGAAATATGGCGATATGAACAAGGCCAAAAATGCACTGAAGCGCAGCAGTGAATTGGCACTGTTGATGAAAGACACAACCATAGCCAAAATGTACGCTTCAAACGCTATTGGTAATCTTTCGCTCGCTTACGAAGATGAGGGGAATCTGGCTAAGAGTATGGATCTGCTCGAGGAGGCAATTAAATTGCGAAAAGAAGCTATTCCTCATCTGATAGAGACTTATGACAAGCATAATCAGCAAAGAAACTTAGTCTCCAATTACCACAATCTCGCCGCCCTTTACCTTTCCATCGGAGACCTGGAGCGTGCCTTGGCAATGACTGAATATGTCTATTCACTCCAAACAGGTTTTTTTCCTGACGATGACGAAAAAAAATATGTCGGTTACGAAGAGTCTCGGGGTAGTATAAAACTTGCAGCGGGTAATTACAAGGAAGCTGAAGTACACTTACTCAATAGCCTTGAAGGCACGGTAAAAGAGTATGGAGAGGTGAACTATCATACACTGAACAGACATCAGCGTCTTGGGCAGCTTTACCAAGAGTGGGGTAAATATGAGAAGGCGCTTTTCCACATCAATCGAACAATAGAGTTGGCTGCAAAAGTTTCAGATCAATTTGGAAGTCAGGAATTGGCAAAAGCATATCGATTCAGAGCAGCAGTAAGAGTTGGATTAGGCGATTATGCAGATGCTCACTTAGATTTATTGCGGTCTGCCGCCATTTTTACTGAGAATTTTGGTGACAAAAGTAACCCCGTTGGAGAAATTCAGCTCGAGCGAGCTAAGGTATTCACGAAACAGAATGAAAGCGATAGCTCTGAAATATATTTGGATCAGGCTCTTGCGATATTTGAATCAAACCGGACTTTGAATAGAAATAAAGAAGCAGGTAATTATAGAGGCATTGTGAGAATGCTTCCTGAAGCTTTATTAATGAAGGCCCAATTTGTCGCAGACAGTGATGTGAAATCACTAGAAAAAGCGCTGGAATATTTAGAATCTGCGCTCACCTATTTGAGCGAGGAACGCCGAAACTTTGATTCAGATGGGGCGCAGTTATCATTTATTGATGAGCATGCCGCAATTTATGCTGAGGCCGCGGCCATTGCGTATCAGCTCTATGCGCTTACCGGAAAAGAATCATTTCGAGACGAGTTGTTGCGCTACGCAGAAGAGCGAAAGACGGTTCTTCTAAAACGTCAGCTCAACAAGTTCAGTTCTTTAAGAGTGGCTCAAGTGCCCGATAGTATCATTGCCAAAGAAAGATTCTTGCTCAAGCAGTTATCCGACCCTGAGGTCAAAGAAAACTACGGTGAAATCGAAGAGCAATACGACGCACTCCTCGATCACATCAGAGAGGCCTACCAAGGCTACTATGAATTGCGGTACAATTCCAAAACAGCTTCACTGACTGCAATTCAAAATAAACTTCTGCAAAAAGAACAGACACTTATAGAATATGTCGAAACCAGTATTGGGCTCATGGCATTTATCATTACTCCAACTAATATTGAGTTGGTGACATTTGAAATGAACGACATCGAAGAAAAAATCAAAGCGTTTAATAATACCTTAATAAACAGGAATCAAAAAGAGAGTCGTGAACTCGCCGAGGAACTATACACAGGTCTGTTCGCTCCACTGGAGGCTCACTGTAGTGGTAGCGAAATTTTCATCATTCCGGATGGGGCTTTATATTCTCTGAATTTTGAGGTGTTGACAGACGATAAGACCGGGCGATTTCTGATAGAAGATTATACGATTTCCTATTTGCTCTCGGCTACTACTTCATTGCTTTATCAAAACTTAGCGAGAGACTCGAATAGAAAAGGCATTCTAGCTATGGCACCTGGTTTTGAAAACGGTGAAAACGAGGGTGGTGCAGGCCAAAAGTTCATTCGGCAGCCTTTTGCCATGAAGACCGCTGCATTTATTGGAGAGCTTTTTTCAGGGCAGTCTGTCATTGCCGCACAGGCTACAGAAGACCGTTTCAAACAGGAAGCCGAAGACTATCGAATTATTCATTTGGGGACACACACGGAGATCAATACCAACTCCCCTATGCTCTCTCGGCTAATTCTTACCCGATCGGAAAAAGAAGATGGTTATCTCCATGCTTATGAGATTTATAACTTGCCTTTACGTGCTGAACTGGCCGTGCTCACTGCCTGCGAAACGGGAGTAGGAAAAGAGAGTAGCTCTGAAGGTGTTTTGTCCATGGCTCACGGATTTGCCTATGCAGGATGCCCAAGCTTGGTCATGTCGCTTTGGGAAATCGATGAAAAAACATCCGCCCAGATCATAGAGACCTTTTACCAAAACTTAGCTGAAGGAATGGCCAAAAACGAGGCACTTAGAAAAGCCAAGTTGAGCTACCTAAATGCCTCTGAAGGCGAGCTAAATAATCCTTACTACTGGTCGGGGTTGGTTCTATTTGGTAATGTTGAGCCGATCGAATCATCCCATGATTTTTTATGGATTGTGCTTTCTCTCATAGGGATCGCAATTCTTCTGATTCTCGCAAGACAAATCAGAAGAAAAGAGTCTTAATCCGTTCACCTTTTCAAAAATTATCGATGGGTAAGTGAGGTCTAACCACTCCTCCGCTTTAACAGAGTTTGATCTCACTTATGATATCAGACAGGCGCCTGCTGAGGTAGGAAAGCAAGCAGCTTCGCAAGAGGCTGCTTGTTTGCTTTGAGGCACTCAGTAAACGACTCGCCTGATGTCAACCAATACATCGGCAATTATTTCTCTGAAGAGCTTCAGGTAAATGAACATTTCTCTGCTCTGAACGACACCTTGACACTTTCCTATGGAGAAAACAAGAACATCAAACTTCACTCGTTGCAAAAAGATGAATTTGGCAATCATGACAGAACCCTCTTCGTTTTCATCAGAAATGACAGAAACCAAATAATCGGAATGAACCTCTCCTGCGACGGGAATGTGCAAGACATTGAGTTTAGCAAGCTCAACGCGTTAAATTAACTCCGAATCGGATCCCGAACTAAAGTCATTCAATTAATGAGAAACTATTCTTACTCAAGAATCAGTTTAGCTCTATGTACTGCACCCACCTCTGTTGATATCACCAAGAGATAAATGCCCGGGATTATTGGTTTGCCTACGTGAATTTCCCAATCGTTTAGTTGTAATTCACGGTAATCGAGATCAACCCTTTTACCGAGAGCATCAAAAAGCTCAAGTTTACCAATCGCAGTGAGGCTCGAAAAGCTCAAGTTGAAATTTCCTGTTGACGGATTTGGGTATAGAACAACCCCTTCAGAAAGGGAAGGAAAGCCCGCACTAAGTACTTGGATGTTAACACTGGTTGTAAACTCAGACACACACACATCGGCATCTACTGACACAGTAACTTGATATTCTCCGGGCTCTTGATATGTATGACTGGCCTCGGCGGAGGTAGAGGTTGTTCTCCATTGATAGCTATACCACTGAATCCGCTAAACGGCATAAATATAGGCGAATCATGAGTATCACTTCCTAAATCATTTGAGGCGACTAGCGTAACCAAATTCCACCCCGTTTCGGTAAATATGTGCTGTGGGTTTTGCAATTCAGAAACCTGACCATCGCCGAAATTCCAATTCCATGAAGTCGGTTCATTAAGAGATGCATCATTTAGCTGATACAGGCGTTCACACTCATCAACAAGTTCCCAAAAGAATTGCGCAATTGGAGCTGCAGGCTGAGGTGAAACCATAATGGAATAGTCGACTACGCGTCCACCATAAAGAACACAACCTGAGTTAATATCAGAAATATCCAAAGATACCCGACATCGCAAAGGCTCATTGATTTGAGCATTAAAGGGAGGTGTAAGAATGAAATCGTCGATTCTTATCTCTGTAAAGTAAGTATTCGAATCCGGGTCAAGTATAAAGGGCTGACAACTATTCGCTATTGCACCACCAGCGGTAAGCACCTCAATGGTCTCTGAATGAGTATTACATTCATCAGATAGACAAGAGGTAAGACTTACTAAGTACTCCCCGGTTTGCTGGTAAATGTGCATTGGGTGATCTTGACCGGAAGTTGTTCCGTCTCCAAAATCCCACACGCGAGAATCCTCGCTATTGGTCGTTAGATTAACGAATTCTATCAAGCCACTACACGACTCTTCGTCAAGGTTGATATCAAAGTCGGGGCAAGGTGAATCATCGACATGTATCACCACATCTACAGACATGAGAGAATCACTCGGAAGATTGGTAAAAAAACTTACCGGTACCGTGTGATAGCCCTCTTGAAGTCCGGATGTAGAAATATACAACTCCACATTCGCTGTGGCTCCAACCTCAAGTGTTGCCGGTTCGGATGAACTCAAATTTGATGGAAACACGAAATTATCAATAAACATTGCCATCAGTTCAAGCATCTCACCTTCGGATACGGTAACTGAGGGCAACGTAGAAAACAACAAATAGTAAACACGCGAAGCTGAACTCAAGCCAAATATGTTATGATGCTCAGTTTCCGTATTCGAAAAGAAATAATGATCTTGAGTACTAGTCTCTTCAACCAAAAAAAGATGGTTCACCGTAGGACGCGAAGTATTGGATGTTGTGGTGTAGAATCCTTGAAAATCCCCCCCTGGTGAAGAGTAGAGCAGCTCGCCTCCTAAGTTGATTCCACTACCATCTCCCCCCAGATTACCGTTTATTCTGATAAACTCGATACTATCAAGTTCTGCAGCCGCGATAAACAAACCAGGCCGCTTCCTAGTGAAGTATCTGCCGGCTTCACCGAAGCCATTTTCCAATAACACGTTGCCTGAGGTGTAAGAAACTTCACCAATATCAGTTGCTATGCGGTTGCCGTTGTCATACATACCGGTAGCCGGATGATTGATGTAATAGCCTTGATCACCGCCCGTAAACAGGTTAATATCGGGAATAATATCAGTTAAAGCCGTGTAATTCTCATCGATGTGACTTACCAATTCATTAAGCGATCTATGTTGATAAGCCCCATAGGAAAACTCGAGCAGTGTCTCCCCGACATTTGTTAGCTCTATTGATACGAGAATGGAATCCTGACAAGGCGATATGATTAAAGAATCGGTAAGCACTTCTGCGGAGAGTAAAGGTGCGGACTCTGCCGATCCGTTAAGAACCACTTCATATTGAGCCTCGGTCGAATTGAATGTCAACACTTCAGAATACGTGCCCGACTGCAAAGGAGAAAATGAAACAAGAACTTCAGTTGAAGAATACGGTTCTATTGAAATATCATCTGTGACTAAATTGAAAGCTCCTTCGGATAGAGAAGCCGCTAAAGAAAGTCCCTCACATCCCTCGTTCACGATAAGAAGAGTGTCAGTATGGGTTTCTCCAATGAAGGTAGTTTGAAAATTCAAGGTATCATCACTAAAAGAGGCACTGGCATTTCCAAATGTATTTAGCGCAAGAACATAGTCGAGTTGTAAAAGATCCGGATCATTTGTTTGAAAAGTAATACTCTGATAGTACAA
>CAZKXG010000165.1:0-7978 GCA_964556465.1 uncultured Cryomorphaceae bacterium | reverse complement strand
ATCAACCCTCGGTCCTCTCGAGCTCAACGAAGCAACCGTTGCATCAGGTCTGAGGGCACCTACAGCCAATACGTGATCCCCATCAGCGGGCGCACCGATGTAATACCATGGGGAGTTTCCTGAATTCCCTGCAGAATTTACCATCAACATACCCTTGCTCGCGGCAATATTTGACGCACGAGTAATTAACGTTGTGTTTCCATCCAAAGTCTCGTAAGAGTGGTCTTCTTCTTCTAAATCAAACAATGTGTAGCCGAGGCTGGTATTAATCACATCGATACCTACACTATCAGCATACTCGGCGGCTGCTGCCCAATTGGCCTCTTCGATTTTCCGTTCTACCGAAACGTCCTCGGTAATGCACAATAAATATGAGGCGTCAGGTGCAGTGCCAATTAGACTGTCTTCAAGATAGCCAGCCATTACCGATAAAACATAGGAGCCATGAGTGTTTCGTTGATAAACATCGCCATTGCCATCAACGAAATTTTTAGTTCCCAAAATGCGGTCACTATTCATCAGATTCTGGAGTGATAAATCTTGCTGAGCAAAAGAGTAGCCACCATCAAAAACTCCGATCCAGACTCCTTCGCCAGTGTAGCCCGCCTCGTGCAATGGAATTCCATTAATCATGTTGATTTGATTATATGACGGGCCGTAAGCGTAGTTATTCTTTGGGGAAGAGATGGCTTCATCAGTCACGATTTCAATCGACTGATCATTTCGGAGAACGGGACTTATCTGAACACCAACAACCATTTCTAAGTCCAAAATAGCATCAATCACATCCGGATCTTCCGTTTCTATAAGTACGGCATTAAACCATTTCAGGGAATAAATAACCTCCAAATCTCCTAATTCTCTCACTTGATCGATGTAATCAGGGTTTACGGGAAGGTCCTCCTCCGAAATCAAAATATTTTGATTCGTTCGACGCAATATTGCCCGTTCTGATAAAAAAGCCTCAGGTTCATCGACAGAATAAGGTGTTCCTATTTTATCTTCAAAAAAAACCAGGAAACGGTTTTCTGCAACCTGAGCTACCACGTTTGATAGCAGACACAAAAAAACTCCAACAATCACCAATCTATTCAACACCATAATCTATTATCTCCCATTTAAACTCATGTCCTAGCCTTATGTTCTCAGCTATAGGCTCATTGACATAATTCAGCTGCGTAGTCAAGTCACGCTCATAGCGCTTGATGAGCCCAACACCTTCTGCATAAATCTCGTAGGCCAATTCATCCTCAATCAAATTTTTATTGTCTCGCTGCAAGACCCTTATCGTCTTGGGAAAGATGAAGTCCTCCATCTCCCTTTCCACAAAAAGGCTGTCATAAAATGAAGGCCACTCTTCTTTGGCATTCAGTGCATTTAAATTCCACATGGCTGATTCTCTTACAGGAAAGGCCAACTTGATATAGCGCACATTCTCTTCAACTTTCTCCGCATTTTGGGCTGTCCTTTTGGCAAACCAAACATCCACTAAATTCCACTCATCAGACATCGCATTGCGCTTAAATCTAACGATGCGCAGCGATGGCTCTTCTTGAGCATCCAAAATCTCCGATTCTATTACTTCACGAATATAGTAAGACGTGGTATCGTGAATTCCTTCAATATTAGGACTGGGTTGATCGTGCCAAATACTATCTGCCCGGTACTCTACAAAAGTCCCAATTTCGATAGGGAAATAATCATATCCCAAGTTTAGGGTAGGCTCATCGGTCTCGTCGTTATTGCAAGAAACGAAAACGAGAGAAGCGAAAAAAATGTAGAGTAATTTCCTCATAGGGTGCGAGATAAATACAAGTTAATCAACTATTTCCCCCATCTCGTAAAGGGTTTTCTTCTTTACTGAACCATCCTCATTGTACGTAGTGACCTCACCATGAAGTTTGCCATCTTTAAAAGTTCCTTCGCGGCGAACCTGTGTGCCATGGAGCTTTTGTACGGGATACCGATTTCCAGCCTCATCTACTCGCTCTTCAGTCTTCCACTCACCTTTGTTAAACCACTCTTTGAAAGGTCCGTCGCGCTTTCCTTTTTTGTAGGTGTACACTGAGCGCTGTATGTCATTAGGCCAGTACAAGTCGAAAGTACCGTTCTTTGGAAACTCTTCTTCAATTTCATCATCTCGATACACGTAGATGATATGTACTGAGCCATCTTCATTAAAAAGATACCAAGAGCTTTCTTTTTTACCGTCTACATATTTGCCTTCTTCCAGTTTGATCCCGTCAGGATAATAGGTAATGTATTGCCCATCGTATTTCACCCCATCTTTCACGGTAGCCTTAAGCTTCGGATTTCCATCATTAAAATACTGTTCCCAAACTCCGTTTTTTACATCTCCCTTGAACATACTTCGCTCCGAAATACTTCCATCTGCATAAAATATCTCGGTCATTCCTTCTCTATCACCATTTTGATAGCTCTCCTTAGAAGTAAGAACGCCCTCTTCTGAAAAGAAGGTCCAAACGCTATCCCTTTCCTGATCGATATATTTTCCTTCGGCCATTTTGACTGCTATTTCGGGGTAGTATAAAATGGCGTAGTTTTCACTCGTGCTTCTGTATTCGATTTCTGCCTGGAGGCTACCATCGTCATAATAGCGAATGAACGTCCCAATAGGTTCGCCATGGTTGAATTCACCACGGTATTGAATCTCTCCATTCTCGTATCGCTTCTCCCAAGGTCCATGCTTCTTACCATCGTTATCGGTTTGGTTAATCTGACCAAACAATGGCAGGAATAAGCATGTAAAGAGGATCACTGTTATAACTCGAATCATAATGGGATTAGTTCCTGATTTGTTGAACAAAAGATAAAAACTCATTCTTGAAGTAGTTCCATGAAAATCGCTGCTTTTCAATCGATACATTCTTCTCAAACACTTTTTCCAAGTCTTCTTGAAAAAAACGAGCCAAAGATTCGCCTATTGCCTCTGGTTGAGGTTCGACTACGAACCCCGCCTTGCCATGGGGAACAATCTCCGAAAGTCCGCCAACGTCAGTCACCAACATGGGACGTTCAAAGTGATAAGCAATTTGAGTGACACCGCTTTGGGTAGCCGAGCGATAGGTTTGCGCGACGATAGACGAGGCGCAGAAATAATTTTTCACCTCATTTTCAGGAATGTACTCGTTTCGGAAAACCATGGAGTCATCTATATTCAAAGACTTGGCAAGCTCGAAATAGGTTGAACTATCGTCGTAAAACTCTCCCGCTACAATGAGTTTGATATTCTGACTTTTCAAGCCTGACTTGGCAAATCCTTTCATCAAAAGGTCGAGTCCCTTGTATTTCCTAACAAAACCAAAAAAAAGGATATAGCGGTAATCTGGATCTAAATCCAATTCTGTCAAGGCGTGACCTCTTGAGACTTTCTCCCCAAAAAAATCGTATAGCGGATGCGGACTTGTACCGACCGGTTTTCCGGGTGCCAGTCGATTAATGTCATCACCTACGCTTTTTGAAAGTGTAAAGAACGCATCGCAATTCTTGAAAAAGTAGCTTGAGAGTACCTTGTCAGCGGGACGTGCCTCATGCGGAATTGCATTATCCACTAAGCCGACTACAGGAATACCTTCTTTACGCAAGCTTCGAGCAATTGAACCAAGGGCAGGTCCCATAAAAGGAATCCAAAAACGGATGACAACGACAGCTGGCTTCCATTCGGATATCGCGTTGGCTGACCTTTTCCACGAAAGTGGATTGATACTGCTGATCAAAGGGAATATTTGCAAATCGCGAGGCGGATCTCCTTCTGCGTATTGCGTTTTTCCAGGAAAAAGAAGTGAAGGATACTGAAGGAAAAAACTAACAATTTTAACGTCATATCCTTCCTCCATTAACGATTTTGCAAAAGACTCATTAAAGTGGGCTATTCCACCTCTCAAAGGATAGGCAGGACCTACTAGAACGATTGTTTCCTTGGCTGACACAGCGCGAAGTTAAGTATTGATTTAGCCACTTGAATACGTGCGATTCATTAATGTGAAAAGAAACCTGTGTAAAATAAAAAACCCTCGATCTAAACGACCGAGGGTTGAATTGAAAAGTGAATTGGTTACTTCTTGTAGAACTTAGATTCAACAGTTACTTCTCCAAACAAAACTTGAAGAATGTAATTGCCCGTTTCCAAACTTGAAACGTCTATTCGGTTAGAATTCAAAATTCCTGACTGAACTCTCTTTCCTTGAACATCAAAAATGTCTACTCTGCTTCCGATCAGGTTTTCAGAGGCTTCGATGAACAGTTCATTGATAGCAGGATTTGGATAAACTTTAAGCGTTGACTCGATCTCAGTTTCGATAGAAAGAGGATTTGCACCTTCTGTTACAGTAAGAGAAGTGTTTATTTCAGGCCCCTCAATTACATCAACAATTCCTGAAGGCCAGCTAATCACTACACTATCGATTTCAGCATCTTGTCCCAAACCAAAGTATGCGTTTAGTGAACTCATGTAGCGGAATCCATCTCCGCTTCTGATTTCACGAATTTGGCTAAATGACTCAGTGTAAACAGTGATTCGAGCTCCGATTCCATTGAGATTACTTTCTGTACCAATGGTATTCACTACCAAGTAATTGTTGTCGTTACCATCGTTGAACTGAATCTGTCCATTCGAAATTACATCAAGGAATCCATCGTTATTAAGATCACCCACCGGGCCATTGAAAAACTCAATGTCAGTCTCAGTGAAGGTCATATCACCATTATTCTGAAGGATGTTTCCACCACCTCCCATGATATCGAGATAACCATCGTTGTCAAAGTCATGAGTAACCCATTCGATACTCGTACCAGCCAATTCTTCTAAACCAGTACCTGCAGTCATATCCGAAAAAGTACCATCTCCGTTGTTGACCATCATTTTGTGTGATCCATCAGAAAAAGAGCTCGCTCCAACGAATACATCCATATCACCGTCATTGTCGTAATCTCCCCAAGCTGAAGACCAAGTTTGGACAGGGTCGGCAAGACCAATTTCTTCTCCAACTTCAGTATAGGTTCCGTCACCATTGTTGCGGTGCATCTCATTAATTTTAATCACGTTTTCACCACCACGACATTTGGCGATGAACATGTCAATATCTCCATCATTGTCATAGTCAGTCCATATGGAGCCATAGTTTCCACCTAGGTCGTCATCTCCAAGACCTCCTTGGATAAAATCCATAGTGCCATCTCCTTGATTGATGAAATAGGTATTTGGCTCAACGTCATGGCAAACAAAGACGTCGAGGTCACCATCATTGTTTATATCGACCATGTTAGACCTTTGAGAAAACAGGTAAAAATCGCTTGTCACTTGCTCATCAAAAGAAGCACCGTCATCCGCACGAAACATAATACTTGCACCGGACCCTGCGCCGTAAACTAAGTCGTTCCAACCATTTCCATCAACATCTCCTGCAGCCATGCTCCAGCTTGGAGAATACACAGGAGGAACTGAAGGCAAGGAGGCTATCAGCAATCCAAAGTCCGATTGAAGCGCAATGTTGACGGCATTCGTCTCTATTGAAACTGCGTCATCCAGAAAATCTCCGTCCATATCTACCGCTCCTCTTAGGGTTCCATCTAAGTTCAGTGGTTCAGGAGTGAATGAGAAAACCGCAGGTACAGGAGGAACAATAACTAGCTCTGTCAGCTCAAAATCAAATCCATTGGGATTCCATCTATCATCAAAAGCGATGTAATAGACGTTTTCAGGGTACACTACCAATTCAACGATAGATAAATATCCATTACCAACATCACCACCGTCATCATCACCTGCGACACAAACTAATTCATTACAATCACCCGTGTAGACATGAAATCGAGTATCCCCTCCTGAATTCTGGACAAGGTCAGTCGTGATTTCTAAGTTGAACGTATCGGTGGGTTGGTATATAAACCATTCGCCATTCGTAGCACCATCGCCATTTTGGGCACAAATAGGGTTGGGGATTTCAGTACCATCAACCGTATCTACTGTGTGAATTCCAGCTTGGATTTCGAGTGCTTCCACACAGGAATCCTGAGCACTCAAGGTGCTCACAAATAAAATGGTCAAAAGTGAAAAGTAAATTTTCTTCATGGTTTCTATTATTGATTAATTACAGGTTTCTTCAAGTGAATTGATGTAAGTAGTTAAAAGGTCTAGACCCTCTTGGTGAATCAGGCTCTTACCGATAAGGGGCATTTGAACATTTTCCTCTTCAGAGATCATTCTGTAAATGAGCATACTCCTATCGGCTCGTCCGGCTTCTATTATGTATTCCATCATAGGCTGCCCGGGAACAAATTCATCAAATGGTACGCAAACTCCAAGATTGTTCTCGCGATCATTATCTTCAAATGCGAGGCGAATGTTTCTGTAAGAACAATGAGCGTCGTCCTTATGGCAGTGACCACAATTGGCGTCAAGATAAGCTCGTACACGATCCTGTAGAAGCTGAGTCTCATCTTCCCAATCCACCATAGTTTCAATTTCTGAAGGATAAGTAGGTTCTAAGTATCCCATTTCTGCCCATTTCATCAATTGGTTCATTACTCCCTCTTGGTATTCAAGATCGGCATTTAAGTTCTGTGGCTTTGGCCCATTCGGCGAAGGTGATTCATTGATCTTATGGCAGGTAATGCACTCTGATTCGCTTGGCACTCGGTAATTGATTGATACGCTTTCGCCATTTTCAAGCACTACTTCTATCGGCTTATTCTGCCCACCTAAATCAAATTCTGCCTCTGTCTGTTCGTCGTTCCAAATATAATCGGCGAACTCCCAAACTCCGTTGCGCTTAAACAATAGTCTTGTTTCCATGACTTTTCGCTCGTTGTTTGGCAATACATTTTCGTAGAAGAAGTTCTTGATCAATATCGCCCCGTCAGGAAAATCAAAGGATTCGAAATCGGAAACGTAATTAGCGGACTCCCCTTCCGGCATCCAGACATAGCGCGTTTTCTTAGCATAGTCCGTAAAAAGCGGAGTGATGGGTTTGTAGAGAAGAAGCCCCTCATTCGGAACCAAATCCGAAATGTCATCACCAATAAAGAAATTATACTCCGCGAGAGTACTGTAAGGCAGGGAGTCCAAAACAATATTTACAGGTGACTCACCCACCGGAGGGCTAGGAGTAGGATCCATCGGCGGCTCATCATCTTCCTTACATGAAACTATTGCTAGCGATAACAAAAGAAATAGGAAGAAATTCTTCTTCAGCATAATCGGATTCAAAATATTACGGCGAAAAGGTACATCATTTGCAGGAATGATGCACTCCGGATTCATATCACATTATTGGTTTTCTAAATGACGAAATGCTTTGACTCAAGTTGCACCTAGATAGCACAATGGTGGCAAAACATCCAAAGAAACGCACTTTTTATATTGAGAGCTTAGCTACATATGTAACCTTCGTTTTGAATTTAATTCAGAATCAATCAGAAAATTTTTGAACTTTTGACGGGATGAATAAGGCCACAAAAATTGAGGTAATTCTACTATTCGCACTGCTGCTGTTGGGGTACTTCTTTTTCAATCATATTATGGGGCTTAGAGCCGAAGAGCCCAGAAGGGCAGTTGTAGCGTCAATAGGCGACAACCCTCTGATCCCCTCTATCCATGGAGAGCCATACTACAATAAGCCTCCCGTTTACAATTGGGTTTTAGCTACTTCATTTTGGCTTCACAACTCCTTCTCACCTTCGGCAGTGCGATTCCCGGGAGTGCTCTCTCTTTGGATTATTGCGGCAGTCCTTTTTTGGTTGGTTAGAAAATATGGAGAGTGGAAAACAGCTCTCTACGCTGCAATCACCTTTCTGACTTTTGGAGACTTAATTTTTTACGGAGCGGTTAATGCCGGTGAGATAGACTTGTTCTACGCTTTGCTTGTTTTCCTTCAGGTGACTGCTATTTTTCATTTTCACCAGCGAAAACAGCTCTTGCTCCTATTCTTGGCATCCTATTTTTTTGCTGCAGCCGGCA
>CAZKXG010000164.1:5293-8045 GCA_964556465.1 uncultured Cryomorphaceae bacterium | reverse complement strand
CGTGGTCACGGATATGGCATCTTTGCATTCTTGAAGCTTGGCTCGACGAAAATGGAATCTGATAAAAGGACCATCCTTCTTTTTACTGATTGGTACCTGCCCGGATACAAGGCCGGAGGGCCGATTACTTCCTGTGCCAATATTGTCGAACAATTGGGTGATGAGCTCAACTTCAAGGTTGTGTGTGGCGATCGAGATTACTTAGAAAATGAGCCATATCAAGGTGTGAAGCCGAATGAATGGGTCAAGATGGGAAAAGCCCAAGTGTTGTACTTATCTCCCGATAGGCAGCGGTTGAATAATATCAAAGAAATAAGCATTGAGGCGAATGCTGATGTGGCCTATTTGAACGGTATGTTCAGTAAAGCATTTACCATCTTTCCGCTTATTGCTTTGCGAAATCAGTCTACTCAAGTAGTGGTAGCACCCAGAGGAATGCTCGCCCCAGCTGCCATGGGAATCAAGTCATTCAAGAAGAAGGCCTTCTTAAAGCTATCGAGGATGTTTGGGCTTTTTTCGAGTGTGAAATTCCATGCGACCAATTCAGTCGAGTCAGAGCAGGTCTCAGCTTGGTTTAGGAATGTCCCTATTGAAATTGCCGCTAATATTCCGGGAAATCAAAGCGATGTCAATCTAAGAACATCCCATACGAAGAAGCAAAACAGGCTTCGTCTCTACAGCGTGGCACGTATCGCACCCGAGAAAAACATCCACTTTGCGTTGGAGTGTCTCAAGCACATTGACAGTGAAATATCTGTTAGTTTCCAAATTATCGGATCTGTTTATGACAGGAGCTACTTTGGTCGGTGTAACAAGATCATTGATTCTTTGCCCGATAATGTGGAAGTGAGATTCCTAGGTGCAATGCCTGGAAAGGATATTTCTAAAGTTGCTGCAGATGCTGATTTCTTCTTTCTGCCGACTGCCGGTGAGAACTATGGACACGCTATAGTAGAGGCTCTATTAATAGGTGTTCCTGTCATTATATCCGATCAAACTCCATGGCGAAAATTGGTTGAAGCTCATCTGGGTTATGATCTAAGCCTCGTGAACAAAAAGTTTACAGCTCTTCTAAATAAGCTTGGGAAGATGACCAATGAGGAATACAAGATGAAGTATAAAAATATTGAGATCAATGCTGCGGCATTAATAAATCTTGATAAATTGCATACGGCTTACCAGAGTTTATTCAATGATCGAAACGGATCTTAGCGCATTCACCAATAAAGAATATCGACCAGGTTCTGCGGTCAAGCGGATTTCTTGGTATCTCACCTCTTTGTTTTTTTTTAGAACACCTTTTCCATGGCCTTCAGGATTTAAGGTAGTACTTTTGCGACTCTTTGGGGCGAAAATAGGCCAGGGCGTAGTCCTAAAGCCTTCAATAGCTATAAAGTACCCATGGTTCCTGACTATAGGGGATCATTCTTGGATCGGTGAGATGGTTTGGATAGATAATTTGGTCAGTGTTTCAATAGGCTCC
This sequence comes from uncultured Cryomorphaceae bacterium, assembly GCA_964556465.1. Lineage (GTDB taxonomy): Bacteria > Bacteroidota > Bacteroidia > Flavobacteriales_D > Cryomorphaceae > JAKVAV01. The sequence goes on along the minus strand of CAZKXG010000164.1, from coordinate 6,562 downwards.
AACGCTTGTATATCTCAAGGCGCTATGCTGTTGACAGGAAATCATAATTATAAAAAATCAAGTTTTGATTTGATGGCTAAGCCAATTATCTTAGAAAAAGGAGTTTGGATAGGGGCCAAAAGCGTGGTTTGCCCTGGAATTACCTGTTTTTCGCACTCGGTTTTATCTGTTGGAGGCATAGCTACTTCGAATCTCAATTCTTATTCCGTATATTCAGGCAATCCTGCGAAGGAAATTAAACCCAGAGAAATCCTTGAAGGTTAGTGTAATTACCATATCGTACAATGCCGCGGATACATTGGAAGATACTGTTCTTTCAGTACTTGGTCAGACATACAATGATTTGGAATACATTGTTATCGACGGAGCATCTGATGATGGCTCAATCGCCATTATTGACAAGTACCGCGACAAAATTGATCGAGTCGTATCCGAACCTGACGAGGGAATTTATTTTGCCATGAACAAAGGTGTCAAAATGGCCACTGGCGACGTCATTGCAATCTTAAATGCAGACGATACTTACGCTTCTGATACGATTATCGAAAAAGTAGTTTCTCAGCTTAAAGTAACGAAAACGGATTCTCTTTATGGTGATTTGCACTATGTAGACCGCATCAGAGCAGGGAACGTGGTTCGTCGATGGAAGGCAGGCAAGTTTGTTCGCTCTTTCTTTTTGAAGGGTTGGATGGTTCCTCACCCCACTTTTTTCGTTAAAAAGGAAGTCTATGAGAAATATGGACTTTTCAACACAGATCTTACCACTAGTGCCGATTACGAATTTATGGTTAGAGTGCTTTACAAGGAGAATATTTCTACCACTTACATGCCTGAAGTGATGGTTAAAATGAAAAGAGGTGGGCAGAGCAATCTCAGTTTGCAAAACAGAATTAGAGCGAACAAGGAGGATAGACTTGCTTGGGACTTGAACGGAGTGAAACCTGAAACTTTTACCTTTATTAAAAAGCCTTTCAGAAAAATCAGTCAATTCCTGATTACTAAAACTTAGCTCTGGACTTACGTCGTTTTCTCGACTTGCGCTTGATCCAGCTGTACTTCTTTTTGTAAAAGCTGCTTTTGCCCTTTAAAACGTATGAATACGTGAACTGAGTGAAGAGATACCCATCATTGTTTGTAGGGTCTCCACGCTTCTCTCCGGGTGCAAAACTTTCTGCATTGGGTACATCTAGCCCAAATTCTTCTGCATATTCAGCAGCAGCGCCACCCACGAGAACGACCCCTTCTTCTACAGCTGCACGGGTGGCGTTG
>CAZKXG010000164.1:2353-5283 GCA_964556465.1 uncultured Cryomorphaceae bacterium | reverse complement strand
GGCCAAGGCCTCAGGAGTCGTGCGATTCGATAATTGGGCAGCAAGACTGTTCGGATCGTCGAAACTCGCATACTCGGTACTCGTGTCGTCGATGTAATCAGTGAAGGTAGTGCGGTAACCAATTTCCCATCCAAAACGATGAACCTTATTGTGGGTAAAATAGAGACCTAATCCAGCAGGAAGTGTAAACTGCCATCGGCTATAATCTTCCCCTTCGGTTTGAAGTGGTTGCAATTCAATGAGTTCTCCATTGAACTCTTCCAAATCACCGTAGTACACTACCTTGGGGTTGTGGTGCATAACTCCCGCTCCCAAGAAAGCATAAATTTTAAAATCCGGGTTGTAATATCCTTTTCCGCTCACGTCGTTGTCGTAAAACAAAGTGATCTCAGCTCTACCGCTTATTTCAAAGATGTTATTTCTGAAGCTTAAATTTCGCGCTACTCGTGCAGGGTTTTTCGAGTTGTAATCATTCGCACGAATGCGTCCGTAATTGGCCCCTAGATTGAATGAAAATGTAGGCGAGAACTTGTATCGAGCAAAACCTCCGAAAACATATTGGGTGCGGTTCAATTTCATATCAAAAATGAAATCTCTGCGAGTCTCTTCTTCTCCACCTATCTCCCCCAGGTAATTGGAAAAACCCACACCTACACCAAAGTCCCACTGATACTGGGCTGACAAAGGGGCTGCGATTCCCAAGAGGATGATAAAACAGAAGATGCGGGGACTGAGCATAAGCGCAAAGATAGAAGAATGGATGCAATAGGAAATAGTTTTCAATTTCCTTTTAAGAGAGACCTCTAGAGGGTTCTTCTCTTCGAATTTTTACGTTCTTCGCAGAACCACGTTTTGCCTATGAAAATTTCACAATTACTAAAGATCAAATACCCGATTATTCAAGCGGGAATGGTTTGGTGTAGTGGGTGGGAACTCGCCTCGGCTTCTGCCAATGCGGGAATGCTTGGCGTTCTTGGATCGGGTTCAATGTATCCCGAAGTCTTGGATCAGCACATCAAAAAATGTCAAGCAGCGACAACTAAGCCTTTTGCTGTCAATGTTCCATTGTTGTATCCGGATATTGAAAAGCACTTTGAAGTGATTCTTTCCAATGGTGTCGAAACTGTAATCACCTCGGCGGGAAACCCCGGAAAGTACACGGAACTATTGAAAAATGAAGGAGTAACAGTGCTGCACGTTGTGAGTAGTTCAAAGTTTGCCGTGAAGGCACAAGATGCCGGAGTTGATGCAGTTATAGCTGAAGGCTTCGAAGCAGGAGGTCACAATGGCCGGGAAGAGACGACTACGTTATGTTTAGTGCCCCAAGTTTGCGAGGCAGTAGATATTCCCGTAGTTGCTGCAGGTGGAATTTCTTCTGGGAAATCCATGTTTGCAGCTATGGCCCTCGGAGCCGATGGCGTGCAGATCGGTAGTAGATTTGTGGCCTCCGGCGAGAGTTCGGCGCATGCGCTGTTCAAGCAGCAGGTGATTGATACTAAAGAGGGCGATACCGTTCTCACACTCAAGGAACTTGCTCCTGTAAGGCTGATTAAAAACGGGTTTTACACCGCCATTTCTGAGGCCTACGAGAGAGGAGCTGACGTTGAAGAGCTGAGATCCCTTTTGGGAAGAGGAAGAGCAAAAAGAGGAATGTTTGAAGGTGATTTAGTAAACGGGGAATTGGAAATCGGGCAGGTTTCGGCAAGCATTCATGAAGTTAAACCAGTAGCTGAAATACTGGAAGAAATTATTTCAGAATACGAAGAAACAAGAGAATTGATGTACTCAAGATCAGTGAGCTTATGATAGAATATGAAAGGTTTGTGTTGGAAAATGGCTTGACCTTAATCGTACATAATGACAAGAATACACCGATTGTCTCGGTTAATACCCTCTACAAGGTGGGAGCTCGTGATGAAAGTCCGAACAAAACAGGGTTCGCACACCTCTTCGAACACTTGATGTTCAGCGGAAGCAAGAACGTGGTCGATTTTGATACGCCATTGCAACGAGCAGGAGGGCAAAACAATGCTTTCACCAACAATGACTTCACCAACTATTACGTGACGCTTCCTAAGGAAAACCTGGATACGGCGCTCTGGCTGGAGTCAGACCGTATGCTGGAGTTGGGCTTTTCGCCTGAAGGCTTGGAAGTACAAAGAAAGGTGGTAATCGAGGAGTTCACCCAGCGGTACCTTAATCAACCCTACGGTGAGTTGTGGTTGACACTGCGGCCAATGGCTTACAAAGTTCATCCCTATCAGTGGGCCACCATTGGCAAAAGTATCGCCCACATTGAGGAGGCTACTATGGATGATGTGAAGCGTTTTTATAATCGCTATTACTCTCCATCAAATGCTATTCTGACCATCGCGGGAAATGTGGATTCACAATTCATCCTCGATCGCGTCAACCATTGGTATGGCGATATTCCTTCCGGGAATAGTGTGAACGCAAACTACCCGACAGAGCCAATCAGAGCGGAAGATGAGTGCGAGGTGTTAACCAGAGATGTGCCTCAAGGAGCTATTTACATGGCTTGGCTCATGAGTGATCGCAGAGATCAGGACTACTACAAATTCGATCTCCTAAGCGATGTATTGGGAAATGGAAAATCATCCCGTTTGTATCGGAGGCTAGTTGTAGATAAGGAGATTTTCACGCAAGTGTCAGCTTACATCACGGGAAGTATAGACCAGGGGCTTCTTGTAGTTTCGGGGATGCTGAGCGAGGGGTTTGACCTTAGCGAAGCACGGGAAGCCATTCTCGATCAAATCGCTCAATTGGCCGCACAGCCACCTACTGAAAGGGAGCTGATTAAGGTGAAGAACAAAGTGCTGGCTCACAAAGCTCTTTCGGAAACAGGCGCTCTCTCTAAGGCAATGAATTTGAGCTACTACGAAATGCTGGGTGATGCTTCCGCGATAAAT
>CAZKXG010000164.1:0-2343 GCA_964556465.1 uncultured Cryomorphaceae bacterium | reverse complement strand
ATACCTAGCAACTCGACATACTCTCCCTTTTCATTCAACTCTTTAACAAAATACTGACCAATTGCAATACATCCATTATAATTATCTGAAAGTATCTGCTGAAGACGTTCAGTCTATGGCTGAGAAACTAATGCAGAGAGGTGTAAACGAATTGAGGTATGAAAAACGAAATGGATAGGACGATTGCACCCGCTATTGAGAAAGTCAAAGATCTTTCGGTTCCATCTCAGGAGCCACAGGATCACATAAACGGCACTCCCGTTTTCGTGGTGGAAGATGAAGCCGAGGAATTGATTAAGATTGAAATTGTTTTTCCTGCAGGTTCTGGAGAGGAAGTGAAACCCTTGTTGGCCAGCGCTACTTCTTCCATGCTTACTGAAGGGGCGGGTGAGTATTCTGCCAATCAAATCAGCGAAATAAAAGACTACTACGGGGCTAAAATTCAAACAGGAGTGGGGAAGGATTTGGCCTCAGTAGCATTGGTTTGCCTCAAGTCAAATTTAGAAGCATTGATACCTCTCTTTGGCGCCATTGTTCAGGAGCCTACATTCCCGAAGAAGGAATTGGAAAGCTATAAGCGAAGGACGGCAGCTAGTCTGAAGGTGAATCTGGAAAAGGTGGAGATTATCTGTCGGCTGGTTTTTAGCGAGTTGTTTTTTGGTGATTCAAAGTATGCAGAACGATTTGCACCTGAAGACTTTGATAAAATCGATCGAACTGACCTGAAGGCTTTTCATAAGGAAAATTACCGAATGAAAAATGCCCGAATACTCATCAGTGGTGGTCATGTAAAGAAAGCAATTGCCTTACTGAAACAAGTCCTTAAAGTTGATGAAGGTTCCGTCGATCTTAAGGAGCTAGGCACCTATCATCCGAAGCGGGAAACGAATTTCGTGCGAAAAGATGGAGCATTGCAAAGCGCTATCCGTGTTGGCTTTCCTGCCATTTCGAGACATCACGACGATTATCCCGCATTGTACATCGCGAACACCATACTGGGAGGCTATTTCGGCTCCAGACTGATGCAGAATATTCGAGAAGATAAAGGATACACATATGGCATAGGTTCGAGAATTAACCAGTTAAAGGATTTGGCTTATATCGTCATTTCTACTCAAGTGGGAGCAAAGCACACAGATGCGACATTAAAAGAGATCTATTATGAGGTCAACCGATTATGCGAAGAGCCGATTACCAGCGAAGAACTAGAGCTGGTGAAGAACTATACAGCAGGAGGTTTGTTGAGGAGTTTTGATGGGACGTTTAGTCAAGCATCTTTATTGAATACCATGCTAATGCATGAATTGTCGCAGTCGTACTATGGAGAATTCTTAGAAAAAATCTATGCAGTTTCACCCGCAGATATACTGTCTGTTGCTCAAAAGTATTGCGACACTGAAAAGTTTACCATTGCCATCGTTGGTGACGGTTTTTCCGACAACGATCTAAGGCTTGGAACGTCAAAATAATGAAAAGCTTATGACGTTTCTTAAAGGATGTATCTTTGTTAGATGAGGTTGGGACTCCCGACATACTTGATTTTATTGACTTTTTGGTTGCCGCTTTTTTCATTCGCGCAAAGCCAGCCCACCTCCTTGTGCGCCGATGTGAACGGAGCAGGAGAAGTTGAGCTCTCGTGGGTATATGGTGATGCCGTACCGGGCACTGTTTACGAGATTTACCGCGATCAGGGTGTAGGTTTTACAGGGCCTTTAGCCCCAACTGTAGGATTTCCCGATTTGACTTTCAATGATGTAGGTGCCGGAGCCAATTTGACAAGCGTCCGCTATTATGTGATAGATCGGGATTTACCCGGAAGCCTTCCGGCAGATACGATCAGTACGATTTTCTTAGAATTGATTCCAACGGGTGCATCATCTGTTGCTCAACTCGAGTGGAATTTTCCATTTGACCCCATGCCATTGGGTGGAGAGTTTACCATCGAAAGAAGTGAAGCCGGAGCCGCTTTTATCGCCATAGCTACGCTTCCGCCGTCAACAGATGTTTATCGCGATACGCTTTACAGCGTATGTGACTTGACTGAGTTCACCTATCGAGTGAGGTATCAGCAAGGTGCTTGCTCCATGGCTTCACAGGAAGTGTCAGGAGAATTCAGAGACGATGTGGGCCCTCAAAGGCCGGTGGTCGAAACAATTAGTGTAGATCCGGTTACGGGCGAAGTCACCATTTTTTGGTTTCCTTCACCTGCACCTGACTTAGCGGGCTATGTTATTCAGGACGTTGTTTTTCAGGGCGATGTCCCAACAGAAGCGCAGGCATTGCTGAAAAAATTGCGTGATAATCTGATAGATGCACCATACTTTCGCCGGAGAAGATTGATTT
>CAZKXG010000163.1:0-8056 GCA_964556465.1 uncultured Cryomorphaceae bacterium | reverse complement strand
ATTTGCTGTAAAGACTCCGTTTTGGAGATCAAAATGGCACGTTCGTTTATCGAACTCCCCTTTCGGAAAAAACCCGAAAAACTTGGTGAGCCTCGTCAAAAAGATGAGATGAAAATAGGTGTGATCCGATCCTGAATCGAAATACTGCAATGAAGACGTGATGTAGTCAAAAAGTTCTTCATCGGGAGATTCTTCACGGAGTGATTTATAAAGCATCTCCGACAGAAAAAGCTGAATACTCCCCTTTATCGGATCATAAAACAAGCCACCCGAACCAGATTTTACGCTGATTTCTTTTACTGTTTGTAAGTCGTATTTCTCCCTGAAGTGAAAGGTGATATCAACCACTGACAGTGGCTCCAGAGCAGAAAGTTTATTGCCCCGCTTTCTTCCCAACCCACGAACCATGAAAGACATAATTCCAAACTTTCTCGTGTAGGCGGAAGCGATCACGGATGAACCTGAATAAGGAACCTTTTTAAGAATCAGACCTTCAGTAGTGGTCTCCACTCCTATTTGATCATTAGTATTTTACTCACACATTCTGAATCAGCACTTTCGCTTGAAACCAAGGCAAAATAGACTCCGGTAGCCACTCTTTCACCATTCAAATTCTTTCCATCCCAAATCGCTCTGCCTCCCGTTGATTCGAGCGATGCCACCAAGTTTCCTCGCATATCTGTAATCCTCACATCGCTGTTTCGCATAATGCCTTCAATAACAATCGGCCCCGTATAATTTTCACGAACGGGATTCGGATAAACTGTTATGCACTCATTAGAAGGCTCTCCACCTATAGCATCTCCTTGATACGAGAGAATTCCTTCTACTGTAGCTATGAATACTTCACCTGTTTCACGGTCTACGACAATGTCATTGATTACATCAGAAAACAACGGGCTCTGATCGGCTGTAAATCTTAAAATTTGTTCTGTTCCGTCTTCCGAAAGTAGAAATACTCCCGAACCGAATGTTCCAATCCATTTGCGGTTTGCTCCATCAATGGCAATGGCACTAATGCTCTGCGCTTCAAGTAAAAATTGGAAAATTCCGTCCTGTTCAACCAGAATTTGTCTGGCATCACTTGGGTCAGCTGAAAAAGCATCAAAAGGTGAATAGAATACAGCCACACCATCAGAAGTTCCCACCCATATTTCACCATCCAAATCCTCAGCTATGCTGTAGACCTCGTCAATAGGAAGGCCTCCATTGCCACTTCCTGATCTGAAGAGTTCGAAATTTTTTTCCCCTTGTTCACGCGAAGGTGAAAATGCAGCTACCCCCACACGATTAACAACCATCCATATATCTCCTTCGCGGTTTACGATCATTCTGGTAAGCACACGTGCGGCATCAAAGTTTCCTTCTAAGTCAAAGGATTCCCAAGATCCATCCGGTCTTAAAACAGCCAAAGGTTCATCGGCATATCCATTGGTCATCCATAGGTTATTTTCATCGTCTTTTACTACGTCTGCAACACCAACAAAACCCTCTCCTTCCGGAAGAACAAATTCTTCTCGAGCTTCAAGACTGCTGTTGTTTTCATCGTAAACGGTTAGAATTTCCCCTCCTTCTGCGGTAACCATTCCGCCCAGCCAACTTCCAACATAAGCTAGATCAGGATTATCAGGATCCGGATAGGCTACGGTGATATCAGAGATTCTTTCTTCCGAAAAAACAGGAAGTTCTTTCGGCATGTAGTTCTCCCATTCTCCGTTGTAAAATTTGTAGAACCCTACTTGAAGAAAACTATTGTTCCAGTTTCCGGGATGCTGAGGAAAGCCGCTTGCCACCCAAAGCCTTCCATCAGCTAGTTCGAGTTTAAAGGCACTATTGGTTCCGGGGCCAGACACTCTGATAAATTCAAAGCCAGTATCCTGATTATACCTAATAAGTCCCAAGCCAGCATCTGCAATCCAGAGATCTCCCATCTCATCATAGATGGCTTGAGACGCGAGCATGGATACATCATCTCCATAATTGCTAATTCGATAAAGTATGGAACCATCCGGATTCTTTACATCAATAAAATAGCTAGTATTGAGGGCCAACCCTGATGGAGATTCAGTAAGCTCTACGATATCGTCAGTAGGGTTGATATTAATCCAGCCCGCTTGTTGACGAGCGTAGACTCCTTGCTCGTCACCTTCACGGATATTAATGTACAATAACCCTGCAACTGTAGAGACATTCTTAACGGGGCCAAAAGGAACGGGAATTGAAAGATCTTGAATCCAATTGGCGAAAACAGTGAGATCTGTATTTAGCGATCCTCGGAAAAGACCATCATCCGTGGCAGCGAACATGGTGTCATTGAGCACGGTCACTTCGTTTATCGAGGGGGTCCCTGTAGCAAGAAGCTGATAGGTATCACTCACTTCAAGCCGATCGAGATTGAAAGAAATGATTCCAACACCCGTTGAAATGTACGCTTGGCTTCCAAAAAAGTAGATGTGTCGTATTGACTTATCGCCTATTACGGAGCTATTCTTAACTGCGGGAAAATTGGTGATAGTTTTGTTTTGGATGATGTCCAAATTGCCGTTTTCATAACCCACTATTACTAAACCCCTCTCTTCATCGGCTTTAATCGCTGTGATACCTATGTCGGTTAATCCGTTTACCTTACTTATGCGAGTAATATCATTATTGACTTTATTGTACACGAATACAGCATTGTCACACCCGACGAACACCTCATTGCCTAAAAGGTCAATATGAAGGGCACTATTGTAATTCAGATGGTCTCTCCATGTACCTATTTGGGCAAAAGCAGTGAAGGAAATAAGTGAAACCAGAAGGGATAATCCTAATCGGGAAAGCATCAAAAAATCATTCATCAAAAACCGGTTGAGTCAACTAAACGCGAAAATTATCAAAATCATACACAGAAAAGGGTTGTTATTCATTATTTGTTGGGCTCTAGGTGCTCCAAGTTCAGTAAACCCATTAAATTTGCACTGGCCCGGTAGTTCAACTGGATAGAATATCAGATTTCGGCTCTGATGGTTGGGGGTTCGAATCCCTTCCGGGTCACAATCAAAACCTCTCTGAAATTTTCAGGGAGGTTTTTTTATCCCAAGCTTTTTCCGAAAAGGTGTTTACCGATTATCACAATTCAACTTGCCCCCTGTGCATAGTTCTCTATTTTGGAGCTTAAAATCAACTACTATGATAGATCAACCTGAAAAAATTGAGAACCCACAATCTGTTACAGACTGGGTTATTACCCTGTTCATTACTTACATTCCATTGGTCAACATTATAATGATACTTATTTGGGCCTTTGATTCTGAGACTCCTTTGAGTAAGAAGAATTGGGCTAAAGCACGACTGATTTGGGTATTAATCGGAATCGTTATTTCTACGATTTTCTTCACCATTTTCGGAGCGGCCATACTTGCATCAGGAGTTTTTGATGCTGCGAATTACTAAGAAAGAGAAGTTTCTTATATCTTCGTTTTTAGCTGATTCAGGAGGTTTACAATAAAAAAAATCGCGAAGAAATAATCTTCGGGTTTTTTGAGTTCGTGAACGGATTGCCTAGGGTTAAAAATCACTTCAGGGTCTCGCATAGCTGCTTTCAAAAACAAAAAAAGTCCCGAACACTGTTTGCGTTCGGGACTTTCACTTTGAGGTCGCGAGCGGATTTGAACCGCTGTACGAGGTTTTGCAGACCTCTGCCTAACCGCTCGGCCACGCGACCATTTTTTTAATGGGTTGCCAAAAGTATGCATTTCATACGCCAATTACCAAGAAGAGGTTGCTCTTTTCGTTAACCTTCTATTCGGAAGGTAACTTCTGCCACATCACCATTGATGGGTGGTGCTATTTTGCGGACGCAAACCCCCGCTTTCTTGATGCGGGAACCTGATTCCTTGATTCTGGTATGAATTCGGTGAGCTACCTGCTCGATCAACTTCGAGCGAATGGCCATCTCCTCTTTCACAATTCGATTCAAGAGTACATAATCAACCGTATCAACCAAATGATCAGTTTCGAAAGACCCTGATACATCAGCGTCAACAAAGAGATCCACGATGTAGTTACCCCCTATTCTTTCTTCCTCAGCCAGGCAGCCGTGGTATCCGTACACCTTTATTTCACGCACCTCAATTCGCTGCAGATCCCAACTCACTGATTCCTTTTTTCATTCGGTTCAAACACTCTTCTTTTCCTAAAAGTGCCATAATGTCAAACATGGAGGGCCCCATACCTTGTCCGGTAATAACTAAACGAAGGTTTGGCAATACACGGCCCATTCCTAGTTCAGTCTTTTCCAAGAAGTTTTTAAAAGCCGCCTCACCATTTTCGGCGTTCCAGTCGCTAATGGCACTGAAATCCGCCATCAAATTCGCCATTACTTCCGGCGTATCATCTTTCCACTTTTTTCTAGCCGTTTTCTCATCATATTCGGTGGGGGCTTCAAACAGATAGCTTCCGTTTTCTACTATTTCCGGTAGAAAAGAAGCTCTCTCCTTCATCAATCGGCTTACTTCCGAAAGGTATTCCAAGCCTACATCGTATCCTTTCTCTTTTGCCAAAGGCGCTATCAACTCACCCAGTTCTGTATCGCTTTTCGCGCGAAGGTATTGCTGGTTAAACCATTTCGTCTTGTTCGGATCGAACTTAGCTCCTGCTTTTCCTACTCGTTCCAAGCTGAATGCCTCGATCAATTCATCCATCGAGAAAATTTCTTGAGGGGTTCCGGGGTTCCAGCCAAGCATCGCAAGCATATTCACAAATGACTCGGAGAAGTATCCATTTTGCTTGTAACCACTTGCTTTCTCACTGGTTTTAGGATCAGTCCATTCCAGCGGAAAGACGGGGAATCCCAATCGATCTCCATCGCGTTTGCTGAGTTTTCCGTTTCCATCAGGTCGCAAAAGCAAAGGCAAGTGGGCAAACTGAGGGGCTTCCCAACCAAATGCATCATAAAGCAATACATGAAGAGGGGCTGAAGGAAGCCACTCTTCACCACGAATCACATGTGTAATTTCCATCTTGTGGTCATCCACAATATTGGCCAAATGATAAGTCGGCATTCCATCACTTTTGAAAAGCACCTTGTCATCTAGCTGGGTGGTGTTCACGACTACCCAGCCGCGAATAAGATCGTTGACGCGCACATCTTCTTTTCGCGGCATCTTAAACCGAATTACATAGGGGTGTCCTTCGTCCAAAAGCTTCGCCACATCTTCCTCACTCAAGGTGAGAGAGTTGCGCATTGATTCTCGCGTAATGGCGTTGTATTGGGGAGAAGCGACTTTCGCTTTCTTCAGCCTTTCGCGCATTGCATCCAACTCATCAGGAGTATCAAAAGCGTAATATGCATTGCCTGATTCTATGAGTTGATCAGCGTATTCACGATACATCGCTTTTCGCTCACTTTGGCGATAAGGACCGAAATCACCACCGAATCCGGGGCCTTCATCGGGAGTCATCCCACACCAAGCCAAGGCTTCTTTGATGTAATCTTCCGCACCTTCTACGTAGCGGTTTTGGTCGGTGTCTTCAATTCGAAGAATAAAATCTCCACCGTTTTTCTTAGCGAAAAGGTAATTGTACAAGGCCGTGCGCACACCTCCCATGTGTAATGGGCCTGTAGGGCTAGGCGCAAATCGAACGCGAACTTTCATGCGTGGTTTCTTAATTTGGCCGCAAAGATAGGCCAATTGACCGGATTGGAATTGAAACTACCTTTGTTAGCTTCATGAGTATAGACTATGAATTAATCGATTTTGGAAACGGCAGAAAACTCGAGCGTTTTGGTGCCGTAATTTTGGATAGGCCCGAAGTTCAGGCCACGGGTTTGCCAGCCCTGAATTCAAGTCGATGGAAAGAATTGGCTTCGGCCAAATTCACAGAAACCACAAAAACAAAAGGGAAGTGGATAAAGCGCGACTCAGTACCCGATTCTTGGGAATTCTCATTTACCAATGGAAAAAAAACTTGGAAGGCCTTGTTGGGGTTAAGCCCCTTCAAGCACATTGGTTTATTTCCTGAGCAAGCCGAGCATTGGAAATATTTAATGACGAGTGTAAAACCTGGAAATCGAGTTTTGAATCTCTTTGGCTATACAGGAGCAGCCAGTCTATGCGCTGCTGCAGTGGGTGGCAACGTATTTCACGTAGATTCTTCGAAATCAATCGTCAACAAAGCGGCCGAAAATGCTACCGCAAGTGCGATCGGTGGAATTCATTGGGTAGTTGAAGATGCGCTGGCTTTTGCCAAAAAAGAAGTGAAACGCGGAAACAAATACGACTTCATCATTATGGATCCTCCGATTTATGGAAGAGGTAAAAAAGGAGAGCATTGGAGGCTGGAACATTTACTTCCAAATTTGATAGAAACTACATCCGCGCTCCTTTCAAAGAAGGGAATATTAATCCTAAATACTTACTCTCCTAAGGTTGAAATACATGATATGATGCGTTTGGTCGAAACTTCAAAACTTCATGTCATTAAAAATGGATGGTTATCCGTTTCATCAGGCACACGAAAGCTCCACCTCAGCCGTTTTGTGGTGTGCGCTTCTGCTTAACAATCCTTAACTTGCTCCCTGATTACTTTGAGTAGCCCAAAGCGTTTATTGCAATAGTTATGGCAGATTCATATGAGAGTTTGATAGAGAAGTTGGACGCATTCATCCGCAGGTATTATCTGAACGAGATGATTCGCGGGGGCTTGTACTTTATAGGAATAGGCATCAGTGCTGTTCTAATTGTTTCAATACTAGAGTATTTTGGGCGTTTTTCAGGCACTATTCGAGGTGTTCTTTTTTTCAGCTTGGTCGCTATATTCCTCGTATTGATAATCCGCAATCTCTTTATACCAGGTCTGAAGCTCTTTCGCCTTGGGTCGATTATTTCACACGAACAGGCATCTTCTATTATTGGGAAGCACTTCCCTGAAGTCAAAGACAAATTGCTCAATACTTTGCAATTGCATCGACAGGCCGGAAGTCCAGGAGTCGATAATTCATTGCTCATAGCAGGTATTGAACAAAAAACTTCCGAGTTAAAGCCTGTCTCGTTTCAATCGGCCATCAACTTTTCAGACAATAAAAAGTACTTGAAATATGTCCTTCCTCCTGTGGGTTTTGCCATTATTCTGCTCGTTATTTCGCCCGCAGTGCTGACCGAAGGAACTCAACGGATCGTCACTTACAATCAAGAATACACCCCTAAGGCTCCGTTTGAATTTAACGTGGTGAATGAGTCTCTTTCCGTTCCCGGTAATAAGGATTTCACCCTAGAAGCCGAGGTATACGGAGACTACATACCTCAAACGGTGAAAATCGAATTAGGTGGAAAAGCTTTTCGGCTGAATCACGAAGGTGGTGGGCATTTTTCGTATACATTTAGAAATGTGCGAAATGATGTCCCATTTCGTTTTTTTGCCGATGGATTTTATTCTTCGGATTATTTGATCTCAGTCCTACCACCTCCCGTGGTTCGGCAGATGACAATTGAGGTGAGCTATCCCGACTATCTTAAAAAGGTAGATGAGACTTTCACGAATCGCGGGAATATACAGGTGCCCGAAGGAAGCCAAGTAGGTTGGGAGTTCAAGACTGAGAATACTGAAGAGCTATTCTTCTCCATTGGAGATTCAGCAATGACTCCTGGGGTTGGTGAAGGAGGCGTTTTCACCTATTCAGATCGCATGTTTCAATCTGAATCATATGCCATCAGCGCATACAATGCGAAGGCAGGGGCAGCAGATACCGTAACTTATAGATTGGATGTCGTAAAAGATGCCTTCCCAAAAATTAATGTTGATGAAACGGTAGATTCCACAGATGAACGACGAATATTCTTCGGGGGGTCCGTTTCTGATGATCACGGCATCAAAAGCTTGTTATTCCACTATGATGTGATTTCGGCAGAAGGAGAACGACAACCCCATCAAGAGTCTCTGCAAATCAATGCTTCTGAAACACAGGAGTTCTTCCATTACAAAGATTTTAGCGGGTCAATTAAAGCGGCAGGAGAGTCGGTCGAGTACTATTTCGAAGTATGGGACAATGATGGCGTAAATGGCAGTAAATCAA
>CAZKXG010000162.1:6742-8128 GCA_964556465.1 uncultured Cryomorphaceae bacterium | reverse complement strand
GAAATACGGAAAGGACAGCTTTCAGCCTATTCAGACTCCTCACGAAGATGAAGAATACCTGCTGAAACCAATGAACTGTCCTCACCACTGCGAGATTTTCAAGTCGGAACCAAGGTCTTACAAGGACTTGCCCATTCGCTACGCTGAATTTGGAACAGTGTACCGATACGAGCAAAGCGGAGAGCTGCACGGACTTACCAGGGTACGCGGCTTCACGCAAGACGATGCCCACCTCTTCTGCACGCCAGATCAGGTAAAAGAAGAGTTTAAGAAGGTGATCAACCTCGTGCTTTACATTTTCCAAACCTTGAGTTTCAACGATTTTGTCACTCAGGTTTCGCTGCGGGATCCGAATGACAAAGCAAAGTACATCGGCAGTGACGAAAATTGGGAGAAAGCCGAAAACGCGATCAAAGAAGCGGTAGAAGAAGCGGGACTCAACTACGTGGTGGAAGAAGGAGAAGCCGCTTTTTATGGCCCCAAGCTCGACTTTATGGGGCGTGATGCCATTGGAAGAAAGTGGCAATTGGGGACAATTCAAGTTGATTACAACCTTCCCGAACGGTTTGAATTGGAGTATACGGGAGCCGACAATGCCAAGCATCGCCCTGTTATGATTCACCGCGCGCCCTTTGGTAGCATGGAGCGTTTCGTTGCAGTTCTTATCGAGCACTGCGCTGGAAAGTTCCCGCTTTGGCTCAACCCCGATCAGGTGAAAATTTTGCCTGTGAGCGATCGCTACAACAATTACGCTCAAGAGGTTTCAAAAAAGCTAAAGATTTACGATATTCGCGCCCTCGTTGACGAGCGCAGTGAAAAAGTGGGTCGAAAAATCCGCGATGCTGAAGTTGAAAAGATGCCCTACATGCTGATTGTAGGCGAGGAAGAAGAAAACAACGGCACCGTTTCAGTGCGTAAGCAAGGAGAAGGCGATAAGGGTTCAATGAAGATTGAAGCTTTCGCAGAATTGATCCAAACGGAGATTGATTCAGAATTGAAAAGAAACTAAAACCATAAAGTCATAGCGAAAAGATTTCACAAGCGGAAACCCAGACGGGTTATTAAGGAGGATCCTCACAAGATCAACGAAAGAATTACTGCACCTCAAATCAGGCTATTAGCCGATGGACAGGAACCACAAGTAGTAACTGTAGAAGAAGGAATAAAAATAGCCAAAGAGCAAGAGCTCGATTTGGTCGAAATTGCTCCCAACGCTGATCCGCCCGTTTGTAAGATTATCGATTACAAGAAATTCCTCTACGACCAAAAGAAGAAGCAGAAGGAACTTAAAAGCAAGCAGCAGAAAGTTGTTGTGAAGGAAATCAGATTTGGACCCAATACGGATGATCACGATTTCGATTTTAAGCTCAATCACGCAAGAAAGTT